>JALYPI010000011.1 GCA_030856445.1 Bacteroidota bacterium
TTTTTTTTTTATTTGGGCCGTTTGGGCCTTTGCGTGATTCCAATTAATTCAGCCCAAAAGAAGTAAGCCACAAGAATAATTGTTTTTTTTCTTTGCGTCCTTTGCACCTTTGCGTGATTCCAATTAATTCAGCCCAAAAGAAGTAAGCCCCAAGAATAATTGTTTTTTTCTTTGCGTCCTTTGCGCCTATGCGTGATTCCATTTAATTCAGCCCAAGAAGTAAGCCGAAATTAAAAATATTAACTAGTAAACTGATTCAACAGGTTATAATAAAAATGACCAGGAATTTCATCAAATTTATAGGAATAGGAAAAGCTCTCATTACGAGTAATCAGGCTGATATTGCGGATATAGTTAAAAATAGATGAATAATTTTCAGAATTTTTCTCAATATCTCCACTTAAAATTAAGTTTATTTTTTCAGGATTCAGTTTAAATTGTTCACATACAAACAGTACATAATAAACGAAATCTTCATTAGAATAAAAATTGAATGTATTGCAGCAAATCAATTTATTTCCGGCAATTAATATTAAATCAAATGCAGAGGCATTTATATTTACAAACAATTGGTTTTCATTGCTATTCTTGTTTTTGTTAATAAAGCTCTCAATCAGAGAAGAGGTATGATGCATTATCTTACAATCTCTAAAATAGTGTCTGATTATTTTTTCAACTCCTTGAGGAATAGCAAAAACATTACGTGCATCAATGCTTTTTAATACATCATTATTTATAGAATAACTATTGTCAAAAGTGGCATTGAGTTTCAGGTAATCTTTCTGGTTATTAGTATCAAAAAGCGGATCAGGAACAATGGTAAACTGGTTGTGGTTGATAAGAAAAGAAACCGACTTATATTGATTTTTTAATAAATCTTCAAGCTTAAAAGTGCTTTCAAGAGTTTGGGCTAATTGTTCCCAGGTAAATATTTTATTGAATTTAAAGGATTTCAGCACAAGGAATTTATTGTTTTTTATATCCAGTATGCAAAAAGAAAGTCCATCCAACCCGAGTTGAATGGACAAATGATATGACAAAGCAGATGATGAATTAAAAGCTTCGTCAACTATATTATGAATGGTCTTTATTTGATTATTCCCAGTTTCCACTTGTAGAAGGTTCAGTCATGGAACCAACTCTTAATCCTTCATGAAGTTTAACATTGTGTTTTTGAGTTTCAAGACCAGTATAAATTTTCTTATAAGGTGCGAAAGCTTCAAAAACTTTAACTTTAACTCTGTTTTTTTCTATTTCACCTGCATCAAGGTCAAATTTTTGGCCTGCGCTAAATGGGACATAAGAAATCGAATCAAGATGAAATGGCCTTAAACGATTTAGCATGCTGGTTTTTGAAAACAAAGTATCAATAATATTAATATAGGTAGTATCGCGTATTACAAGCCCTGCAGCTACAGCAACTGAATCTTCAGAATCACCTATTTGCCTGATAATAGGCATTCTTCCATATTTTACAAAAGTAATAAGTGAATCAAAGCTATTGGTGTATTCACCTTTTAAATTTTTGTAGCTAAGCTGTGCAGTTCGAATATCCTTTAATCTTTCTTCAACCACTTTATTTCTTCTGGTTGTTTCTTTTTCAAATTTTATTCTGCTGTTTATGCTGTCATAAACAAAGTAACCTAATACCAGAATTGCTACTGAAAGTGCAATTGAAATTCCAAGTTTCATAGAGTTTAATTTTTTATAAGTTGCAAATCTACAATTTTTTTAAAGCAAAAATGTTTTTCAATTTTAATAAAACTTGAAGAAGTTAAGCACAAAGATATTGATAAATCCTTGTTACCTTTGAAACAAACTGATTTTTAAGTAATGACAACGGCTTCTATAAGCTCTTTATTGTTAAAACATTTTAATTATGATCCAACTCCAGGTCAGGAGAAGGCTATTAATCAGCTTGCCGAATTTATTGAATCCACAGAACCTAACCTGTTATATATACTAAAGGGCTATGCAGGAACAGGGAAAACAACCCTGATAAGTGCTTTGGTAAAAACACTTCCTCATTTAAAAATATTGCCAATTCTACTGGCTCCCACAGGAAGGGCAGCAAAGGTTCTTGCCAATTATTCTGGAAGGCAGGCATTAACCATTCATAAAAAAATATATAAAAGAAAGGGTGAAGCGGATCAAATTGGAGGTTTTAAGCTTATGCCAAATTTGCATTCCAATACTTGTTTTATAGTGGATGAGGCTTCCATGATAGCTGATGTTTCAAGTATGGAAAATAATTCTTCAGCCAGAAGCCTTTTAGAAGACCTGCTTGCCTATGTTAGGGAAGGAGAAAATTGTAAAATTATTTTTATTGGTGATGCAGCCCAGTTACCTCCTGTTGGCTCTGATTTAAGTCCCGCATTGGATGCTGAGTATCTTGCTAAAAATTTTCAGCTGAATATCACCCAAGGAGAGTTAAAACAAGTTGTAAGACAGAAAGAAGAATCAGGAATTTTACAAAATGCCACTTTGTTAAGATATATCCTGCAAGAGGAGGCTATTGTGACACCTGTATTTGACATGGAAGGTTTTAATGACATAAGCCGTATTTCAGGAGCTGAGCTAGAAGATGCCATTAATGATGCATATACTAAATGGGGCAAGGAAGGCACCATGATAATTTGTCGATCCAATAAAAGAGCAAATATTTACAATCAACAAATAAGAGCCAGAATACTTTGGAATGAAGATGAGATTTCTGCCGGAGATTTTATGATGGTGGTTAAAAATAATTATTTCTGGCTGCCCGATACTTCCAAAGCAGGATTTATTGCCAATGGTGATACTCTTGAAATATTAAAAGTAAAATCAAAAAAAGAAATTTACGGGTTTAATTTTGCTGATGTTGTTGTTCGCCTGGTTGATTATCCGGATGAACCCGAGTTTGAAACAAAGCTATTGCTGAATACTATAAGTTCAGAATCCCCATCTTTGAACAGACAGGAAAATAATCAGCTTTATGAACAGGTTTTAGCTGACTACATGCATATTAACAATAAAAGAGAAAGGTTTTTAAAATTAAAGAAAGACCCTTTTTTTAATGCATTGCAGGTGAAATTTGCTTATGGAATTACGTGTCATAAGTCTCAAGGAGGCCAATGGCCTTGTATATTTGTAGAGCAAGGTTACCTTACAAAGGAAATGATAAACAGGGAATATGTGAGATGGTTGTACACTGCAGTTTCTCGTGCTTCAGAAAAACTTTATCTTGTGAATTTTAATAATGAATTTTTTAAAGAAAACCCCGATAACTGATGATGAAAAAAATATTTAATCGAATATTTAGGGAAAAAGGATGGAAAATTGAAGGTGGACTTCCTGAAGGAATAAAAAAATGTGTGTTATTGGCCGCACCGCATACCAGTAATTGGGATTTTGTATATGGATTAGGCGCCCTGGACCAATTTAAACTTGATGTAAAATATCTTGCAAAAAAGGAATTGTTCAGATTTCCATTTAAAGGAATGTTTGAAAGTTTGGGAGGCTTACCTGTAGATCGTTCTAAAAGCAATAGTATGGTAGATGCCATGATAGAATTAATAAAAAGCAAAGACGAAATAATTGTCCTTATTCCTCCAGAGGGCACAAGAAGCAGAGTGGATAAATGGAAGAGCGGATTTTATCATGTAGCCCTTGGAGCAGAAGTGCCCATCGTGCTTGGATACATTGATTATAAAAGAAAAGTGGCAGGACTCGGGCCTGTTATTATGCCTAGTGGCAACAAAGAAGAAGATTGCAAAATCATCAGCGAGTTTTATAAAGATATAACCGCAAAATACCCTGAGAATTTTAATTGTCAGAATGTATGTTAAAACAGTGCTTTTGAATTTACAGTAGGAAAAAGTAACTTAATGTTTTTATAATTATACATTAATTTGCCCATGCATTTCAAAAAACAGACTAAATGGTTTAAAATTTTTGATGCTGAATTTCTTAAAGAAAATCAGCTCAAATTAAAAGTACCAATAACTGTTGAGGTAGGTAACAAAACCGTTTGTCTGGTAAAATTACCTGAAGGATATTTTGCAGTAAGTGATATTTGCCCCCATCAAGGAGCATCATTAAGTGAGGGGTATTGCACAGATCAAAACATTGTTTGCCCCTGGCATCATTATGAATTTAACTTAAAATCAGGAAGGCAGGCAGAAGGAGGAGGAGATTATGTTATGACATTTCCTGTAGAAATAAGAAAAGATGGACTGTATATTGGGATAGAGAGAAATGTTTTTTCTTTGTTTTAATGGATCTGAACAAAAAAAGCCACTTTTTAAAGGTGGCTTTTTTTATAGAAAAGGTTGAGAAAATAATTCTATTTATTCGTTTTCAACTCTTTTAACATTTATGGCATTAACGCCTTTTTTTCCTTCGGTTAATTCAAAAGATACTTCATCATTTTGACGAATTTCGTCTATAAGACCTGAAGCATGAACAAATACTTCTTCATTAGAATCATCGGTAACAATAAATCCAAATCCTTTTGTTTCATTGTAAAATTTCACTTTTCCTGTTGCCATTGTAAAAAAAATTAATTATTAATATAACAACAAAGTTATTGTAAAAAATGAAAAATGCAAGAGGAGATATTTTTTCTTATTTTTATGAGATAAATTTAAACCATGGACAAAACCTTTTCAATCAAAGCAAATATAGTAGATGTATTAAAAAATAAAATTTTCCCCGGCAAAGTGACTATCGCTAATGGAAAAATAAAATCAATAGAAAAATTGGAGCAGGAGCAAAGCGGTTTTGTTTTACCAGGTTTTGTTGATGCACATATACATATAGAAAGTTCAATGCTTGTGCCAAGTGAATTTGCAAGAGTTGCATTAATGCATGGTACAATAGCAACTGTTTCTGACCCACATGAAATTGGAAATGTAATGGGTGTTAAGGGAGTTGAATATATGATTGAAAATGCAGCTAAAGTTCCTTTTAAATTCTATTTTGGTGCTCCATCCTGTGTGCCTGCCACTTCGTATGAAACAGCCGGGGCTGTAATTTCAGTTAAAGACATTGAATATTTGCTTAAAAAAAAGGAAATAAAATATCTTGCAGAAGTAATGAATTATCCTGCTGTAATAAATGGGGATAAGGAAATGTTAGCTAAAATAAAAGTTGCTCTTGATAATAATAAGTTAGTAGATGGGCATGCTCCCGGATTAAGAGGAGAGGACTTGAAAAAATATATTGCGGCTGGAATATCAACAGATCATGAGAGCTTTACTTTTGAAGAAGGATTGGAGAAATTAAAATTAGGCATGAAGTTGCTGATTAGAGAAGGGTCTGCCGCTAAAAATTTTGATGCCCTTTCACCTTTAATTGAGGATCATTTTGAAAATATTATGTTTTGTAGCGATGATAAGCACCCTGATGAATTAATTAAAGGACATATTAATGAAGTTGTTAAAAAAGCATTTAGTTTGGGTTATGATAAAATGAAGGTATTAAAATGTTCCTGTGTAAATCCTGTTTTGCATTATGGGCTTAATGTAGGGCTTTTACAAGAGGGAGATGATGCTGATTTTATCCTTGTGGATGACCTTAAGGAATTGAGCAACATCAGAACATATATCAAAGGGGAGCTATTGGCAGAGAATGGAAATACATTTTTACAGCATATTAAAAATCAACCCATAAACAATTTCAATACACAAACAAAGAAAGCTTCTGATTTTTCTATTGAGTACCAGGAAGGAGAAATTAGGGTAATAAAGGCAAATGAGGGGCAATTAGTTACAGAAAGTTTTCTAGCAGAGGCAAAAAACGAAAATGGAAACTTAATATCAGATACAGCAAATGATATTTTGAAAATAGCCGTAGTAAACAGGTACAATAATAGTCCTGTTAGCTGTGCTTTTATTAAAGGGTTTGGTTTTAATAAGGGTGCAATAGCCTCATCAGTGGCTCATGATAGCCATAATATTATTGTAGTTGGAGTGGATGATGAGAGTATTTGCAGGGCAGTTAATCTGATTATTCATCAAAAAGGAGGAATTTCACTTGTATCAGGTTTAACTGAGAAAATTCTTCCATTGCCTGTTGCTGGCATTATGAGCAATGACTCTTTTGAAGTAGTTTCAGCTAATTATTCAGAGATTGATAAAATGGCAAAAGAAATGGGAAGTGTTTTAAATGCTCCATTTATGACTTTATCATTTATGGCTTTGCTTGTTATTCCTGAATTAAAACTGAGTGATAAAGGTTTGTTTGACGGCAGTAAGTTTCAGTTTGCCGATTTGTTTCCTAAAATAAAAAAACTATCCTAAAAATGAAGTGTTAAATCCAAAAAAAGTATTGAATTATTATTTTATCTTTAATAGAAGAATTCTAAAAGTAAAATAATGATGAAAATTTGCAGTGCTTTTTTAGTTTTTTTAATTCTTTCAAGTTGTTTATATGATCAAAAAGAACAATTTGTTTCTTTATTAGTTCCCAAAAATTCAATTCAAAATTATAGAAGTATAGGTGATTCCATTTCAGAGGTTCTTCTAGGGGCTTTGATGAAAAATATAAATGATGCGATTAAAGAAAAAGGAGAAACCTATGCCATTGAATTTTGCAATTTAAAAGTTATAGAACTTACTGATTCACTTTCTAATAGGTACAATTGTATTATAAGACGAGTATCGTTAAACAATAGGAACCCTGGTAATGAACCCTTTGATATTTTTGAAAAAGACCAGTTAGAAAAATATGAATCATACAAATTAAAAAACAAACCTTTAAATGATGAAATTCGAAAAAAAAACGATGCTGTTTTTTATTTTAAACCAATATTTATAGCATCAGAAACCTGCCTTAAATGCCATGGAGAAAAAGGGAGAGATATTGAATTGGCTACTGAAATAAAGTTGTATAAATATTATCCTTTTGATAAAGCAATAGATTATAAAGTCAATGATTTAAGGGGGATGTGGAGTATTAAATTTTTAGATTCTATAAATAAATAAAATTTACCTTAGAGTCAATTAATAATTATCTCCAGATAATCTGCACCAGAATAAATAATACAATAGCAGCACCTGCAAAAGCTATCCATAGAATATTTGATAATAAAAGAAGCACTACTGATATAATCACAAATAAAAAAGAAGTAAGTTCTAATACATTCATCAGGGAAAAGTCCTTATCATCCTCGGAAAAATTTTCAAGTACAAAAAATGTTTTTTCACTAAATTTTGTTAAAATACGCTCTGATCTGTCCTTTTCTATGAAATCAACCGGAAATTGGTTAAAAGTACCTTTTATTGGTTCATTAACAGGGTTAGAAATTACAGCTGAAGTCAGTTCTATATCCTTTTCCTTAATGAATTCTACTTCTTTTGTTTCTGTAATCTTTTTTATTTCTAAAGGACCTTGATTTAGAACTGTTTTTTTATCTGGTTTTTGTGAAAAAAGCACATTGTCATTATTACGACCATCAAAATATTTTCTTTGAGTAAATTCCGGTGTAGAACAAGAATAAGTGAATACAGAAAAAAGGAAGAATATAAGAAAGTAAGAGGAATTAAATTTCATTTCTTTACAATAAATTTTCACTAAATGTACATCAAATATTAATTTTTCAAACTTTTTTAATTAATAATTTATACTCTAAAACCGATTTAATGTACTCACTATCTGTTGACTTTACTTGTTAATAATTATACCTCTGAAAATTTTTCATTTTTTTCTTCTGACAATTAAAGATATTTTTGACAAAATGTCATTTTTTTGAACTTTTTACGTTATTCAAAAACTGACGGCACAAAAATTGTAAAAACAGACCTAAAAAAATATTTAATCATGATAGAATCTTCAGAAATTAACAACACAGAAGAAACCATTGTAAATTCCCCTGTATCTGATACAGTAGATATTAGGGCATTAAATGAAAAAATAAAGGTGGAAAGCGCTTTTGTTGACCTTGTAACTATGGAAATGGACAAGGTTATTATAGGGCAGAAATATATGGTGGAAAGAATGCTGATAGGTTTACTTTCCAATGGCCATATTTTACTGGAAGGCGTTCCAGGGCTAGCCAAGACTCTTGCCATTAACACACTTGCTTCTATAATTCAGGCCGATTTCAGCAGAATACAATTTACCCCGGATCTTTTACCCGCTGATGTTATTGGAACTATGATTTACAATCAAAAAAACGAAGAATTTACAGTTCGAAAAGGTCCTATTTTCTCCAATTTTATTCTTGCAGATGAAATTAACCGGGCTCCGGCCAAAGTGCAGAGTGCATTATTGGAAGCCATGCAAGAGCGTCAGGTAACAATTAGCGATAAAACATATAAGCTTCCCGAACCATTTTTGGTATTGGCAACACAAAATCCAATTGAGCAGGAAGGAACTTATACACTTCCAGAAGCACAGGTGGATCGTTTTATGTTAAAAGTAGTATTGGATTATCCAAAGAAAGAAGAAGAAAAAAGAATTGTTCGCGCTAATATTTCCCCTGATGGAATGCCTAAAGCAAAAAAGCTACTGCATCCTGATGATATTTTAAAAGCAAGAAAAACTGTGCGTGAAGTATATATGGATGAGAAAATAGAGCAATATATTATTGATATCGTATTTGCCACCAGAAATCCTAAAGAATACAAACTGGATAAATTTGCTCCTTTGATTTCTTATGGCGGTTCTCCAAGGGCAAGCATCAATTTAGCACTTGCAGCAAAAGCTTATGCTTTTATTAAACGAAGAGGTTATGTAATTCCAGAAGATGTACGTGCAGTTTGTCATGATGTTCTAAGACACAGAATTGGGCTTACTTATGAGGCAGAAGCGGAAAATATTACTTCTGAGAATATTATTAATGAAATCTTAAATACAATAGAGGTTCCTTAAAAACATTTTATAGTATTTTTAATTCCCTGTTCTTAATTATTTGAACAGTTAATAATAAAATACACTTTAATTAAGTGTTTAATATTAAAAATGGAAACATCAGAGCTTTTAAAAAAAGTAAGGAAAATCGAAATTAAATCCAGAGGCCTAAGTAGTCAGGTTTTTTCTGGGGAATATCATAGTGCTTTTAAAGGAAGAGGAATGACTTTTAGTGAAGTCAGAGAATACCAGCAAGGAGATGATATTCGTACTATAGATTGGAATGTTACTGCCAGGTTAAGAGCTCCTTATATAAAAGTTTTCCAGGAAGAAAGGGAACTTACTGTAATGCTAATTGTTGATGTTAGCGGATCAAGAGAATTTGGAAGCCAAAAGCAATTAAAGCAGGATTTGGTTACAGAACTTTGTGCTGTACTTGCTTTTTCTGCTATACAAAACAATGATAATATTGGTGTAATTTTTTTTAGTGATAAAATTGAAAAGTTTATTCCTCCTAAAAAGGGAAGAAGTCATATTTTAAGGATTATACGTGAGTTAATTGATTTTAAGCCCGAGAATAAAAGCACTGATATTGGAGTGGCCTTGAAATACTTTACAAATGTGATTAAAAAGCGCTGTACAGCTTTTATAATTTCAGATTTTATGGATGAAGAATTTGAAACTGCTTTAAAAATTGCTAATCGTAAGCATGATATAGTAGCACTTCAAATTTATGATGAACGTGAAAGGGAATTGCCAAATGTAGGATTGGTAAGACTGGAAGATGCAGAAACCGGAGAATTGGTTTGGGTAGATACCTCGCGTAAAGAAACAAGAAAGCAGTATGCAGTTGCATCTTTAAAGGAGGATGCTAATTTAAAAGAAATATTTAAAAGAGCCGGGGTTGATTTTACAAAGCTGGGAACACATCAGCCTTATATTCAGCCATTAATGAATTTATTTAAGCGCAGGGAGTCCGGAAGGTAAAAGGAATAAAATATAAAATTAACAGGTTTAGAAATTGAGAATAAACTTGCAAATAAATTTTAAAGTAAAATTGAAAAAGTTTTTATTTATAATAGGTGTTTTAACGGCAAATTGCACTTATAGCCAAGTATATACTGCCACTGCAAAGCTTGATACCAATAGTATTCCATTGGGTGGTCAGACTGTTTTGCAGCTAAAAGTGTTTGTACCATCTGATTTACTGAATGATCAAGGCAAATTCATACAGTGGCCTTTATTAAAAGATAGCATTTCCAGTAATATAGAAATTGTTGAATCATCAGGTATTGATACTTCCTTTTCCAAGGATAATAAAACTGCATTTTTAATACAGAATCTTAATATCACTAGTTTTGACACAGGCTTTTTTGTAATACCTCCCTTAAGATTTTTAAAGTCAGGAGACAGTGCCCGTTTTTTTGAGACTCAACCAATTTTATTGAAAGTTATACCTGTTTCGGTTGATACATCTCAAGCAATTAAAGACATTAAACCTCCTTTTCAGGCTCCTTATACTTTAAAGGAAGCAGCTCCTTATATAATCGCAGTTGTTTTGTTATTGGCTATTCTGCTCCTGATTTATAGATACTGGCAAAAGATAAAAAACAAATCAGAAATCATTATCCATAAAGTCCCTGAACTACTACCTCATGTTGTGGCCCTGGAAAAACTGGAGGAACTCAAAGAAAAGAAATTATGGCAGGAAGGTAAAACAAAACTTTATCATACTTTGATTACTGAAATCATTCGTGTTTATTTAGAAAGTCGTTTTAAAATTAAAGCCTTAGAGCAAACCTCAGATGAAATTATTATTTCTTGCAGGTCATTGCCAATTAATCAGGAAGCCAAATTTAAACTCGAGCAGATGCTTGTATTGGCCGATCTTGTAAAATTTGCAAAATCACAGCCAATATCCGGAGAAAATGAGTTGAGTTATACTCACGCTATTGAATTTGTTAAATCAACAGTTCCCCAAGAAATAACCCCTAAAAATAAAGAAGAGGAGGATGCAAATGTTTGATCATGTAAACTGGGCTAATCCTGAATTTCTTTACCTTTTACTAATTATTCCTGTAGTAATTATCTGGTATTGGTTTAAAAATATAAAAAGTACTGCTGAGATTAAAATTTCAGGGATCAAAAAATTTAAAACAATAAAAAAAGACTTTAAGGTAATGTTTAGACATAGCCTTTTTGTTTTAAGGTTGGCTGGCGTTATTTTTCTTATAATCGCCCTTGCAAGGCCTCAAACCCGTTCAAGTTGGAAAAATTCAACAACAGAAGGAATTGACATTGTTATTTCCCTTGATATATCTGGAAGTATGATGGCAGAAGATTTTAAACCAAATCGCCTTGAAGCTGCAAAGAAAATTGGAGTGGATTTTATTTCCGGAAGAAAAAATGACAGAATAGGATTAACTATTTTTAGTGGAGAAAGCTTTACTCAATGCCCATTAACAACAGATCATGCTGTAATTAAAAACTTAATGATGGAGGTAAAAAACGGGATGATTGAAGATGGGACTGCCATTGGAATGGGACTTGCTAATTCAGTAAACAGATTAAAAGGAAGTGAAGCCAGCAGTAAAGTGATTATTTTATTAACTGATGGCGTAAATAATATGGGTTCTATTGCTCCACTAACAGCTGGTGAAATTGCAAAAGAGTATGGAATGAGAGTGTATACAATTGGAATTGGAACAAAAGGTAAAGCTCCCTTTCCAATAAAAACGCCATTTGGTGTGCAATATCAATATGAAGAGACTGATGTGGATGAACCAACACTTACAAAAATTGCTGATCTTACCGGAGGTAAATATTATAGAGCTACTGATAATCAAAGCCTAAAAGAAATATACCGGGAAATTGATTTGTTGGAGAAATCAAAAATTGATGTTGTAGAGTACAGAAAAAAGACAGAAAGTTTTTTACCTCTTGTATTAATGGCAGGTTTGCTTTTTTTATTAGAATTTTTATTTAGAAACACTATATTCAGAAGTATCCCCTAATGTTTATATTTGCTAACACAGAATATTTAAATGCCTTGCTGGCAATCCCGGTCTTACTGATCATATACTGGATGATGCTGCAATGGAAAAAAAAGTCTTTTGCTGCATTTGGAGACGCAGCAGTGATAGCTCATCTAATGCCTTCAGCTTCCAAAATTAGATCTAATTGGAAGGTTTTCCTGCAATTATTTGGTTTTGTTTTTCTAATTATTGCCCTGGCAGCTCCACAAACCGGATCAAAAATGGAAGAGGTAAAACGAGAGGGAGTAGATTTGGTAATAGCATTGGATGTCTCTAATAGTATGCTTGCAGAGGATTTATCGCCTAATAGATTGGAAAGGGCAAAAAGAGCTTTACTACAATTGGTAGACGAATTAAAAGGGGATCGTTTAGGTATAGTGGTTTTTGCGGGCGAGGCCTATGTACAGCTTCCTATTACCAATGATTATGGCGCTGCTAAAATGTTTATCAATACTATTAATACGGAAATAATACCAACTCAAGGTACCGCAATTGGAAATGCTATTGATCTTTCATTACGTTCTTTTGGTGAAATATCAGAAGAGGATAAAAACAAGAGCAGAGTTATTATTGTGATTAGCGATGGAGAGGATCATCAGGATGATCCTATTGCCAATACAAAAGAAGCAGCTAAAAATGGTGTGATAGTGCATACAGTTGGTTTTGGTTCTCCCAAAGGTGCGCCAATACCAATGTATAGGAATGGGAAACCGGCAGGGTTTAGAACTGATAAGGATGGAGTTACTGTAATAACTCGCCTTGATGAGACAACATTGCAAGAAGTTGCTTTAGAAGGCAATGGAGTTTATGTAAGAGCTACAAATGCACAAGCAGGTTTAGCTATAGTTATGGATGAGATTAATAAAATGGACAAACAGGAATTCGAATCAAAACTGTTTAGTGATTACGAAGATCAGTTCCAATATTTTATTGCCTTTGCATTATTGCTTTTTACTCTTGACTTTTTCTTGCCGGAAAGAAAAAGCAAATGGTTTGGAAAAATTAATTTGTTTGTTAAAAAATGAAAATTGTAACTTATATAATCTGTGCTCTTTTATTTTCACTGAATGCTGCAGCTCAAAAAGAGAATAAGCATATTAGAGAAGGTAATAATCAGTATGAAAAGGGTGAATATTCAGAGGCTCAAACTAATTATCTAAAGGCTATTGATGAAAACAATACTTCATTTAACGGAGCCTTTAATCTGGGTAATTCACTTTATAAACAAGAGAAATATGAAGAGGCTGCTTCCCAATTTAAAACCCTCTCACAAACCGCCCCAGATAAAGAAGCAAAGGCAAAAGCATTTCATAACCTTGGTAATTCTCTTTTAAAAGAACAAAAATTTGAGGAAAGCATAGATGCGTATAAAAATGCATTGAGAAATAATCCGTCTGATAACGATACAAGATATAATCTGGCTTATGCCATGCAACAATTAAAACAGCAACAGGAGCAAGAAAAAGAAAATAAAGAAAAGGAAAAAAAGGAGGACAAGAAAGAGGAGGAAAAAAAAGATGAAAAACAGGATCAGAAAAAAGAGGATCAGAAAAAAGAAGAGAAAGAACAGCAAAAACCAAAGGACCAAATGAGCAAAGAAGAGGCACAGAGGCTTTTAGAAGCTATGGAAAGGGAGGACAAGAATGTTCAGGAAAAACTTAAAAAACAAAAAACACCTGTAAGAGTTGATATTGAAAAAGACTGGTAAATTTTTGATAACCATAATAGGGTGAAAATTAAAATGAGATATTTATTAATAATTTTATGTTGTTTGTTAACTCAAACTCTTTTTGCTGCTGATTTTACAGCTTCTATAAGCAGAACTAAAATTGGCAATGGAGAAACTTTTACTGTTTCTTTTACAATTAATACGAATGCTTCAGATTTTAAACCTCCTCAATTCAATGATTTCAGACTTGTTGGAGGGCCTAATCAATCTACAAGTACTCAATGGGTAAATGGAGTTGTTTCCCAAAGCCATACTTTCTCTTATGTTCTTTTAGCTGTAAAAGAAGGAGTTTTTACTATAAAACCAGCCACAATTAAAGCTGACAACAAAACTCTTCAAAGTAATGAATTAACCATTGAAGTAGTAAAAGCCAGTCCTCAACAGCAGCAACAACATCATCATAATCAACAGCAGCATGCAAAGCAGCAGCAACAAACAATAGATGAGGAGATAAGTAAAAATATGTTTTTAAAGGTGTTGGTTGATAAAACCAAACCTTATGTGGGAGAACAAATTACACTTACTTTTAAATTGTACCAGCGTGTAAATTTGGTTAATCTGGGTTTTAACAAACTACCGGCTTTAAATGGTTTCTGGTCAGAGCTTATTGAAGATAAAAATGCTGGAAATATCCATTTTCAGTCTGAAGTTTTGGATGGAGTTGCGTATAATGTGGCAGAAATTAGAAAATTTGTTTTATTCCCTCAAAGAAGCGGAACTCTTGAAATTGATCCTCTAGGATTGGATTGCATTGTTCGCACGCGCACAAATCATCGTCAATCTTTTTTTGGTTCTTTTGAAGATATAAAATATGAAGTTGCCAGCAACCCTGTGAAAATTCAAGTTTTACCACTTCCTGAAAATGGAAAACCTTCCGGATTTAAAGGAGCGGTGGGTAAGTTTTCACTTGAAGCTCGTTTGGATAAAAGTAAAGTAAAAGCACATGAAGCAATTAATCTTTTACTGAATATTTCTGGAAAGGGAAATTTCCCGTTGCTTGAAACTCCAGCGCCTGTATTTCCTTTAGATATGGAAGTTTATGATCCTAAGGTAACTGATAAGTTTTCAGTTTCACTTTCCGGTGCTTCTGGTTCTAAATCTTATGAATATCTAATTATTCCACGTTATTCAGGTTCCTTTACCATTGAACCAGTTAATTTCACCTACTTCGACCCGGTATTAAAATCTTACCAAACCCTAAGCACAGGTTCCTTTGATATTGAAGTAGAAAAAGGAGACCGGGAGGAGGAAGGCGGCTTAATGATTTCTGGTAAAAGAAAAGAAGACATTAAAACAGTGGGAAATGATATTAGATATATAAAAACCCAAGTCCCGGAATTTGTTTTAAGCAATAAATTCTTTTTTGGTTCTGCTATATTTTATTTTTTAATTACACTCCCTTTTGTTCTTTTTGCAGGTTTTGTAATAGGCTTGAAAAGACATAATAAATTAAACAGTGATCATGTCAGGGTAAAATCAAAGATGGCTACAAAAATTGCTGTAAAACGTTTGGAGTTGGCAAAAAAACACCTTCTGGAAAGAGATGAAACCCAATTTTATAATGAAATTTTTAAAGCACTATTTGGTTATTTAGGTGATAAATTAAATATGCCAATTGTACAACTAAATAAAGATAATATTGCTTATGAATTAAAAAGCAAAGCCGTTTCAGAACAAATAATTAATAAAGTTACCAATACTCTAGACCTTTGTGAAATGGCAAGGTTTGCTCCCATAACCGATATATCAGTTCAAACAGTCTATAATGATACAGTGGAGGTGATTACACAAATAGAGGACCAGTTAAAATAAAGAGAAAAGAAATGAAAATAAAAGGGCTGCTTTTTTTGATTTTTATGTTTTCATTAACATGTGCAAGTGCTTCGGAAAAGATGCCTGATGAATTATATGAAGATGCCAATAAAGCTTATGCAAATTCTGAATTTCAATTAGCTATCGAGAAATACATGCAAATTATTAATCAGGGTTACGAACAAGATAATTTGTTTTTTAACCTGGCAAATGCCTTTTATAAAACAGAGGAGACTACACTTGCTGTTTTATATTATGAAAAGGCATTGAAATTGAATCCTGCCCATGCTGATGCGAGGTTTAATTTAAAAATGACCAATCAAAAAACGGTGGACAAAATTGAACCATTACCTGAATTAAGCCTGATAAGCTGGTGGAAAAATATTATATACGCTAAAAGTGCAGATGATTGGGGCTGGTTAACAATTCAGGCTCTTTTCCTAGGGCTGTTGTTGTTCTCAGGATATATTATAATTAATAATGTTTTACTGAAAAAAGTCGGTTTTTTTGGAGGAGTTGCTATGTTGATCGCCTCTGGTTTATTTTTCTTGTTTGGATATCAGCAAATATCGAATGTAAAAAACAATAGTTATGCAATTGTCTTTTCTCCCACCTTAACTGTTCGCAGCGCTCCTGATATCACCGGGACTAAACTTTTTGTTATACATGAAGGGGTAAAGGTACAAGTGCTTGATTCTCTTTCTGAATGGAGAAAAATAAGTATTCCCAATGGAAGTGAAGGATGGGTTAAAACAAAAGCAATAGAGAAAATTTAGTGAAAAAAATTGCCCTGATTTCAGACACCCATAATTATTTAGACCCCGCTATTTTTAAACACCTTGAACAGGCAGATGAAATTTGGCATGCCGGAGATGTTGGAACAATTGGAATTATAGAACAGCTGAAAAAAATTAAAACCCTAAGGGCTGTATATGGAAATATTGATGGGCAGGATGTAAGAAAAGAATGTCCCTTAATCCAACGGTTTTTTTGTGAAAAAGTAGATGTTTTAATTACCCATATCGGTGGTTATCCAGGTAAATATACTCCAAACATAAAAGATCTTTTAGAACAAAATCCCCCTGATCTTTTTATTTGTGGGCATTCTCATATTTTAAAGGTAATAAATGATAAACGTTTGAATTTACTTCATATGAATCCGGGAGCTTGTGGAATACATGGCTTTCATCAGATAAAAACAATCCTGTTGTTTACAATTGAAGGAAAAAATATTAAGGATTTAAGAGTGGTAGAGTTGGGCCCAAAGTAAACCAGTGTTTTTTCTAGCTTGTTAGCTTTTTAACTAAATTCTTTATTTAATAATTCCTTTAGTTTTTCTGGTTTTAAATTAATAGAAAGAGCACCACCCTTAGCTAGGGAAACTGCTCCTGTTTGTTCAGAAACAATAACTGCAATAGCATCAGAGGCCTCTGTAATACCAACAGCAGCTCTGTGTCGCATGCCAAGATGATGAGGGAAATCAGGATTTTCTGTTACAGGCAGAACGCAGCGTGTAGCTTTAATTCTGTTTCCGGAAATAATTATTGCCCCATCATGCATGGGATTGTTTTTAAAAAAGATACTTTCAATTAAACGTTTTGATACTACTGCATCTATATAATCTCCGGTATTGGCAAAAAACTTAAGTTCAGAACGTGTAGCTATTATTATTAATGCTCCTGTTTTTGTTTCTGCCATTTCAGAACAAGCCTTTACAACCGTATTTACATCAACAGCCATAGGTTTTTTTACCCCCCAGTTAAACTCAAAAATATTTTTCTTGAATTTGCCCCTATTAAAAAAGCCTGTAGTTCCTATCATCAACAAAAATCTTCTTAATTCCTGTTGAAAAACTATAATAAGAGTAATTGCTCCTAAACCGATAAACTGGCCTAAAATACTGCCTAAAAGCTGCATGTTTAAAGCTCTTACAATGAGCCAGAGCATATAAAAAGAAAGAATTCCTACAAAAATATTAATAGCCACCGTTCCTTTAACCAACCTGTATAGCTGGTAAATTAGAAAAGCTACCAACAGGATATCAAGAAAATCCAGCCACCTTAATGTTATAAAAAAGTTAATCAGCATTATTTGTTATTGTTTGAGCAAATGTAATAATTTTAACAGCTTCCACCGCTTCTTTTACATCATGTACTCTTAAAAAAGCAGCTCCTTTTAAAAGTGCCATTGTATTTAGCACTGTAGTTCCATTTAGAGCTTCTTCGGGAGTAATTTTTAAAATTTGGTTAATCATTCTTTTTCTTGAAACGCCTACCAGAACTGGTAGGTTGAAAATTTTAAAATCTTCAAGGTGGTTTAATAAAGTATAATTATGGATGGCATTTTTTGCGAATCCAAACCCGGGGTCAATAATAATATCATGAACACCAAGTTGCTTTAAATTATAAATTTTTTCTGAAAAATACATCATTACTTCCTTAACCACATCCTCATAAAAGGGATCCTTTTGCATTGTTTCGGGTTTGCCCTTTATATGCATAAGAATATATGGTACATTTAACGCAGCAACAGTTGCAAACATTGCCTTGTCAAAGGTTCCTCCAGAAATATCATTAACAATTGCCGCTCCGGCCTTAACCGCATTTTCTGCAACAATAGCCTTTGAAGTATCAATAGAAATAACGGCATGGGGAAAATGCTCTTTAATTGTCTTTATAGCAGGTATTACCTTGTTTAGTTCCTCCTTTGCAGCAATAGGAATTGATCCTGGTTTTGTAGATTCCCCTCCGATATCTATAATATCTCCGCCCTGGTCCAGAATATTCTTTGCACGGCATATAATTTGTTCCATTTCCAAAGAAGTGCCCTTGCCATAAAATGAGTCAGTGCTCACATTTAAAATTCCCATTACCAAAGGTTTGTCAATTGGTAATAGTTTACCTGCACAGTTAATAGTGCTTTTTCTGTAAAAAAATGTATCTTTCGCCTCCATTTATTAAAGGTATTATTAAAAATGAGTAACACATCAGCTCAATACGATTTGGCATTAAATATCTGCAAAGATATTTTTATTAATAAAATGAAAGACTATGGAAGTGCATGGAGAATTTTAAGACCAGCTTCCATTACTGATCAAATCTTTATAAAAGCCCAGAGGATCAGGAATATAGAGGAAAAGGGGATGCAAAAGGTAGATGAGGGAATTAAACCAGAATATATTGGAATAGTAAACTATTCAATTATTGGCCTGATACAGTTAGAATATGGGAATTCTGAAAATATTGAAATGTCTCCTGAACAGGCAGCAGAGCTTTATGAGAAGTATGCAGCTAACGCCAAATCACTAATGCAAAATAAAAATCACGATTATGGTGAAGCCTGGAGAGATATGAGAATAAACTCTTTAACTGATCTTATTCTGATGAAGATATTCCGTACAAAACAAATCGAGGACAATAAAGGGGCTACAATTATCTCTGAGGGCATTGATGCCAACTATTATGATATGATTAATTATGCTATTTTTGCGCTGATTAAACTTGAGGAGTTAAAATAGTTAAAGAATTGTTAAATGTTTGTCCTTTATCAATTCCATTTAATACTTTCGATTATTCCAATTAAAAGTAATAAAAGCACATTAAATGTGGTTTAAACAAAAGAGAAAAATTAAATTTAATAGAAAATGAAGTATCTGGTAATATTTTCAAGAATCTCAGTTGGTGTTTTATTTATTATTTCCGGTTTAATCAAAGCGAATGACCCATTGGGTTTTTCCTATAAGTTAGAGGAATACTTTGGAGTATTTGGAATGGATTGGATGAATCCTTTTGCATTGGCTTTATCTATTTTTATTTCTGTTTCTGAAGTTATTCTTGGTGTTGCAACTTTGTTAGGCACAAAAATGAAACCTGTTGCCTGGTCCTTATTAGGCCTGATTGTGTTTTTTACCTTCCTTACCTTTTATTCAGCCTATTTTAATAAAGTTACTGATTGTGGATGTTTTGGAGACGCGATAAAACTAACACCTTGGGAATCTTTTACTAAAGATATTATTCTTTTATTTTTTATCCTTATTATATTTTTTAACAGGAATAAAATTAGTTCTGTTTTTAATAATAAACCAACTACCGACTGGTTATCAATGGGAAGTGCAACCGCATTATCACTTGCATTTGCTATTTATTGCCTGTGGCATTTACCAGTTAAAGATTTCAGACCCTATGCTATTGGAAAAAGCATACCAGCACAAATGCAATTGCCTGAAGGTGCTATCCCGGATATTTATGAAACCAAACTGGTATATAAAAATGTGAGCACGGGAGAAGTTAAAGAAATGCTCCAACAGGAATATATGGAAAGTAAAATTTGGGAAATTGCTGATTGGGAATGGAAGGATACTAAAAATAAACTTATCCAAAAAGGAGATGAGGCAAAAATAAAAGATTTTAAAATTCTTGGCTTTGATGGATATGATTATACAGAAGATTATTTAAATGATCCGGGTTATGTTTTCCTATTCATTTCCTATGATATAAAAGGTTCAAACAAACAGGCACATAAGGAATTTTCCAAATTTGCTGAACATGCAAATTCAAACGGTGCCTATGTAATTGGTCTTTCAGCATCATCAGACAATATTATTGAGGAGCTTCGTCATGAGGTGCAAGCGCCTTTTGATTATTACAGTGCAGATGGAATTACTTTGAAAACCATTGTTCGTTCTAATCCTGGTCTTGTATTGCTTAAGCAGGGTGTAGTGATTGACAAATGGCATTATAATGATATTCCTGACTTTGAACAGGTAAAGTCTAAGTATCTTAATCAATAATATTTATTCCATTGACACAATTTATTCTTAAACGGCTTGCTTACGGTTTTCTGGTTTTACTCGGAGTAATTACTGTAATTTTCCTTCTTTTTAACGTATTACCAGGAGACCCGGCTAGAATGATGCTGGGGCAAAGAGCAGATGAAGCTTCAATCAGGGCTATTAATAAAGATCTTGGAAGAGATCAAACCCTGCCCGTTCAGTTTTTTATGTATATTAATGACCTCTCCTTCATTTCTGTACATGAAACAAAAGATACTGACCACTTTCTTTTTCTTGATAATGACAAATATACTTATCAGCAACTGTTTTCTGTTTCATCTTCTAAGGATTTGGTTATTAAATACCCTTATTTAAGGCGTTCATATCAATCAAAAAGATTAGTTTCCGAAATTATTTATGAATCTATGCCCGAAACAGCAGTTCTGGCATTGGGAGCAATGATTTTTGCAACTGTTGTTGGTGTTTTTTTAGGTGTGTTTTCTGCAATAAAGCAAAATAGTTTTTTTGATAATTCCTCCCTTGTTTTTGCAGTTTTAGGTATGGCTGCTCCTTCCTTTTTCATGGGATTAATTATAGCCTGGGTATTCGGACATATATTAAGTGACTATACTGGGTTAAACATGGTAGGAAGTCTTTATACTATGGATGATTACGGAGAGGGGGATTTCCTGGAATTAAAAAATCTAATTTTGCCAGCCCTTACCTTGGGAATTAGGCCATTAGCAATAATTATTCAGCTTACCAGAAGTTCCCTGCTGGATGTACTTACCCAGGATTATATAAGAACAGCAAAAGCAAAAGGTCTTGGCTATTATAAAGTCATTTTTAAACATGCCCTTAAAAATGCGTTAAACCCAGTAGTTACTACTGTTTCTGGAATGTTTGCCAGCTTAATGGCTGGAGCTGTTTTTGTTGAATGGGTATTTGGATGGAAGGGAATAGGCTCTGAAGTCTTTAGTGCCCTGGATAAATATGATTTCCCAGTGGTTATGGGTGCAGTTCTTGTTATAGCCACATTCTTTGTAATCATAAATATCTTTGTTGACATAATATATGGATTACTAGATCCACGTGTTAGAGTGAAATAAATAGATCTAATTTATATTCATTCTGTTTTTTGTCATTACAGGAGCAGTGATTAACTTGGAATTTAAACCTTAGCAGAAATTTTTTCAAAAAAAAGAAATATTATCTTTAACATAAAAAAAGATGAGAGAAAAGATAGTAGCAGGAAATTGGAAAATGAATACAACTTTAAATACTGGAGTTGAATTATTAAAAGAAGTAATTGAAAAAACTAAAGCATCGAAAACTCAAAATTCAGCTGATAGAGTTATAATAGCACCTCCATTCACACATCTGTCACGATTTGCAGAACTAATTAATAAATCCGAAGGGATTTATCTGGCTGCTCAAAATTGTTCCTCCAGTGATTCAGGTGCTTTTACAGGTGAAGTGTCTGCAGAAATGATTAAATCAGCGGGTGCGGATTATGTAATAATAGGCCATTCTGAACGTAGAGAACATTTTAATGAAAAAGGGGAAGAACTGGCAAATAAAATAGATCTGGCACTTGAAAATGATTTAATAGCAATATTTTGTTGTGGAGAATCATTGCAGCAAAGAGAAGCTGAACACTATTTTAAAACCATATCCCAGCAAATTGAATCTTCGCTTTTTCATCTTAAAGCTGAAAGTTTTTCTCAAATAATAATAGCTTATGAGCCTGTTTGGGCTATAGGGTCAGGGAAATCTGCCAGTGCTGAACAAGCTCAGGAGATGCATGCTCATATACGAAAGGTAATTGAACAAAAATTCGGAAATGAAATATCTGAAAAGCTTGTTATTCTTTATGGTGGGAGTTGTAAACCATGTAATGCAAGCGAGCTGTTTGGAAATAAAGATGTAGATGGAGGGTTAATAGGAGGTGCTTCATTAAAGGCAGATGATTTTAACAGTATAATTAATTCTTATTAAATGGAATACATAGAAGTTGATTTTGTTATAAAACCCAAACAACCCGCAACAGATATATTGATCACTTCACTGTGTGACATAGGGTTTGATTCATTTGTTGAAACCGAGCATGGGACCTGTGCTTACATTCCAGAGAGTCTTTTTTCTGAAGAACAATTAAGGAAAAACGCTTTATTTAATGATCCTGAATTTAAAATTTCCTATACCTGCCGTAATATTGCCTCTCAAAACTGGAATAGTGAATGGGAGAAAAGCTTTGATCCAGTTCAGATAAATGATCAATGTTTAATAAGAGCTCCTTTTCATGATTCTGTAAAAGGGATTGCTTATGAAATTATCATAGAGCCTAAAATGTCTTTTGGAACTGGTCATCATGAAACTACCTCTTTAATGGCAGATAAGATGCTTTCCACTTGTATTTCAAATATCAGGAATAAAGATGTACTTGATATGGGATGCGGAACAGGAGTGCTTGCAATTCTAGCTGCTAAAATAGGCGCTCAATCAGTAACAGCAATAGATAATAATGAATGGGCATATACCAATACGTGTGAGAATATTCAAGTTAATAATTGTGCTGATATTAAAACCTTTTATGGAGATGCAGATTTGTTAAAAGCAATGACCTTTGATATTATTCTGGCAAATATTAATAAAAATATTTTACTTCAGGATTTACCTTCCTATTTTATATCATTGAAAAAAGGAGGAAATTTACTTATGAGTGGTTTTTTTACAACTGATACTCCTGAGTTAAAGAAAAAAGCAGAATCACTTGGATTTAAATTTTGTGAAGAAACAATAAAAAACAATTGGTCGATTCTGCATTTTACAGTAATTTAGTGCCACTTATGAAGTTTCTAAAATATATTATTCCGGTCTTTTCCTTTTTTCTTTTGTTTTCCATTGATATGGATGCGCAAACTATTAAAAGTTTTACTCCTGATTCCATCAAATTTGTATCAGAAATGTCTGACTTTTTTATAACTGCCAGGAAAAAGGAAGGAGAGTATTTTATGGAAAAGGAGTTTCTCCCAATTTTTTACTCGGGTCGTTTTTCCGAAGCGGATAAACAAAAGATATACAAAACTTGTAATATCATGCTTAAGAAGAGGATGAAAGCTTTTCCGGAGTTTAAGAATTACTTGTCAACTATGATGAATTTTCTGGATGCAAAGCAATCTGATGAGAGCTTTGAGGCCTGGCAGCGTAGCTTGGAGAAAATAATTGAAAATTCAACCAGTAAAAAGTTTTCTGATTTTCTATCTTTTAGTGAAAAAATCTTTTCTTCCAATATAATTTACCAATCAAATAATGTTACCTGGTATACGAATAACAGTAATTATATTTTCGAATACGATAGTTTGCCTTATGTTGTTTTTCCTTCCCTCAACCTAAAGTGTGAATCAAAGCAGGATAGTTCCGTTATTTATGAAACTTCAGGTATTTTATATCCCACAGAAGATAAATGGATAGGTAAAGGAGGAAAAGTCAATTGGCTCAGGACTGGTTTTGAAGATGAAAAGGTATATGCAGAAATAAATAAATATGAAATTTTATTAAAAACCCCTTCTTATGTAGCTGATTCGGTTTTGTTTTATAATAATAAATATTTTACCAAGCCTATTTTAGGAAGATTGGAAGAGAAAATAAAGGCCAATGTCACTGAAAGTAATGCTACATATCCTCGTTTTGATTCCTATCACAAAAGGTTTTTAATTAAAAACATTATTGAGGGTGTTAACTATGATGGTGGGTTTTCTATGGTTGGTCCAAAATTTATTGGGATGGGTAGCGAACAAGAAAATGCAATGTTAATTTTTTACAGGGAAGATAACCCTTTTCTTGTGGCTGAATCAAAAGTTTTTATAATAAGGGAGGAAAGAATTACATCTGACCGTGCTGCCATTACTGTTTATCTTGAGAATGATTCTATTTATCATCCTGGTTTAAATGTGAAGTTAATAACAAAAGATCGAGAACTTGTTTTATACCGTGATGATAAAGGAATATCAAAAAGCCCTTATTATAACACTTTCCATAGTATTGACATGGATGTTGAGGTAATTAACTGGAAAATTGACGAACCACTAATGACAATGGGCGTTATTAAGGGAAGTACTCAAACAAATGCACGTTTTGAATCCTCTAACTATTATTCCTATCGACTTTATCAAAGAATACTTGGAATGGATGCTGTTCATCCTCTTGTGCTAATCAAGGAAGTTTCTAAAGAATTCAAATCAAGGGAATTAATGGCAGAAGATATTGCCAGGTATATGCGTTTACCCATGAGTCAGGTTGCACCTATGCTATTGAACCTTGCAACACAAGGGTTTTTGCAATACAACATTGATAATCAAACCGTAAATCTTAAGGATAAACTTTTTTGGTATCTTGAAGCTAATGCAGAAAAAAGAGATTATGACGTAATAGAGTTTAATTCTGATATAGCAGGAAAGCCTAATGCAACATTAAGTCTTTTAAATTATGATCTATCTATTGCAGGTGTGAGCCAAATTTTTCTAAGTGATTCACAAAATGTGTTTATTCTGCCCAGCAACAGAGAAATTAAATTAAAGAAGAACCGTGATTTTGAATTCGGGGGAATTGTTGTTGCAGGATTATTTGACTTTTATGGAAAGCAGTTTTCTTTTGAATATGAAACATTTAAAATTAATCTTATTGCTGTTGATTCATTAGGAATTAAGGTTAGAGCTGGAGAAAGAGATGAATATGGAAAATATCCTTTAGTAAGGGTAAAAACTGTAATTGAAGACATTAAAGGAGATTTACTCATTGATGGTCCTAATAATAAATCAGGCCTGAAGTCTCTTGCTAATTATCCTGTATTAAATAGCCGTCAGGAATCTTTTGTTTACTATAACAGTTCTTCAATACAAAACGGAGCTTATGATAAGGATAAGTTTTATTTTAAAGTAGAACCATTTACAATTGATAGTCTTAATACATTTGAGAACAGTTCTTTAGTATTTAAAGGACTTTTTGTTTCCGCAGGTATTTTTCCTGATTTTGAAGAGGATCTTACTCTCCAGGCTGATTACTCTCTTGGTTTTATTAGAAAAGCTCCTCCTGGAGGTTATCCTGTATATGGAAATAAAGCAGTGTTTGAAAATAATATTAAAATGAGCCATGAAGGGTTAAAAGGAGATGGAACATTAAATTATATTACATCAAAAGCCTACTCCGATGATTTTACCTTTTATCCTGATTCCACAAATGCTGTAATGAACGAATATACTATAGCAGAACAAAAAGCGGGTGTAGAATATCCTGCTGTAGCTGCAACTGGTGCATATATGCATTTTATGCCTTATAAAGACATTATGGAGGTGGAAAAGCGCAAAGATCCTATTGTTATGTTTAACGGGCAGGCTAAATCACACGGGACATTGTTTCTGGAGCCATCAGGTCTTACTGGTAGAGGTTTAATGGCTTTTAACAATGCTGAAATGGATGCAGAAGAATATAAATATAAATTCAATGAGTTTTTCTCTGATACAGCTGATTTTCGACTTGCTAGTTTATCTTCTGCCGAATTTGCCCTTAAAACAAATAATGTAAATGCACATGTAAACTTTAATGATAACAAGGCCAAATTCATTTCAAACGGAGGAGGTTCTATTATGGAATTCCCTTCAAACCAATATGTATGTTACATGGATCAATTTAATTGGTTAATGGATAAAGGCGATATTGAATTAACCGGTGGACAAAAATCCACTGCTGATGCCTCTCAGAATGAGCTTGATTTAACTGGTTCTCAATTTATATCGATTCATCCAAAACAGGATTCCTTATCCTATTTTTCACCAAGGACCCGTTATGATTTAAAACAGAATATTATTTTTTCTTCCGATGTTAAATATTTTAACGTAGCAGATGCAATGATTTACCCTGGGGATGGTGAGGTTGTGATAGAGAAAAAAGCCAAAATGCGTACACTTGATAGTGCTACAATTAAAGCCAATTATATTACACAGTATCATACCCTATACAATTCAAGTGTGAATGTTGAAGGTAAACGTAAGTATTCCGCTTCAGGAGATTATGATTACATTGATGAGAACAAAACCATTCAAACTATCCACTTTAATAATATAGCTCCTGACACCACAGGGCAAACCACTGCGGATGGATTGATTGCTGATGATTACGGTTTTACACTAAGTCCTTATTTTGATTTTAAAGGAAAAGTAAAGCTTGAAGCTACAAAAGAGCATCTTACTTTTGATGGGGTTACCAGAATTAAGCACAATTGTGAAACAATTCCAAGGAACTGGATGAGATTTAGCACAGAAGTTAATCCCTCACAATTATATATTCCAGTTGCTCAAGAGCCATTAAATGAGGATAAATCATCCTTGGCAACAGGTCTAATGCTTGCCAATGATTCCGTTGGAATATATTCTTCCTATCTTTCAATAAAACATTCTCCAAAAGATGCTAATATTATCAGTGCCGAAGGATTTTTATATTATGACAAGGCTTCTCAGGAATATAGAATTTCAAATAAAGAGAAATTGAAAGAAAATATGCTTACTGGAAATTACATCTCATTAAATATAAATGATTGTAAGTTTTATGGTGAAGGAAAGCTTGATTTTGCTGTTAATCTAGGGAATATTACAACAAGCCCTTCCGGATATGTAAGTCATAATCTCAATGACAACCTTGTGCTTTTTGATGTTATTTTCCCAATGAATTTTTTCTTTGAAGAATCTGCAATGGAAAAAATGGCTGAGAGGATGCAAAAAAGTGCTTCAGCCCAACCTGTTGATTATTCCAGACAAGTATTCGAAAAAAGCTTAAGGGAGTTATTGGGTAAGGAAAGTGCGGATAAATTGATTTCTGAATTAAATATATATGGAGGTTCATATAGGAGGTTTCCTTCAGACCTTAATCATACTATTTTCTTTACCGATGTTAAATTCCGTTGGAATGAAGAACTCAGGTCTTATCAATCAATTGGTAAAATTGGTATTGGTAATATTTATAAAAATCAAATTAACAGGGTGTTTGATGGAAATATTGAAATAACCAAAAAACGAGGCGGAGATATTATGAATATGTACCTGGATTTGGGCGCAGGTGAATGGTATTTCTTTAGTTACCAAAGGAATGTAATGCAAGCCTTGTCATCAAATGATGAGTTTAATAAAATAATAAAAGAGGTAAAATCCGATAAAAGAAAATACAAAAACCAAAAAGGAGAAGCACCTTTTCAATATATAATCTCAACAGTTTCTAAAAAGAATCAATTCTTAAGGAAACTGGAAAATTCAGAAGAAGAAAAGGACGATAATTAGACCATGGAGGTATTTGAATATATAGGGGCAATTGTTATTGCTTATTTTATAGGATCCATATCCTCTGCTGTTTGGATAGGGAAAATGTTCTATAGTGTAGATGTAAGGGAGTTTGGTTCCAGCAACTCCGGAGCCACTAATACCTTTAGAGTACTGGGAAAGAAAGCTGGAATTC
The DNA here is from genome assembly GCA_030856445.1 of Bacteroidota bacterium. GTDB lineage: Bacteria > Bacteroidota > Bacteroidia > JACCXN01 > JACCXN01 > JACCXN01. Next base: position 27,683 of record JALYPI010000011.1, read on the forward strand.
CTGTATTGCTTATTGATATAGCAAAAGGTTCTTTTGCTGTTTTTTTAGCCCATATATTGTTTCCTTCTGCAAAAGGATCTGAAATATTCCTGGAATTTCAATTGGCTTTAGGAGCTGCTGCAATTTTAGGACATATTTTTCCTGTTTTTACCAGTTTTAAAGGAGGCAAGGGTATTGCAACTTTACTTGGAGTAATGATAGTAATTGAGCCAATTGCTGCCGGGGCCTCTGTTCTGGTATTCTTAACTGTGCTTTACTTTTCTAAATTCGTTTCTTTATCCTCTATTTTAGGTGTGCTCTTTTTTCCTGTAATTTCTATTTTTCTTTTTGATGTTTCTTCTGCATCTTTTATTGCTTTTTCTTTTGGAATGCTTTTACTTGTGCTGTTAACCCATAAAGAAAATATTAAAAGAATAGCAAATAAAACAGAATCAAAAGTCACTTTTTTTGGGTAAAAATATTTTTCAGGACAATAGTTGCTCAACATAAAGCTTTTTCTTAGTTTTTTAGTCAATGAATTTTTTATTCTCCTTTGCTAAAATCCCCATTTTATTTATGTTTTAATAGCAATTATGTTAATAAAAATAGCATTATTGTTAATAAAAACGTACATTTGGTGGTTAATTATAACAGATAAAACATTAAAAGACAGCTGCTGAAGGTCTGCTATTTTAAGAAGCACTATATGATGAGAGTACTGGCTAAGCAATTTTTTTTCGCAGTATTACTGCTGTTGCTTTCTTTGGCTGCCAAATCTCAAACTTTCACTTCTGAATCTGATCTTAAAAAACACGCAAGAAAGCTTTTTGATAATCAGGAATTCGTTGATGCTGCACCTTATTTTTCTCAATTATTAAGCCTTTATCCCAAAGACCCTGAATATAACTACAAGTATGGTACTTGTCTTTTGTTTTCTGATTCAGACAAGGAAAAATCAATTAAATTTCTTGAATTTGCCTCAACCAAAGATGGTGTAGAACCTGAAGTTTTCTTTTATTTGGGTAAAGCATTTCACTTGGGTTATAGATTTGAAAATGCAATAATTGCATATAATAAATTTATTGAAAAAGGCTCGTCCAAATCTAAATCCAAGCTTAAGCCTGAAAGGGAGATTGAAATGTGCAAAAATGGAAAACTTTTAATTCGAAACATTACAGAACTGGTTGTAATGGATAAAAAGGAAGTTAAAGAAAGTGATTTTTTCAGGAGTTATGACTTAGGAGATTTTGGTGGAAAAATAATTTCAAAACCAGACGATTTTAAAACCCCTTTTGATTTAAAACAAAAGGAGAAATCCATTATGTTTCTTCCAAGTATTCCCAAAGAGATCTACTTTGCCAGTTATGGCGATAATGATAAAAATGGGAAAGATATTTATAAAGTTTCAAAGTTGGCTGACGGGGAATGGAGCAAGCCTCAATCATTAGGAAATATAATAAATACGCCTTTTGATGAGGATTTCCCATTTATGCATCCAAATGGGAAAACACTTTATTTTTGTTCAAAAGGACACAATTCAATGGGAGGGTTTGATATTTTCAAATCCCAATATAATGAGGATGATGATACCTGGAGTAAACCTGTAAATCTTGATTTTGCAATTAGTTCACCTGATAATGACATTCTTTTTATAACCGATAAAGAAGAGAAATTCGCCTATTTTTCTTCTTCAAGGGCAAGTATAGAGGGGAATATTACAGTATATAAAATTAATATTGAAAGAAAACCTGAGGAATATATTCTTGTAAATGGAAAACTGCTCTCTGATATTTCTAATATGCCATCATCCGTTACTATTAAAGTACATAGGACCTCTGATAATGAGTTGATCGGGACTTTTAGCACTCAGCCAAGCGGTGCTTATATTTTAAAAATTCCAAACGGAGGACGCTTTAAATTTTTGGTTGAAACAGGAAGGCACCCAGTACAGACCGGTATGGTTGATGTTCCTACTCAAAAGATTCCTAAACCTTTAAAGCAGGAAATGGAATTGGTTAAAAATGACGGAGGTGTTAAGCTGACTATTCGGAATTTATTTGATGAGGAGGTTTCTGATGAGGATCAGTTACTGGCTCTTGATCTAATTAAAAATCAGGCGAAGTTAGAAGTAAACTTTAATCCTGATTTAGTACATCGATTTGAACAGAAAGAAGCCCATATAGTAAAAGAACAGAAAAATAAGGAGCAGCAGAATGGAACAGATAAAACCCCACGCTCTATTTCAAATGAAGAGATTACCCAAATAGCATTTCAAGATGCAGAGGCGGTAAAAACAGAGGCCGAAGAACTAAAAAAAGAAGCGAATTTTGCTTTTGCCTTTGCTGAGAAGAAAAGCAAACAAGCGGATGAGAAAAATAAGGAAGCGGAAAATTTAAAGCAAGATGCACTTGAAATACAAGATCCATCAAAACAAAAAATTGAACTCGACAAGGCAAAAGAAGTTAAAAAAACATCTTTGAAGCTTGCCAATGAAGCAGCTGTTTCTTTTAAAATTGCTGAGAAATCAGACAATGATGCAAAAAAGAAGGAAGCTGAAGCACAAATCGCTTTTCAATATGCCAATGAATTAGAGGCTGCTGTAAATTCAACTTCATCAAAAGAGGCAATTGATAAATTAAGTATTCAAAAGGAGAAACTCCAGAGTTCAAATAATGGCAAAGGAGCAAAGGATATATTAAGTGATACCCGAAAACAGTATGATGAAAAAAATAAAGAAGCCGAAAAATTAAAAATATTAGCTGATGAAAGCAAAAATGAAGTTGATGAATTAAATGCTGAAATTCAAAATCTGGAAAAAGAAATTGATAAAACAAAAGATAAAAATAAAAAAACAGATCTTTCAAATCAGCTAATAATATTAAAGGAAGATCAACAAACTGCTGAAAGCCGATCTAAATCCTATGATGAGAAAATAGTGAAAATTGAAAAAGAAGCAGAAAGCTTAAATAAGGATGCAGGCCTGATTGAAAAAATGATTACTGAAATTAAGTTAACAACGGATCAACCTGTTGCTATTAATGAGAGTCAAAGAAAAGAAATTAAAAAACGTATAGAGGAACAGAAAAATATAGTTCCAGATAAATTCGATGAACCTCAGGATAATTTATCTGAAAACAAAACTGTAAATCAAAATAACAATGCTTCAAATACTAATGCAAATACTAATAATAGTTCAACTGAAGGAATTCAAAGTAACCCTATAAAATCCACTAACAGGGAAAACGAAATTTTAGATAAAAATGGCAAAACAATTAATTATGCAGCTGATTTTACACAAAAACTCGAACAGGCTGAATTAAAATCAAATGGTTCTGAAAAAGAAAAAAACAAAGCCAGTATAAATGCTGCCTGGGCCGAATCGATTAACAGTGAAATTAACTATAGAAAAGACAGATTAAACAGTTTAGAAGAAAATAAAAAGTCTGAAGAAAAGAAAATAATTGCAAAGCTTGAAAAGGAATTAAAAGAAAAAAATGCTGAAGTTGAAAAACTCATTGTTTCTTCAAAAAATATTGAAAAACAAGAAGCTAAGCAATTAACAGAGAATACTCAAAAGGAACAAAAAGAGAATGTAATATCTTCTAAAACTACCGATGAACATTTTGAGGGAGTTGCTGATTTTGCAATAAAAGTTGAGGTGAATAATGAATATGGAGAAATTGTTGATTACAATAGCGCTTATATTGATCAGTTGGATAAAACTGAAATGATAGAAGATGATTATGACAGAGAAAGAACAAAAGCAGAAGTATTAAGTAATTGGAGTGCTTCGGCCAGTCAGGAAGTGTTTTTGCGTAAGGAGAATCTTAAGAATTTAAAAGGGAAAGAGAAAAAGGCTGAACAATCAAAAATAGAAGAAATTTCAAATTATGCTTTGTCTAGACAAATTGAAGCGGATGAATTTCTGGCAAATGCAGCATTGATTAAACAAACAAATGAACAGGAACTTTCATCTAATGAGATAAAAAAAGATAAAATTGAAAAGGAAGATATAAAAACATCAAATAAGGAGAATAATGAAATCCAGATTAAAGAGATTGCCAAAAATGAAGTTTTTGAAGAGGAAATAAATTATAAGCAAGTGGATGAGGAAGGAATTAAAAACAATGAATCCTTTACTGATAATTCTTCTAAAAACCAGAACGAGAATAATGAAGCGCAAAACAAAAAGGGTTTAGATAAAGAAATTATTGAAAATGATAATTATTATACTTCCCCGGTTGCAAAAGAATCTTTTAAAAGGGCAACAACACTTAAGAAAGAGGCAGAAGCTTTAACAATTCAAGCAGATAATATAAGAACTGGTATTTCTTCCATAAGTGATCCTGTTGAAAGAAATAATCAAATAATAAGAGCCAATGATTTAGACAAACAATCACAATTAAAGCAAATTGATGCAGCTATTGTTTATTCCGAGGCTGGGAATGCAGAGTTTAAAAAGAATAAAGTTTTATTAAGTAATAATTTAAATCCTGAAAATGAAAGCAAGGATGCCACAGTTGCCGGTATGCTTATGGATGAGTCTGATTTTTATATTAAAGAAGCAGAAAAAACAAAGCAAAAAGCCTTAGAGAATGAAAATTTAATTTCACAATATAACTTTTTAAACCAGGCAATAGAATTAGAGAAGACAGCCATTGAAAAGCAAAATAAGGCAATGGAACTTCTTAATATTACTCCAGGTTCTTCAGATATTGTTAAGAAAGATAAGAATCAAATTAAAGGAGATATTAATGAGGATAAAACCAAGACTGCTAAAACAAACAAAGAAAACAATAAAATTATTATTGCTTTAAATGCAGAATCTGCAAAGGAAAATGAGAATGGGGAAGAATTTTTAAGACAGGCAAAGGAACTTGAAGAAGAAGCTGAGGATTTAGCATTACAAGCAGAAAAAAGCAAGAACAAGAAGGAAAAGAAAGAGTTACAGAGTCAATCTGCAGAGAAATTCAATGAGGCACAAGTTTTAACAAACCAGTCCATCATAGCTTTTGAGAAGGCTAAAGAATTAAATGAAGAGGCTACTAAAATGGCTTCTGTTAGTAATGATCCTAATGAAACAGGGAATAATGCAATTGCTAACAAACAAGAGTTTAAAGAAGATAAATCGGGAATTGATCCTGAAATTAAAGAGGATAAAAATTTAAAAAAACAAACAAGCCAGCAGCAGAATAAAGAGAACATTAATAAATCAAATGAGCTGAAATTACAGGCTGAGCAAAAAAACAAAAAGGGTGAAGAGATCCGATTACAAGCCCAGGAATTAGATAAAGAAGCACAGATATTGACTTCAAATGCTAATGCAACAAAAAAGAAAAAAGATAAAGAACAATTAAACCAACAAGCAATTGAAAAATCAGAACAAGCAAATGCTAAAAGGGCAGAGGCTGAATTGGAATTTGAGGATGCAAGAAAACTAGAAATTCAAGCCAATAATAATTCTTCCGTTGCTACTGATCCTGATCAAAAACAAAAGCAGGAAAAAATATCTGCAAATACTACTGAAGCACAAAAAACAAAAGCAAATGAAACTCAAAACAAACAAATTGAGAAAAAACAAAGAGAAGAAAAATTAGTTTCCTTAAAAGCTCAGATTGATGAAGAAAATCAAAAAGCAATTCTATTGGCCCAACAAGCAAAAGAGTTAGGAAATGAGGCAGAGGATTTGTCAGAAAAAGCGGAGAAAAGCAAAAAGAAAAAAGAAAAAATTGAATTGCAAAAAGAATCAGTTGAGAAACAAGAAGAAGCAAATTCAAAAAAAGAGCAGTCTGAAAATTCTTTCAGTCAAGTAAAAGAGTTGGAAAAAGAAATAGCTCTTATTGAAAAATCAAATTCCTCTGGTATTGAATTAAAGAAAGAGCAAGCAAGCTTATCTCAAAATGAAATTAATCAGTTAGAACAAAGAACACAGCAGGAGAAAATAATTGCTTTAAATAACAAAATAAAAGAGGAGAATCAAAAGGGGATTCAGTTAACTCAGAAAGCCAGTGAATTGGAAGAAGAAGCCCAGGAATTCTCAGAAAGAGCTGAAAAAAGTAAAAAGAAAAAAGAAAAGATAGAACTAAAGCAAAAGTCTGATGAGAAACAGGAAGAAGCAAATTCCAAAAAAGTAAAAGCCCAGAGTGCTTTTGAAAATGTAAAATTGCTTGAAGAAGACCTGAAAGATGTTACTACTCTTGCAGAAAAGTTAAAACAGGATGAAAAGAAGGCCAAAGAGAAAAATATAGTTGTAATTCCTTTAAACTCTGTTCAGCAGCAACAATTAATTGAATCTGGAGAACTCGAAAATTATAAGCTTTTGGTTTCAGAAATAAATACTAATAATGAATTAGCGGAAAATGAATTCAAAAAAGCCGATGTCTTTAGAAACCGTGGAAAAGAGTTTAAAGAACAATCGCGTTTAATGACAAATGAAGCAGAACAAGAGAAAGATGTGGAGATTCGTGATGAAAAGTTAGAGGAAAGTGCTGTATTAAAAGAAAAAGCATCCATTAATATTAACAGGGCGGATTCAATAGTAGACATAGCAGCAAATATCCAGGCTAAGGCTTTAGCAAGCCAGGCACAAGTTGAACGATTATTGCTAACTGCAGAGAACAGAACAGGTGAAAATAAAGTAGCAAAATCATTTACAGATGAAACTAGGTATGAAGTGCCTAAAGTGCTTACTGAACCTATTTTTGAAAAAAACGCTGCTCCAGTTTATAATTCGAAAAATCCTATTCCTGTAGATATAGCACTACCCGAAGGATTGGTATATAAAGTACAAATAGGAGCTTTCAGAAATCCAATTCCTTTTGATTTGTTTAAAGGTTTTGCTCCTATTATGGGAGAGACAACCCCACAAGGATTTACACGGTATACTGCTGGTATGTTTAAAACAATTGAAACAGCAAACCTGGCAAAAGATATTATTCGTGGAAATGGATACAATGATGCTTATGTAGTTGTTTTTTATAATGGAAAAAGAATATCCATGAATGAAGCCCGCGCTTTAATTGCCGGAGGAAAAATAGATCAAGATAAAGCAGTGGTTGCTAATAATATTATTAAGGAGAATAATGAATCAACATTATCCAATCAAATTGAAAAACAAAACCAAGCAGCAGGCAATTCTGACAATAATAATGTAAATACAAACGATGCATTTGGCAAACATGAAAAAGTGTTTCCACCAGATGTTGCACCCTACCATGAGTTAAATACAGTACAAGGTTTACTTTATACTGTCCAGGTTGGAGTTTATACCAGAGCGGTTCCTCCTAAGCAGTTGTTCAATATACAGCCTCTTAATGTGGAAAAAACAAGCAATGGCATGTTAAGGTATTCATCAGGAGTATTTAATAATACTGCAAGAGCGAATGAGGCTAAAAATGTCATAGTTTCCATAGGAGTAAAAGATGCTTTTGTTACAGCTTATTTCAATGGTAACAGAATTTCTGTTTCAGAAGCAAGAAAGCTTGAGACAGACAATGGGAATTCTGTATTTATTCAATCCGGTTCAATGAATGTTTTACCTGGAGTTTCTGATGCTCCTGTAGCTCAAACTTTCTCTAATCAAACAGAAAAACCTGTTGTATCAAATACTGAATTAGCACCAAAAGATAAATCCAAGGAAAATGTTTCTCCTCAAAATTCTGATATAAACAACAATAATTCAATGGCTAATAATGTTAGCCAGACAGATAAATCCCTTTTATCAGAAGAGGATGAATTAAAAAATAAAAGTATTCCTGAGCTTGAGTTTAAAGTGCAAATAGGGGCTTTTAAAGAAGAAGTTCCATTGGATATAGCTACTAAATTCTTGAAAATTTCATATTTAGGAATTAATCATTATCTTAACGGAGAGGGATTGACAGTTTATTCAGTTGGTAAATATTTTAATTATACATCTGCAAATCAAATGAAGGATATATTGATCGATAGCCATGATTTAAAAGGTGCATTTGTAGTTGCTTATTATCAACAAAAAAAGATCAGCATAAACCAGGCTATGGAAATGTTAAAAAACCCATAATAATTAGAATACTTTATGAAAACATTTAATTTCAAGAATAGCCAAACAATTACAAAAGAACAAACTGAGGTATTAGAAAAGGTAACCCTTAATAAAAATGTGGTTTTATATAATGATGATGTCAATACTTTTGAATTTGTAATTGAATCACTCATAGAAGTATGTAACCATGATAATTTACAGGCTGAACAGTGTACCTACCTTGTTCATTATAAAGGAAAATGTGCCGTTAAAACAGGTAGTGTTAATGATTTAAAGCCCATACAAACAGCTCTTCTTGATAGGGGTTTGTCAGCTTCAATTGAATAATAAGGTTTAAAATTAAGATGAAGAAAAAAGCAATTGTATCTGTATTTATGGTGATTATTTTGGTTGCCTGTTATAAGGTTCCAATCTCAGGAAGAAGACAAATAAATATGCTTCCGGAAAGTACTTTAATGAGCATGAGTTTAACAAGTTACCGTGATTTTTTAAAACAAAATCAAATGGTTCCTGGTTCAGATCCCAGAGCTCAAATGATACAAAGAGTAGGTACAAACATTTCCAAATCTGTTACTACATTTCTTAAAAGAAAAAAAAACACGAAAAGAATTAAAAATTTTAAATGGGAATTTAACCTTGTTAATGATCCAACAGTAAATGCCTGGTGTATGCCAGGAGGGAAAGTGGTTTTTTATACGGGAATATTACCATTGACAAATAATGAGGCTGGAGTGGCTGTAGTTATGGGGCATGAAATAGCGCATGCTGTTGCCCGTCACGGAAATGAGCGTATGAGTCAGCAGTTATTGGTTGCAACTGGTGGTCTGGGCCTTGCCTTTGCATTAAATGAGAAGCCAAAGGAAACGCGTGATATTTTTCTTGCCTCATATGGAATTGGCTCCACCTTAGGAGTTTTAAAATATTCTCGTACTCATGAGTCTGAAGCGGATAAAATGGGATTGGTTTTCATGGCCATGGCAGGATATAATCCAGAAGAAGCAGTTGGCTTTTGGCAGCGCATGGCAGAACAATCAAAAGGAGTAAAACCTCCCGAGTTTATTTCCACTCACCCAAGTGATGAAAGAAGAATAAAAGATATCAAGGCTTTTTTACCAATAGCTAAAAAGTATTATAAGCCTTCCTGATTCAACCAAATTCTTTAAATTTTTATTCCCACCAATACTAAGGATTATTTAAACAAGGAATTCACCTTTTGAATTTTTTAGAAAAAATAAAAATTCTTTAAAGTAAATAAGCATATTAACATCGCTTTTCTCCTATATTTGTCTTTTAATTAAGGCAAATGACCATTACCGTTATTGTATTACTTATCCTTGCAGGATTAATTCTTGTATTGCTTGAAATTTTAGTTGTGCCAGGAATAGGTGTAGTTGGAATATTAGGTGGTATAATGATTATTTTTGCAATAATTGGAGGATATAACAGGAGTCCAGTTCATGGCCATATTACCCTTGCTGCCAGTTTTTTACTTTCAATTATTCTTATTTACCTCTCGATTAAGACCAAGACCTGGAAAAAAATGAGTTTAAATAATGAAATAGATGGCAGGGTTAATACCAGAGTTGAAAATTCAGTAAATGAGGGAGATATAGGATTAACAATTTCAAGGCTTAATCCTATGGGCAAAGCCCTTATTAATGATAATTTATATGAGGTGGAATCTAAGGTGGGATATATTCCAGAGAACAAGGAAATTATAGTATTGAAAGCTACGCCCAATAAAATTATAGTAAAATTAAAACAGTTAAATTAAAAATCGAAAATTATGAATGAAGGAATTGGTATAATTATTTTAATCGCTTTTGCAGCTCTAATAGGACTTTGGATGTTGTTTTATTTCATACCTGTTGGATTGTGGTTTCAGGCAACTTTATCGGGAGTGAAAACTTCTTTATTGCAATTAATATTTATGAGATGGAGAAAAGTTCCACCTTCAGTAATAGTAAATGCAATGATTAATTCTCGAAAAGCAGGATTAATATTGAACAGCGATGAACTTGAAGCTCATTATCTTGCCGGAGGAAGGGTTCAAGCTGTTGTAAATGCACTTATTTCTGCTGATAAAGCCAATATCCCTCTTGATTTTAAATCAGCCACTGCAATTGATCTTGCCGGAAGAGATGTATTGGAGGCAGTTCAAATGTCTGTAAATCCTAAAGTTATTACAACACCTCCTGTTGCTGCAGTTGCAAAGGATGGTATTCAGTTAATTGCTAAGGCCAGAGTAACCCTGAGAGCAAACATTCGCCAGTTGGTGGGTGGAGCAGGAGAGGAAACTATTTTGGCAAGAGTTGGTGAAGGTATTGTATCATCAATTGGTTCTGCAGATTCACATAAAAAAGTGCTTGAAAATCCAGATTCAATTTCTACAGTTGTTCTTGCAAAAGGACTTGATTCTGGAACAGCTTTTGAAATTCTTTCTATTGATATTGCTGACATTGATGTTGGTAAAAATATTGGAGCAGAACTTCAAATGGATCAGGCAAATGCTGATAAAAATATTGCACAGGCAAGAGCAGAAGAAAGAAGAGCAATGGCTGTTGCTGTTGAACAGGAAATGAAAGCCAAAGCACAGGAAGCAAGAGCTAAAGTAATTGAAGCTGAAGCAGAAATTCCTAAAGCAATTGCCGAAGCCTTTAGAAGCGGCAACCTTGGTATTATGGATTATTATAAAATGGAAAATGTAAAGGCTGATACCGAGATGAGAGATTCTATTGCTAAGCCAAAAAACAATCCTAGAAAAGATTCTTAATGGTTAACATTGTTAACTGATTAATAGAATTCAAAATGATAAAAAGGAGGCTATCTGCAAAGATTGCCTCCTTTTTATTTAAAGACTTAATTGAGAATAATTTTCACGAAGGTTTTAACAAAAAAGCCCTAATCTATTTATTTAGGCAACAAATAGAATTTGGAGTTTTTTGAGGCAAATATCCCAAGTCCGTTTTTTACATTTGTATAAACAGGGGCAGGCTCTGCAAAAGGATTGTTAGCGGTTTGATTATGTACAGTAAGACTTGTTTTGTATAAATAATGTTCCTTGCTCACGGATGCTATATTAAGGAAGATTTCATAGTCTTCCCTGTTTTCATAATAAAGTTTGGAAAATAAAACTTCCAGAGTATAATCTTTTCCATTAAAGTGTTCATCACTAAATAATAGGGCATCAGAACCATAATCCGCTGATTCAATTGCTGGATCATTTGTGTGAATATATATAGAATTAGGCTCAAAAAAGAATGTATCCAAAGAAATAACTCCTGCAGAATAATAGTTTTTTATACTTGAAGGATCATGTATTGTAAATGTAATACTGGATAAAGCTCCCCAATTGGGATCCGTATAGGCAGATTCCTTATAAATGATATTGCTTATTCCAACCAACTCGGGAACCTCAATGGTAGCTTGTATTTGTTGATAGGGAGGTGCATCGACTATGATCTTATATCGCCTGCCTGAAACAGGTTTTTTATCATTGGAAATATATGCCCCTTCTCCAATAAAAGGAAGTTTTTCAAGTAATACATCATTTTCATAAATTTCAACCGAAGCACTATCAATGTTTTTAATTGTACCTCTGTCTAATATGCCAAGGCTGTTTGTGATGTATGCAACAAAGGGTTCAGATGGATCAATTACTGAATTTAAAACAAGGGTAGGTTTATGTTCTGGGATATCAACTTTTACAACCATTTCACAAGAACAAACCAGTAAAACTAAAAGAAAAAAATATACTGTCTTTTTCATAGGTAGATAATTTTATTTTTAATGTCATATGGACCCGATAGCTATCGGGTACGCCATGTTATCTTCATCAGTATTTGTTTGTTTCACTGTTCGGTGCATGGCTATTTCATCTGTAAGGTTAAAATTTAAAGTTATAACTAATTGAAGGAAGCAAAGGAAATAAACTGTATTGCTTTATTACCCTATTGCCAATCTCATCATTACCAAATGCATAGAAATAGGGGTTTTTTCTGTTGTAAGCATTGTAGGCACTCACATTAATTGTTCTTTCTCCCCATTTCTTTTCTTTTCTAAAATTTATCCCTACATCCATTCTGTGATATGCTCTCATTCTAAACCCATTGCGCGATTCATAATATTCAATTTCATTATAATAATTATAAAAAGAAGAATAATCTGCAATGGCCTGATAACGTGCAATTGGTAAGGTAATAGCATTTCCGGTTCCATAAACCCAGGTGCCCGAAATATCTATGTTTTTAGTTATTTTATAATTTACAACAACCGAAAGATCATGTCTTCTGTCATATTTATAAGGAAATTTTTCTCCAAAATTAATTTCAGGAAACTGCCTTTCAGTCCAGGAAAGAGTATAGCCAACCCAACCTGTAGTACGTCCGGTTTTTTTCTGTACAAAGAATTCCGAGCCATATGACCATCCCTTACCAACTTCAACTTGTTTTTCCCAATTTTCAGATTGATTAAAGAAATTTGCTCCTCCTTTATAATCAATAATATTATCCATTATTTTATAATAACCTTCAATGCTCACCTCATAGTCATTGTCATCTTTTCGGATGGTTTTTGCAAAACCTGCAGCTACCTGTTTTGAAATTTGTGGCTTAATTTTATCCGTAGAAGGAACCCATAAGTCCGTTGGCAAACCTATTCCTGCATTAGAAAGAAGATGAATAAACTGCATCATAGTGGCATAAGAAGCCTTAAATGCTAATTTTTCAGTAATAAAATACCTTCCTGAGAATCTGGGTTGAAATGATTGATAGTAACTTTTTGAAACCACAAATCCTGAATAATGAATTCCAAAATTAGCTTTAAGCCTTGCTGAAATTCTATAATCATCTTCTATATATGCCGAAAGCTCATTTGCATATGTTCTTGCAGTACCTAAAGTTGTGTCTAATGCTGTGGAACCTGTTGCTGAAGATTTATATTGCAAGGCACCTGTATTAAAAGCATGATTTATATTTCCAATTCCAAATTTAATATAATGATTCGTAGAGGGGAGGTAATCAAAATCAATTTTACCGCTTATGTCTTCTATTCCTGTTAAAAACTTCAATGCAAAATCATTTTGATAAGTTGCCGTAGGTGTTATTTCTGAGTGCTTGCTTTCAATTTGAGTATAAAAATTAAATCTGCTGTAAATAAGGGAAGTATTACTAAATAACTTAGGAGAAAGAATATGATTCCATCTTAGGGTGGAAGTAGAATTGCCCCAGCCAACTTTAAACTCATCGCTGTATATGTTTTTATTTCCGTTATAGGTATAGTCTCCTTTTGATCTGGCATAAAAACGGTCATCCCCACTGTAAAAGCTTAAATAAAGATGATCTTTATTAGAAAACTTATGATTGATTTTGGCATTTAAATCATAAAAATAATAGCCCCCGGTTCCCTCGCCATTAGAAGCTGCTTTGATAAAAGGCCTTGCAAGAACATCAATATAAGTTCTTCTTGCAGAAATAATAAATGAGGTTTTATCCTTAATTATTGGTCCTTCTAATGTTAACCTTGAAGCAACAATTCCAACAGAACCCTCTCCTGAAAATTTTTGAGTGTTACCATCCTTAAGATTGATTTCAATAACTGAAGAAAGCCTGCCTCCATATCTTGCTGGGAAACCACCCTTTGTTAACTGTACATTTTTTATAGCGTCTGCATTAAAAACAGAGAAAAAGCCAAAAAGGTGAGATGCATTATAAACAGGTGCCCCATCCAGTAAAATTAGATTTTGATCCGGTCCTCCTCCTCTTACATAAAGGCCGCTTGAGCCTTCACCTCCGGATTGCACCCCAGGAAGCAACTGCAAGCTTTTTAAAACATCAACCTCTCCCAATAAGGCAGGTATAGATTTAATTTGAGAAATAGGAATTTCAATTACACTCATTTGGGAATTTTCCTCAATTTTAACTGTTCTTTCCTCAACTAATTCAAAGGCATTTAAATCAATGGATGGAGAGAGTTTAAAATTTAACTGTATATCTTTTCCCGGAAGTAATTTAACAATTTGGCTTTTGTAGCCAATATACCTGATCAATAAGGAAATGGAATCACCTGACTGAACAGTAAAACTATAAAAACCATAAAGATTGGAAGTTGTTCCGGTTTTTAAAGTAGGTTCATAAACATTTGCCCCTATAAGTTTTTCACCTGTTGCTTCATCAGAAATATAACCGCTAACTGTATATTTTTGAGCATTGGAGGAAAAATGAAAAATAAGGGAAAATGTAATAAATGCGGTAAATATTTTGTTTAACATATATTACAAATAAAAACGAATCAAATATAGTTATTTAATAGAATTGCTATATATTTGCAATCGATTTTTTTCAGGGCATTTTAATACCCCTGATTAATAAATAAAATTGCATTTGTAGCTCAACTGGATAGAGCACCTGACTACGGATCAGGAGGTTTGGGGTTCGAATCCCTACAAGTGCACTTGGTAATAAGGGTTTTGGGCTTAGGCTTGAAACCTTTTTTTGTTTGATTCAGAACGTATTCTACTCCACTCTAATGGAATCTGCATTTCTCATGAGGTGTTACTGGTAACATATTTGCTATATTGTAGAAGAATTAAACGTATAAAAACTTTCCATGAAAATACTTCTTACTGGTGCAACTGGATACATTGGCAAAAGACTACTGCCTGTTTTGCTTGACCAGGGCCATCAGGTTGTTTGTTGTGTTAGGGATAAAAAACGATTTCCTACCGAGGGAATTTACAAACACCCTAACATCACAATTTTTGAGGTTGATTTTCTTAAAGACATCCCCCTATTAGAAGATATAAAAGACATTGATGCTGCCTATTACCTCATACATTCCATGAGTTCTAACATCAGCCATTTTGAGACCCTTGAAGAAGCTTCTGCCAATAATTTTTTAGCCCTTGTTAAACAAACTCAGATAAAACAAATTATCTACTTAACAGGAATAACCAATGAAAAAAAACTCTCCAAACACCTTGCATCAAGAAAACACGTGGAGCAAATACTGGGACAAAGCGAAATTCCACTTACTTCAATAAAAGCAGCTATAATAGTTGGTTCTGGAAGTGCTTCTTTTGAAATTATACGCGATCTTGTTGAAAAGCTTCCCATTATGATTACCCCTAAATGGGTCAATACTAAAATACAACCCATTGCCATTCGCAATATTCTAGAATACCTTTCCGGAGTTTTATTAAAAAAAGAAACATTTAACAATTCCTATGATGTGGGTGGGCCGGATATACTATCCTACAAAGAAATGCTTTTGCAGTTTGCAGAGGTTCGTGGCCTTAAAAGATACATTGTAACAGTTCCTGTAATGACACCACGTGTTTCTTCCTATTGGCTATACTTTGTTACATCAACCTCCTATATGCTTGCGGTAAACCTTGTAAACAGCATGAAAGTGGAAGTAATTGCAAATGACAACCGTCTTGAAAAAATGCTTGGGATCAAAGCAATATCTTATAAGGATTCAGTACAACTTGCTTTTCAGAAAATCGAACAAAACAATGTAGTGTCAAGCTGGAAAGACTCATTCAGTTCCAGTGCTGTAGATTATCCTTTGCTGGAGAATATACAAATTCCTTCCCGTGGATGTTTTGTTGACAAAAAACTAAAACCTCTTACAGGTCATGTTGACCAGGTAATAGATAATATTTGGTCTATAGGAGGGCAACGCGGATGGTATGGTGTAAACTGGCTTTGGAATATAAGAGGCTTCCTTGACAAGGTATTTGGAGGTGTTGGCCTAAACCGTGGAAGAAGGGAACAAAACACTATTTTAATAGGAGATACCATTGATTTTTGGAGAGTGCTGGTTGCAGACAAACCAAACAAAAGACTTCTACTTTATTCTGAAATGAAACTGCCTGGAGAAGGATGGCTGGAGTTTAA
>JALYPI010000074.1 GCA_030856445.1 Bacteroidota bacterium
ATTTTTTAAAAATTATTTTAAAATAGACAGATGTTTCAGGAGTTTTAAAAGTCACCAAATACATACCTTCAGCAAGGCTTAATTGAGATCCATCGATTTTGATTTTGTGATTTCCTTCCATTTGGTCTTCATTTTTCAATAATGCTATCTCCCTTCCTGTTAGATCATAAATGGCAATTCTTACCTTTTGGTTTTTTAATAAAGAATAATCCAAAGTTGTTGTGTTGTTAAAAGGATTAGGATAGATGTTTAATCCAATCACAGGATTTTCTTCATTAATATCAGTGGAGTTTACAATTACCATTTGTCCATCCGAGCTTGAAATGGAAGAGAAAATCCCAGCGCCATTTTCGGCCCTTACATTAAAATAATAAGTTTCGTTTAGCACCAGTGATAATGCATTGTTTACAACCATTAGCTGTAAAAAATTGTCTGTCCAACCCAGTAAATCCATTAATCCAGGGGCTGTTCCTATAGAATAATAATATTTCACAACTCCTGAATTAGGATCAGCTGATGGAGCCCAATTAGCAGTAAGTTCATTTGTTAAATAAGTTGTGCTGATGTCTGGCCCTGGTCCATCATTTACTATAGAAACTACAGATGGAGGAGTCCAATCTAAATTTACAGCAATGGAAGAAAGCATAGAGAGATTGCCCTCCCTATCAGAAACAACAGATTCTATTTTACCTCCGGCAATAGTTGGAGCGGCATTTTCAAAACGCATGTCATTTGTGTTTCCAGAGCCCACGTTTACCGTTGTAGAAGGATAGCGCGACCTGAAGGCTTTAAAATAATTAACATTCATAGTAGCATTTCCTGTTCTGAATGACACATAGTCTCCAGAAGCAATTGGATTTGCATCTACCCAGCTTTCCGCAAGTATATTATTAATGTAGATGTCCATTTTGCCAGTAATGCGATCATAAATCAATTTAAAATCATAATATTCGGAAGCATTAAAAGTATAGTCCACACTTTTTACCTGGGTGTAAACTTCGTTTATTACTTTATAAAACTGGAGCTTGTTGTCATCCAGTCTGAACCAAACAAAATAAGAATTTCCTCTGTTAGGCAAAGAAGGGTCATCGCAAAAGAAATGCAGGCCGGCCCTTCTGTTTGTTCCTGAGCCTTCAATTTTTGCATTCCAATGATAGAGATACCTGTTGGAAAGGTTCTGGGTTAAAGGGGCAGATAGTATTGTATTGTTTTCCGAGTCATCGCTCTGAACAAGAAAGCCCAAAGAATTGCTCCAGGTGCCAACATAGCTGGCCCACTGAGAACTAAGAGTGCTGTTGTCGAAATTGTCATTAAAAAAACCACGGTCCGGATTGGCCAACCATTCCGTTCCATCGAAATCCAGTACCCTATAAAAACCCTTACCTACAGCTATATTGTCAGCATCTGTAAAGCTGGCCGTAAAATCAGCATTCTGCCATCCAGTTATTGGGTCAACAGAGGTTGTAGGGACAACAAGGTCACAAAAAGGAACATTAAAGATTGGCCCATTAACAAAACTACCGCCTCCAGCTGAAATTCTCCAGTAATAAGTAGCGTTTGGCTGGAAGAAGAATGTAGGTGTAAACCCTGTGGGCCCTGTAATTGTGGTTGCATTGGAAACAGAAATGGCATGATAGGAATTGAAAGCCGGATCTAGGGAAACTTCCAAGGACCAGTTTGAACTGGCATTCGACCAGTTAAAAACTACCTGCCCTGCAGGACATGAAATAAAAGAAGCCGTTAAATTAGCCGGACAAGGAATAATTGTAACCGATTTTGAAGCACAGGAAGACCAGCATCCTTGGCTGTTAAGGGCGCGAAGGTAATAGTTTCCAGAAGTAGTTGCGTTAAATGTATTTGCAGAATTGGTAGTACTGGTTCCACAACTTGTGCCTTGCCAATAGTAAACCACCCCGGCAGGAGGGTTTCCCCTGGTAAGTACAATAGTTCCGCAGCCATTCGTGCTGGCAGAAGGAGTAGGAGGCGTTGGGGGTTCAGGCGTTACAGATACACTTGTGGAAGAGCAGCTAGACCAGCAACCAGCGTTTGACCTGGCTTTTAAATAGTAAGTTCCAGTGGCAGTGGCTGAATAATTTAAAGAAGAATTGGCAGTGCTGGTCCCGCAACTTGTTCCTTGCCAGTAATAAGTAACCCCTGAAGGTGGAGTTGCTCTTGTTAAAGTTTTGCTTCCACAAGAGTTTGTACTGGAAACAGGAACGGGAGGAGTGGAAGGAAATGGATTTACCGTTACCCACGTGGAGCTACAAGTCGACCAGGACCCTCCTGAGCTTCTGGCTCTTAGGTAATAAGTTCCGGAAACAGTGGCAGTATAAGTCA
>JALYPI010000286.1 GCA_030856445.1 Bacteroidota bacterium
ACTTTATACAGTTTATCAATAATAATAAAATTTGTCAGGCATTTTTTTGTAAAGAGGAACCACCCAACCAACTTTAAATCCTGACATTAAATCAGTGCGTTTGGTGTTGTCTTTTTCCATTGTGTCAAAATTAAAATCCCTTCTGTTTTGGGTCCAGGCTTGAACAAATTCAAAACCACCGTAAAAGTTTAAAAGCCTGTTGTTGCTCAGGTACATATATCCTACAAATTCAGATATGGCAAGTCCATTTGTGAGCCGATCATATCCTTTTTTATAATCACCAAGTATTTGGGGTGTATTATTATTGGGGTTTTCAATACGAATTTTATGTTGCAGCAATCCTACGCTGCCAAGTACAACAAAACCGCAATTGGGATTAGGGCCTAAAGCAGGAAACATTCTTCCCAATTTAACCGTACTTATTAAGCCTCTTTGAAAAAGGCGAATTTCAGCAAGGGCACCATGTTGATTTATAAGAAAATCATTTTTAGTGGTCATGTTTCTAAATAAAGAATCTTCCTTTACTTTTCCGCCAAAAATAAAGTTAAAATCAAAGCCCCAAAGCCAGTAGCTTTTTGTTTTTTGTAAAAATGAAACACCAATAGTAGAGCTGTTTCCGAACCTTTCCTTTAAATGCCCTCCGGGAAATTGATAGGCGTAATTTGCTATAATAATAGGGGTAGATATTACAGAATCAGAAACATTTACCTGGGAAAATGAAAACAATGAAAGGCAGCACGAAAAAAGAAAAAGAATAATATGTTTTTTCATATAGAAAGGGAATATTTCGGCTAAGATACTTTTTTTGAACGTTATTGGTAAAATGTTATTGTTTCCTTGTTTTACATTTATAGAAATGTTTTCCCTAAGCCCAATCTTTATTCATTAAACTACTGTTCATTTTACCGTAAATGTGTAAGAGGGTTTTCATTTTTGATTATATTCGCAAAAAAAAATTTTTATGAAGAAAATTCATATGGTTGACCTGAAAAGTCAATACGATAAAATTCAAGAAAAAGTAGATAAAGCAGTAATAGATGTTATTCGTTCCACTGCTTATATAAATGGCCCTGAAGTAAAGGATTTTCAATCAGAACTTGAAAAATACCTTGAGGTTAAAAATGTAATTCCCTGCGCAAATGGAACTGATGCCTTACAAATTGCAATGATGGCTTTGGATTTAAAGCCGGGCGATGAGGTTATTACAGCAAGTTTTACTTATGTTGCCACAGCGGAAGTAATAGCATTGCTTAAATTAACGCCTGTACTGGTAGATGTAAATCCAAAAACCTTTAATATCGATGTTGATGCCATTGAAAATGCCATTACAGATAAAACACGGGCAATTGTTCCTGTGCATTTATTTGGTCAATGCGCTGATATGGAAAAAATAATGGATATTGCTAAGAAAAATAATCTTTATGTAATTGAAGATACTGCACAAGCCATAGGTGCTTCTTATACTTTTTCTGATGGAACAGTTAAAAAAGCCGGTACTATTGGAACTGTAGGTTGTACTTCTTTTTTTCCTTCAAAAAATTTAGGCTGTTATGGAGATGGAGGAGCAATTTTTACTAATGATGAAAAGCTCGCCCAAAAAATAAAAATGATTGCTAATCATGGGCAATCAGTGCAGTATTACCACGATGAAATTGGTGTGAATTCTAGATTAGATAGCATACAAGCAGCTATTTTAAGAATAAAACTTCCTCTTTTGGATCAATATGCTAAAGCAAGAAATTATGTAGCCGATTTTTATGACAATGCATTTGCATCTCATCCCGGCATTCAAACCCCGGTAAGAGCTTCTTTTTCTGACCATGTTTTCCATCAATACACCCTGCAATTAAAAGGAATTGATCGTGCTGCCCTAAAAGATCACCTTGCCTCCAAAGAAATCCCGGCAATGGTTTATTATCCAGTTCCCTTGCATAAACAAAAAGCTTATATGGATTCCAGATATGAAAACGGAGATTTTCCCGTTACAGAAGAATTATGTTCTAAAGTGATTTCACTCCCAATGCATACAGAATTGGACCAAGATCAGCTGAATTATATAACTCAGGCTGTGTTGTCCTTTGAAAAGTAGTTGAAATTTTCTATTATTGTATATTATATTTTTTAATAAAAAAGAGTTAAAATGGAAATAGCAGTAGTCGGTACCGGATATGTTGGCCTAGTAACAGGAACTTGCCTTGCAGAAACAGGAAACAATGTAATCTGCATTGATATTGATAAGGAAAAAGTTCAGAAAATGAAGGATGGAATTATTCCTATTTATGAACCTCATCTTGATGTTTATTTTGAAAGAAACATCAAACAAGGCCGTTTAAATTTCACTACTGATCTTGAACAAGGTATTAAGCACGCTGAAATAATATTTCTTGCCTTACCAACTCCTCCAGGAGAAGATGGATCTGCAGACCTTTCCTATGTTTTAGGAGTTGCTGAGCAACTGGGCAAAATGATGACAAGTTATAAAGTTATTGTAGATAAAAGTACAGTTCCTGTTGGAACCTCTGAACTAGTGCGTGAGGCAATAGCTGAACATGCAATGGTGGATTTTGATGTAGTTTCAAATCCTGAATTTTTAAGAGAAGGTTTTGCCGTTGAGGACTTTATGAAACCAGATCGCGTGGTTATTGGTACAAGTTCCGATACGGCTGTAAAAGTAATGACTGAGCTTTACAAACCCTATGTAAGACAAGGTAATCCAATTATTTTTATGGACGAACGTTCTGCTGAACTTACTAAATATGCAGCTAATGCTTTCCTTGCAACCAAAATTTCATTTATGAATGAAATTGCTAACCTTTGCGAAAAAGTTGGAGCCGATGTAGATATGATCAGAATGGGAATAGGTTCAGATGATCGAATAGGCAAAAGATTTTTATTCTCAGGAATAGGTTACGGTGGTAGTTGTTTTCCTAAAGATGTTCAAGCTCTTGCCAAAACATCGGAAGAAAACAAATATGACTTTAAGATTCTTAATTCAGTGATGCAAGTCAATAAAGAACAGAAAACCATAATTGTTTCCAAACTTAAAAAACACTTTAAAAATCAATTAAAGGATAAAAAAATCGCAGTGTGGGGTTTAGCATTTAAGCCAGATACTGATGACATTCGTGAAGCACCCTCTTTACACATTATTGATGAGCTTTTGCAGGAAGGAGCAATTGTATCCGCATTTGACCCTGAGGCAATGAATAATGTAAGAAAGCTTTATGGTAATAAAATTGAATTACATACTGATCAGTATCAAATGTTAAAAGATGCTGATGCTTTATTGATTGCAACAGAATGGTCTGTTTTCAGAAGCCCGGACTTTAATAAAATTGCTGCTTTAATGAAGAATAAAACCATATTTGATGGTAGAAATCTTTACGAACTTAGCCTGATGAAAAAGCACGGATTCTATTACAGCAGCATTGGAAGAGCGATCGTAAAAAAGGAAATCAACATTCCTACTTCCTCAAGCGATTTAAATGATTTAAACGCCTCTTCTGTGCTCGATTAAATGAATTAAAAAAATGTCAAAATTTCTTTTCTTGCTTTTTCTGGCTGGGTTTCTGGCCTTTCCAATAGTTGATATAGTTGCACAAACAACTCCTCCTAAACTTGTAGTAGGTATTGTAATTGACCAGATGAGGTATGATTATATTAGTCGTTATTGGGATAAATACGGGCAGGATGGGTTCAAAAAACTAGTTAAGGAGGGTTATAATTGCAAAAACACCAATTTTAACTACATGCCAACTTTTACCGCTCCGGGCCATGCTTCAATTTATACAGGAGCAACTCCCTCCATTCATGGTATAATAGCGAACAATTGGTATGTATTAAAAGATAAACGCAAAACATATTGTACTGATGATTCTAGTGTTAAAACCGTTGGGAGTAGCAGTGACGCTGGTAAAATGTCTCCTGCTAATATGCTTTCTACAACAATAACGGATGAGCTGAAGATATCAAATAGTAAATCAAAAGTAATAGGCATTTCCTTAAAAGACAGGGGCGCCATTTTACCTGCCGGGCATGCTGCAGATGCCGCTTATTGGTATGATTCTGAAATAGGAGCCTGGATAAGCAGTTCTCATTACATGAATGATTTACCTGAGTGGGTAAATCAGTTTAACAATAAAAAATTACCTTCTCAGTACCTTGCCAATGTATGGAACACTATGCTGCCAATTGAGCAATACAAAGAAAGCCTTGCAGATGATAATCCTTATGAAGAGCCATTTAAAGGTGAAAACAAACCGGTTTTCCCTCACGATCTTCCTGAAATATCAAAAATAGTTGGTTTTGATTTACTACGTAAAACGCCTTTTGGAAACACTTTTACCAAAGACTTTGTAATAGAGGCGATCAAAAATGAAAAATTAGGAAAAGGACTACATACTGATTTTTTAGCTATAAGTTTTTCTTCACCTGATTATATCGGTCATCAGTTTGGAACAAAATCAATAGAAATACAAGATAATTACCTTCGCCTTGATAAAGATATTGCCGAACTTCTGGCTTCTCTTGATAAGGAAGTAGGAAAAGGGAATTATTTATTGTTTTTAACAGCTGACCACGGAGCTGCTCATAACCCCAGTTATTTAGTACAAAACAAAATTCCTGCTGGCAATTTTGAATCCGCTGTTCCTTTAAATTCATTAAGAGAATTGTTTAATGAGAAATATGGAAAAGCAGAATGGATTTTAAATTATTACAATGAACAATTCATGTTTAACAGAGAATTAATTGCTGAAAAGGGAATTGATCTTTTTCAGATGCAACAATTGGCAAAGCAACATTTAATTACATTTCAGGGGATTGCAAATGTTTATACTTCCCAGGAATTATCATCCACTTCTTTTGTTCATAAGCCGGCTTCGCTTGTACAAAATGGTTTTAGCCAAAAACGCTCAGGTGATGTTGCAATAGTTCTTGAACCAGGCTGGATGGAGTTTCATAAAAAAGGTACAACTCATGGTACAGTGTATAATTATGATACTCATGTGCCTCTAATTTGGTATGGTTGGAAAATTTTGAAAGGCGAAAATGTTAATCCTGTTTTCATTACTGATATTGCCCCTACATTATCAGTAATTCTAAATATTTCAATGCCAAATGGAAATGTAGGAACTCCCATTAAAGAGGTGCTTAATTCATTGAAAAAATGAAATTCTTATTTATAATATCCTTGTTTTTTTTCATTTCCTGTAAAAACAAACCTGTTTCTGAAATTAGAACTGTCGAAACAGTAAATGAAAATAGCCCCAGGGATTTTAATTTCATTTATGAAGATTTTTTTAAAGCAGTAATAAAAGGAGATCACCAAAAATTCAATAAATATATTCATCCTGAATATGGTTTATATATAATTGAATCTCCAGGAGCTTTGCCATCAGTTGTAAACATAAAAGACATTGCTTCATTTACACCTCATTATAATTCAAAATCATTTTTTGCTTTTGATAGAAGTAATATAGCCACTGATGTTAATCATGAGCCCCTTCCTGTAATAGATTGCGATAATTTTCCTGATTTTTGGACTAAAAAGGGGGTTTTTGTGCAGGAAACAAACACTTTAATTAAAGGAGATTTTTGGAAATTTCTTGATATTAGTGAAAAAGAAAAAGAAGCAGTGAAAAATCTTGTTCAAACCATTGATGTTACCGTTGTAAATACAAATAATTATTCCTGGCATTTTTCTATGATCAATCTTAAATGGTATATCACATTTATTGATATGCGTGTTCCTTGCAGCGCTTAAATGCTTGAATTAAAAAATAGCAAGGGTACAGTTAAAAATAATATTCCTAAATTTTTAATTTCCTTAACTCAGTAATTGTTCTGTCAATATCCGAATCGTTAATGTCTAAATGAGTAACTATTCTAACAGTTTGTTTTCCAAAAGGAACAACCTTTATCTGATTTTTGCCAAGTTTTTCAATAAACAAATCAGTTTTAAAGCTTTCATTTAATCTAAATACAATAATATTCGTTTCTACAGGAAAAATTTCTTCTACAAAGGAAAGCTCTCTTACTGTTTGTTCCAATGTTTTTGCTCTTGAATGATCCTCTTTTAATCTTTGTATATTGTTATCCAATGCATAAATCCCAGCAGCAGCTAAATATCCTGCCTGCCGCATGCCTCCTCCTAAAACCTTTCTTACCCTACGTGCTTTTTTAATTGATTCTTTGCTTCCAAGCAATAAAGACCCTGCCGGTGCTCCTAATCCCTTAGACAGGCAAACCGAAATTGTATCGAATAAACTACCATGATCTTTTGCTGATTCACCAGTATGAACCAGTGCATTGAAAATACGCGCTCCATCCAAATGAAAATATAGATTATTTTGTTTGCAGATTTCTGAAATTGCTTTTATTTTATCAATTTTCCAACAGCATCCTCCCCCTCGGTTGCTTGTGTTTTCAATGCTTACAAGAGATGTTTTAGGAAAATGTACATTGTCAGGATTTATATTTTCAAGTACATTTTCAGCACTAAATATTCCATTACTGCTTTCAATTAATTTTACAGAAGCACCAGAATTAAATGCTATTCCACCTCCTTCATAATTGTAAATATGGGAGAGTTTGTCACATACTACATCATCCCCTGGCTGGGTTAGAATTTTTATTCCAATTTGATTGGTCATTGTACCTGAGGGGCAAAACAATGCAGCTTGCATTCCAAAGAGATTGGCAGCTTTTTCTTCCAATAGGTTTACTGTTTCATCTTCTTCAAAAACATCATCTCCAACTTTTGCATTGAACATTGCCTCTAGCATTCCTTTGCCTGGTTTGGTAACCGTATCGCTTCTTAAATCAATTGGATTCATTTTGTATCTTTGATAAATAAATATTAAATTAATACATTAGTAAAATATATACTTCTAATATGTTTTTGAAAAGGATTTTGTTGTTGTTTATACTTTTGTTTTTCTTCTTTTCTAATACAATAGTAATTGGACAAAATTACGGTAAATACTGGGTTTTTTTCAAAGATAAATCATCTGACGGTTTTGATCCATTTGAATACTTTGATAATAAAGCTATTGAACGAAGAATAGCAAACGGACTTTCCTTGAATGACTCCACAGACTGGCCTGTAAATGAATTTTATATTGAATCAGTCGCTAAAATGGCAGATTCCACAGGTTTAGCAACAAGGTGGTTTAATGGTCTGATCTGTTATGGTAATGCTTATCAGATGGAAATAATATATAAAATGCCATTTGTTTCTGAAATTTATCTTGTCACTTCAACATCTGTTTCACTGGCCAGTGTTGATAATCCTAAGCAAAGTAAAACTGAAGAAATGTATAACACCCTTTCAAAATATGATAAAAATCTTTTGTCTAATCAAACAATAAGCCTTGGAAGAGAGCAATTTGAAGAGAACAACCTTGATGGCAGTGGAATTAGAATTGCAATTTTTGATGCAGGGTTTCCAGGAGTAGATACCCATCCAGCTTTTGAGCACATTAGAAACTCCAACAGAATAATAAAAACCTGGGATTTTGTTCGCAATAAAGAAAATGTATATTCTTATAATTCCCATGGTACTTCTGTAATGTCGTGTATTGGAGGTATAATTGATAACCATAAAATTGGGCTTGCTACCGGAGCTGAATTTATTCTGGCACGTACTGAAATGGCAAAAAGAGAACCTTTTTCCGAAGAAGAAAACTGGCTGGCAGCTGCAGAATGGGCAGATAAAAACGGTGCTCATATTATTAACAGTTCTTTAGGGTATACTCATCACCGCTATTTTAAAGATCAGATGGATGGAGAGTCAAGCCTTGTTTCAAAGGCAGCAAATATGGCTGCTTCAAAGGGTATATTGGTTGTAAATGCTGCAGGAAATGAAGGTGGAAAAGAATGGAAAATTATTGGTACTCCTGCCGATGCGGATAGTGTATTGGCAGTAGGAGGGATTGATCCTGATAAATTTTATCATATTACTTTCAGTTCCTATGGTCCTACTAAAACAAAAAGAATGAAACCCAATGTTGCAGGTTTTGGAAAAGTTGTTGTTGCTGGAAAAAGCAAGCTCTCCATAGCAAATGGAACTTCATTTTCTTCTCCTCTTGTTGCAGGATTTGCTGCTTGTGCCTGGCAAAAAAATCCTAACTTAACAAACATGGAGATTTTCCGTGAAATTGAAAAATCAGGAAGTTTATTTCCTTACTATGACTATATACATGGATTTGGTATTCCTCAAGCATCTTATTTCACCAGCGAAAAAACAGAGCCAACTATTCCAACTTTAAATATAAAAGTTGATAATACTTTAGTGAAAATTAAAATCAAGAAAGAGTTTTTGCCAAATAACAATTCCTCCATTAACCTCATTAATGATTCAGTCTCTGATTTTTCTAGGTATGAGGCACAGCAGATTTTTTATCTTTATTATCATATTGAAAATGAAAGGGGTTATTTAGATAACTATTTTATAGTTAATGTTAAACAATCTGATGTATTGGAATTGCCTGTTTCAAATTTTAAACCGGGGCAAACCTTAAGAGTACATTATAAAGGGTATACCGAAGAATATAAATTTTAAAATAGCAGAGGATGAAAAAGATACTTATAACAACTTTAATTGCTTTAGCTTTTGTTACAACAAATATAAATGGGCAGGAGATTTTATTGGAACAAAATGTTCAGGGAGATACAATTCCTCCCCAAAGAGGCCCTAATTTAAAACATTATTCTCATTTGTATTTTGCATACGGTTTTGTTTTTGGCCCCTCTCAGGCAGCAGGATCTGCCATACGTTATGGAAATTCAACAGATTTTAATGTTGGCTACAGATATAAAAGGAAAATTTCTAATTTTTATGCACTTGGATTTGATTTTGCATATGGAGTAACAAGTTTCAATATTGATCAGCAACAAGGAAAGACTCTTCCTAATAATGTTTTTCACGATAATGAAAAAATAAACTTCAACCATTTGGGAGTCTCTTTATACAACAGATTTAACTTTGGAAAAAGAGGCAATATAATAGGGAATTTCCTTGATATTGGAGCTTACGGGAACTGGGAATTTATAGTTAAACATATTTATACTGAAAATTATGTTTCTCCCAATATAGCAAATGCCAGGTTTACAAGAGTTATTAACCGACAATTGAATTATACAAATCCTCTTAATTATGGTGTTCAAGCAAGGTTAGGATTTAACAGATATGCCTTTTATGGCTCTTACAGGTTATCTGATAAGTTCAAGCAGGAGTTTATGTATCCAGAATTGCCAAGGTTTATAATTGGATTACAAATCGGCCTTCATGGTTAAACTTGTGAAATTGAATTTTTTAGAAATTTGAAAATATAAATAAAAGCCTAACATACCAATTGTGATCCCTAATAGCGCTCCTGCTATAATATCCAAAGGATAATGAACTCCAGTGTAAATTCTGCTGTAAGAAACAAGAAAAGCCCATAGGAGCATTATATATAAAATAAACTTTATTTTTTCTTTTAATACAAACCCAATAAATATAGCTAAGGCAAATGTATTAGCCGCATGGGAAGAAACAAATCCATAAATTCCTCCACAACCATTCACAAGGTGTACATAGCTTTTAATTTGTTCGTTATGGCAAGGCCGGTACCTTTTGAAAACCTCTTTAAAAAGGTGTACAGATAACTGATCGCTTAGTGTAATTACAAGGGCTACAACAGGAATAAGAATCAAAAGAGATTTAAATCCATTTTTCCAACCGATAATAATCAAAAGGAAAAAGTAGAAAGGAATCCAGAAAAATTTATCTGAAAACCAATACATTATAACATCCAGTAAAGGAGAGTGTATCCCGTTTAAAAATAGAAATAGTTCTTTATCAAATTGTTTTAACAGTTCTAACATTTTATATTAAAATCATTTTGATATTTCACTTCATTAGAAAAAATAAACAAGTTGTAGCTATGAACAATTTATACAAGAAAATGCTTTATTATTTATTAAGCTCTTTCCACAACATATCCTTTAATTCAACAATTCCTTGATTGTTTAAGGAGGAAATAAAAAGTGAAGGAATATCTGGCAGATCTTTTTTTATTTCTTCCATAAGTTCCTGATCAAGTAAATCGGATTTAGAAATCGCCAATAATCGTTGTTTATCTAAAAGTTCAGGGTTGAAACTTTTAAGTTCATTAAGCAGGATTTCATATTCTGCACGTATGTCTTTACTGTCGGCAGCTACCAGAAACAGTAAAATTGAATTTCTTTCAATATGACGAAGGAACCTTAAACCAATACCTTTTCCTTCGCTTGCACCTTCAATAATTCCAGGAATATCGGCCATTACAAATGATTTGTAATCCCTGTAGCTTACTATACCTAAATTAGGAACAAGTGTAGTAAAGGGATAATCGGCAATCTCTGGTTTTGCTGCTGAAACAACTGAGAGTAAAGTTGATTTTCCTGCATTTGGAAAGCCAACCAATCCAACATCAGCTAATATTTTTAGTTCCAGTACTTTCCATTCTTCCAATCCATCTTCGCCAGGTTGAGCAAAGCGTGGAGTTTGCATGGTTGGTGTTTTAAAATGATTATTTCCTAAACCCCCTCTTCCGCCTTTTGCGATTATTTTTGTTTCTCCATCCTCAGTAATTTCAAACTCTATTTCCCCAGTTTCTGCATCACGGGCAATTGTACCCAGAGGAACATCGAGAATTATATCTTTACCTTCTTTTCCTGTTTTTAAAGTGCTGCCTCCATTACCACCAGGCTCGGCAATAACATGTTTCATGTATTTTAAATGCAGCAAGGTCCAAAATTGAGTATTTCCTCTTAAAATGATATGGCCACCTCTTCCTCCATCTCCACCATCGGGGCCTCCTTTTGCTGTAGACTTATCTCTGTGAAGATGCCTGGAGCCTCCACCACCTTTGCCTGAACGGCAGCATATTTTTACGTAATCTACAAAATTTGAACCTGACATAACTTAATCCTTCTTAACTAATAACTATGATACATATACGGAAATAGGGTGCTAAAATTGCTTTTAACCCTATAAATCCAAGCCTGGAAAATTTAAATTTTTTTCAAAGTCATACACTTGTTCAACTTTATCACAAAGCCGATGAAAAATCTCGTCAATGGTTCCCATTCCATAAACAGAATGAAATTTCTTCTGTTGTGCATAGTAGTCTTTAAGAGGGGCTGTTTTATTATTATACTCTTTTATTCTGTTCTTAATAACTTCTATATTCTTATCATCAGCTCTTCCAGAATCTTTGCCTCTTTCTAATAATCTTTTTTCCAATTCTTCATCTTCAACTTCAAGGGCAAGCATCATGGAGATTTCTGTGCCCTTATTTTTCAAAAGATTATCAAGTTCCTTTGCCTGAGCTACAGTGCGTGGAAATCCATCAAAAATAAAACCATTGGCATTTTTGTTTTCATCCAGTTTTGAACTGATCATTTTAATAACAACTTTATCTGGAACTAGTGCTCCCTTGTCCATTATGCCTTTTGCTTCTTGTCCTAATTGAGTTCCTGCAGCAATTTCACTTCGAAGAATATCACCTGTTGAAAGATGAACCAAATTATACTTTTTTATTAGTTTTTCAGACTGGGTTCCTTTTCCTGCCCCTGGAGGTCCAAATAATACTATGTTTAACATTACTTTACTTGTTTTTTGATTTAAACTTTAATGTGGTAATTATTTTAAATTGTTTTTTTGGAATTTTTATTAAAAATCTAATTGCAGATTTTATAAATGTCTTTCAGGTTTCTGCCATAACCATCATAGTCCAGACCATAGCCTACTATAAAGTCATTTGGTATGGACAGCCCAATATAATCAATAGGATAATTTTTAGTAAATGCTTCTGGTTTGAATAAAAGTGTAGCAATTTTAACATCAAGTGGATTAAATTCTTTAATGTCACTAACTACTTTTTCCATAGTGATACCTGAATCAATTATGTCTTCAAGAATTACAACTGTTCTGTCTGTGACCTTTTCATTTGAACCGATTAAAGTAATTACTTGTCCGGTGGTGCTTGTTCCTGCATAGGAAGCATATTTTACAAATGAAATTTCACAGTCTCCTTCATATTTTTTGAAAAGATCAGAAGCAAACATAAATGCCCCATTTAAAATTGCAATGAACAAAGGATTTTTACCCTGGAGGTCCTTTTGCATTTTTTCTACAACCACATCAATGGCTTTTAGAATTTCTTTTTCAGTAATAAATACTTCAAATTCTTTGTCTTTTACCTTAACTTTTTGCATTGGATAATTTAAAACGGCTAAATTAAACATTTTTTAACGCTTTTGCCTTTAAATTACCAGATATTACCCTTTAATGTTATGTACATTTAATTTATCTTTGAACCCTGATATGAAAAAGCCCTTTTATAATAATTTCCGCCTAGGTGTATTAGGTGGAGGCCAGCTGGGAAGAATGTTAATCCAGGAGGCCATTAATTTAAATATACAAATTGTTTCCCTTGATCCTGATAAAGATGCTCCTTGTAAAGATTTAGCTACTGATTTTGTAGTTGGTGATTTGCAGGATTTTAAAGCTGTTTACGATTTTGGTAAAACTGTAGATATGCTAACAATAGAGATTGAACATGTAAATGTGGATGCTCTGCAAAAACTTGAAGAGGAGGGACTGCCTGTATATCCTCAATCAAGAGTGCTGAAAATCGTTCAGGATAAAGGGCTGCAAAAGGAATTTTACAAAAAAAACAATATACCAAGTTCAGCCTTTTTTCTCATTGAAAATAAAAATGAAATCGGAAAATATGCCTCTGAATTTCCATTTATGCAAAAATTACGCAAAGGTGGTTATGATGGCAGGGGAGTTACACGCTTAACAGATCCTGGAAATTTGAACAATGCTTTTGATGAGCCCTCAGTACTTGAAAAGTTCATTGACTTTGAAAAGGAAATATCTGTGATTATAGCCCGTAATAAAACAGGTGAAACTAAATGTTTTCCAATCACTGAACTGGAGTTTAATCCTGAAGTTAATCTGGTTGAATATTTATTTGCTCCTGCCGCGGTTACACCATCTGTAGAACAAGAGGCATACGAAATTGCTGAAAAAATAGTGATTGCACTTGATTTTATTGGTATTTTGGCCGTTGAAATGTTTCTATGTAAAGATGGAAAGATACTTGTAAATGAAATTGCACCAAGAGCACATAACAGTGGACATCATACTATAGAGGCCAATTATACTTCTCAATATGAGCAGCACTTAAGGTCAATATTAAATTTACCATTAGGTTCAACAAAAAGCCTTTCTCCTGCTGTAATGGTTAATTTATTGGGTGAAAAAGGTTTTTCTGGAGAGGCTGTTTATCAAGGATTTGAAAATGTGGTTGCTGTAGAAGGAGTTAAAATACATCTATATGGCAAAAAGAATACAAAACCTTATCGCAAAATGGGCCATATAACTATATTGGATGAGAGTCTTGAAAAAGCGAAAGAAAAAGCAGAGTGGGTAAAGAATGAATTGAAAATTATTTCAAATTAATTTCAGCACTAAAAGTTCAAAGCAACAACATTAATAAACTAAACAGTATGGTACAGGTAGGAATAATCATGGGTAGCAAATCAGATCTAAATATAATGAAGGAAGCTGCTTCCATATTAAAAGATTTTGAAATCCAATTTGAAATAACTGTTGTTTCAGCCCATCGTACTCCAGAAAGAATGTTTGAATATTCTAAATCTGCTGCTCAGCGTGGAATAAAAGTTATTATTGCAGGAGCGGGTGGAGCTGCTCATTTGCCGGGAATGGTTGCTTCCATTACCCCTTTGCCTGTAATTGG
>JALYPI010000298.1 GCA_030856445.1 Bacteroidota bacterium
GGGTTAAGTTGCGGCTTTGCCGCAACTTAACCCCTCACTCCAACAAAAGACTTAAAAAACCCGTCATTCCGACCGTAGGGAGGAATCTCAATATATTTACCAGAGAAAAAAGAGATTTAATAAAAAGAACATTTTTCTTTAAAATTACAAGAGTTTACATGGAATTAACCCTTCTTAAAATCCGTTTTAAACAACTCTCAAGAGAACTGGATGATCTGGGTATTTTTTATGGCTTATTTTACCTAGGTCTGTCCATTGTGGCTATACTTGTTACTTATAAACTTTATCAAGATCCGGAAAAAGCATGGATACCTTTTGCCGGGGTTATAGCGGGTGTGTTTTTTATTCATAATAACCGTAAGGATAGGCAATTTGTTTTTCTGCATGTTAAAAACCCTTTAAGAACAATCTTTACCGAGTACCTCGTGTTCACTCTTCCTTTTACACTGCCTTGCTTATTAAGCAAACAGTATTATTACTTCCCTATAATCCTGCTGTTACTTTTTTTAATTTCAACTCTTCATTTTAAATTTAAACTAAAAACTCCTCAGGTAAATCCTTCCCTTTTTATAAATGCAAAAAACTTTGAATTAATAAGTGGAATGCGTAAACATTTTTGGGGCTTTGTTTTTATTTATCTTTTGTCTATTTCTTTTTGCTGGCTTAGTTTTTTACCCTTGTTTTTTCTTTGGGTATTAACCACCGTACTCATCTCATTTTACCAGGAATGTGAATCTTTGAATGTGTTAAAAGTTGGAGGTGGAACAGCAGCCAGTTTTCTTAAAAACAAGATTCTGAGCCAATCTAAATTTCTTGTCCTTATTTTAGCCCCGGTTTTGTTAGTTAACTTGTTTTTCAACTTTGAATACTGGTATGTAAATATTATTTTCCTTTTCTTGCAATTACTTGTGCTTGTTTTTGCCATACTTTATAAATACACTGTATATGAACCAAACAAGGACTTTTCCGGAAGTGCTGTAATTGTTTCCATTGTATCATTTAGTGGTTTAATTCCTTTTTTATTACCCATTCCACTAATTATGTGCATTAGAAATTATCCAAAAGCCATAAAAAATTTAAAGACTTACATCCATGCTTGAAGTAAAAGACCTCACTATAAAATTTGATAAAAGACCTGTTTTAAATAATATCAGCACAGTTTTTTCAGGCAGTAATACGCATGGTATAATTGGGTTGAATGGATCGGGGAAAACCACTTTCTTTAATGCCCTAGCAGGAGTGATTAAACCTGATGAGGGAGGGTTTATATTTAATGGAACACCACTTAACAGCAAAGATATCGGGTATATAGAAACCAGTAATTATTTTTACTCCAACATAACAGGAAAGGAATACCTGGATATATTTCCTTCTACAAATAAGGAATTCAAACTTGAAAGTTTCCAGGAATTGATGCATCTACCTTTGAATAATTTAATTGAAACCTATTCCACAGGCATGAAAAAAAAGCTGGCACTGCTAGCTATGGTTAAACAGGACAAGCAAATTTATATTTTTGACGAACCTTTTAACGGATTAGATATTGAAACCAACAAAGTGCTTATTATAATGATTGAAGCCTTAAGCAAGAAAGGGAAAATGATTTTTATTTCTTCCCATATATTGGAGCCATTACTTAATGTGTGTGAGCAAATCCATTATCTTTCCGGTGGATCTATTCTTAAAACCTATAATAGGCAGGAATATAATACTATTGAAAACGAGCTGTTTGAAAAGCTGAAACTAAAAGCTACTGAAATTTTGAAAACTGCGATTTAATCGCTCCTACCTTTTTTGATGAGTATTTTTTCTTTGTTGGTAAGAGATCTCTAATAAATCTATTGTTAAGAAATCAATTTTCCTTCTTTAAATGAGAAATTTTCAAAGGGTTTGAAAAAGCCTCTTTATTATTTTGCTTTCTCTGGTATATGTCGCAGGCCGCATAAATTGCATTACGAAAAGATTCTTCAGAAGCTTGATTTTTTCCTGCAATATCAAATCCGGTTCCATGGTCTGGAGATGTTCTTATAACTGGCAGGCCAGCTGTAAAGTTAACTCCTGTCCCAAATGTCAGGGTTTTAAAGGGAATCAGCCCTTGATCATGATACATGGCCAGTACAGCATCAAAGTTTTTATAATTGCCCGAACCAAAAAACCCATCTGCAGGATAGGGGCCAATAGCCATAATATTGTTTTCTTTTGCTTTTCGAAGAGCTGGTATAATAATTCTTTCTTCCTCATTTCCCAATAATCCATTATCCCCTGCATGAGGATTTAACCCTAAAACTGCTATTCGGGGCTTTCTAATCCCGAAATCTTCCATCAAACTCTTGGAAAGAATTTTTAGTTTTTTCAATATGAGTTCTGAACTTAATAAAGACGGGATTTTACTCACTGATATATGTCCTGTAACTACTCCTACCCTGAGATTTTCCCCTAATAATAGCATCAGGTTGTCTTTTACATCAAACTGTTGAGCTAAGTATTCTGTATGACCGGGAAATTTAAATTCATCAGATTGAATATTCTTTTTATCAATAGGAGCTGTAATTAGTAAATCTATTTTTTCCTCTTTTAAATCTCGTGTTGCTGCTTCAAGAGAAAGCAAAGCATATTTCCCTCCTGTTTCTGTTGATTTACCCATTTCCAAAGTAACATCCTCTTCCCAGCAATTAATTAGCTGAACTTGTTTTCCGGTTGCCTGATCGGGGCTTTGAATATTTGTAAAATTAAAATCAGGGTAATCTAAAAATTTTTTATGTGCTGCTATTATTTTTGCAGAGCCATAAATAACAGGATTACAAACCTGCAGCATTCGGGGATCCATAAAAGTTTTCATAATTACTTC
Organism: Bacteroidota bacterium; assembly: GCA_030856445.1. GTDB lineage: Bacteria > Bacteroidota > Bacteroidia > JACCXN01 > JACCXN01 > JACCXN01. Next base: position 2,849 of record JALYPI010000298.1, read on the forward strand.
TATCCCTACTCCGTTAATATCTCCAACAGTAATGCCTGCTTTTAATTTTTTATCTGACATGGCTCAAATTTAATATAATTGATTTAAAAACAACACTTTTCTTGTTTTCGAAGTTTAATTCTCCTCTTTCACTACTTGTTTTTTCAGAAAATTATAAAGGAGTCTTACTCCATAACCAGAACCTCCTTTAACTCGGTAATGATCGTGTTTTTCAAAAAAAGAAGGTCCTGCAATATCCAGGTGCATCCATGGATAATCAGTAAAATGTTCTAAAAACTTTCCTGCAGTAGTAGCTCCGGCTAATGAAGATCCAATGTTTTTAATATCGGCAACTTCTGATTTAATTTCCTCTGCATATTCATCCCACAATGGAAATTCAACTATTCGTTCATATACTTGGTTTCCACTTTCTTTTAATTTATCCATTTCATTCTCTGAATTCCCCATTGCTACTAAACCATACATTCCAATTGATCTAACAGCTGAGCCGGTTAAAGTAGCCACATCAATTACTAATTCTGGCTTATATTTCTTTGCATAGCTTAAAGCATCGGCAAGAACCATTCTTCCTTCTGCATCAGTGTTTAACACCTCAACAGTAGTACCGTCAAACATGGTAATTATATCACTTGGTACATATGCATTACCTCCTGGTCTGTTATCCGTGGCGGGAACAAGGGCAATTACGTGAAGAGGAAGTTTTTCTGCAGCAATTGCACAAATAGCTCCAATAACAGCTGCCGCGCCTCCCATATCACATTTCATTAATTCCATTCCCTGAGTTTTAATATTTACGCCTCCGGTATCAAAAACAATCCCTTTCCCTACTAAAACATAAGGTTTTTTGTTTTTCGCGTTTGAAGGTTTGTATTCCATTATGTTAAAAGTGGGAGGATCAATGCTTCCTTTGTTAACGGCAATTAACCCGCCCATTCTCAAGGACTCTATTTTTACTTTATTAAGAACCTCTACTTTAAAACCATTTACTTTACCGGCTTTTTTTATTTCTTCTGAAAGTTTT
>JALYPI010000302.1 GCA_030856445.1 Bacteroidota bacterium
GGGTTAAGATGCGGCTTTGCCGCATCTTAACCCCTCCCTCTCATTGATATAACTGAATCCCTTGTCATTCCGAATGGAGCGAAGAGAAATGAGGAATCTCTATCCTTTTCCCCGGACAACAGTGTAATTTAATTTATTAATAAATCAAAAGAGCAGAGTTTAAATGGAAAAACTCTGCTCTTTTGATTTTATTATGAATAATTCCTACACAATTTGTAGAAGATATTTCATCAAAACAAATGAATATAATTTGAAAAAGTAATACCTGATTGAATAAAAATATAAAATATAAATGGGTACGTTTTTGGTGCTTAATTAAACTGCAGAAACATAACAAATTGTTCTTTTCTACTTGTTTTATCAAATTCACATATGAAATAGCCATGCACGAACCGTTCACAAACGCTAATGAATACAACTTGGCTATACCATATGACATTTAAAAAACAAATTATATACATATGAAAAATATATTTTTTTATTTATCTTTTTTACTAAGTCTTATGCCTTTGAAAGGCTTGTACTGTCAGGTGCTTATCAATGAAATTTCAAATGCCAATCATTCCCTATTATTTGATAAGAATGATAAAACCAATGATTGGATAGAACTATATAATGCTGGCTCAACCAGTATAAATTTATTGAATTATTCATTAACTGATAATTCCCAAAACTTAAAAAAATGGATTTTCCCCAATATTAGTATTGGGGCATTTTCCTTTGTGATTGTACTTGCTTCTGGAAAGGATACTCTGGATGATTTTGTTCATACTAATTTTAAATTGGCAGCTAAAGGAGAAGAGGTGATTTTAAGTAATCCTGCTGGAATAATTATCGATAAATTCAGTTTAGGTTACTTACATAGCAATCACTCTGTGGGTAGGAAAACTGATGGAGGTAACGAATTGTGTCATTTTGATACTCCAAGCCCAGGCAAGAGCAATATTAATTCCCTGTGTTATCAGGGATATGAGGAAGTACCATTTTTTTCACTTTCTTCCGGATTTTATGAAGGAAGTCAAATATTATCACTTTCAACATCCTCTAGTACTGGACAAGTTCGATATACTGTATCCGGAAAATTTACTGATGAAAATGATAAACTCTATACTATTCCTATTGTACTGGATTCGACTACTGTTATAACAGCAAGGGTCTTTAGCACTGTTAACAAACTTCCTGGAAGACCAGTAAAAAACACATTTTTTATAGATGAATACGAACTTGATCTTCCTGTTATTTCTATTTCCCTTGATCCTAAGGACTTATGGGACTGGAATGAGGGAATGTATGTAATGGGTCCTGGGGCAGCTACAAAATTTCCTCACCATGGAGCCAACTTTTGGCAAGACTGGGAGAAAACTGCACATATCGAATATTTTAATAAAGATAAAAAGCAGGAATTTAGCCAAGGAGTGGGGCTAAAAATTCGCGGAGGACATTCCAGGGCTTATCCCCAAAGAAGCTTCACGGTTAAAGTACGTGGAAAATACGGTAAAAAAGAGATAAATTATCCACTAATTACTGAAAAACCACATATTACTTCTTATCAGAATTTCGTTCTGAGAAATGGCGGACAGGATTATAGGTTTGTACGCTACAGGGATGCTTTTGCCCATAGAGTTGTAAAAAACACGCATATTGATATTATGTCCTATGAACCGGTATTGGTTTTTCTAAATGGGGCATATTGGGGGCATTATGGCCTTAGGGACAGACAGGATGAGGATTATATTGAAAATAACCATGGCTTTCCTGCAGACCAGGTAGATTTGCTAAACCACACCCCTCATGGAAGACTTCATGCGACTAAAGGAAGTTTGGAATATTTTTATAAAATGTACGATTTTATTACTAAATCCAATCCCGATGACCCGGAATTTTATACTAATTCTTCAAAATTATTGGATCTGGAAAACTTTACGGATTACTTTTTAACAGAAATACATTATGGAAATGACGACTGGATTGATCATACAACTTCATGCAATAACATAAAGCTTTGGAGGCCTCAGTTGGAGGCTGGAAGGTGGAGATATATGATGTATGATTTAGATAAAGGTCTTGGAGGAAGAAACCGGTTACCTTCTTACAATAATTTATCTATGGTACATAAACCTGATGGTAGAAATGTTCATTCCGACATATTTGAATCTTTGTTAAAAAATCAACAGTTCCGTATTTATTTCATTAATCGGTATGCAGATTTAATAAATACAGTTTTTCAGCCTGATAATATGAGAAAAATTGCTTATCAAATGCGCGATGAGCTGGATTCTTCAATAAAACGGCATTTTACAATTTGGTCTGGAAGTTATGGTAAATGGCTTGAGGAAATTGAAATGATGCTTGATTTCAATGAACAGCGATTACCATTAGTTAGAAAACATATACAAGGTGAATTTTCGCTTATAAAACAGGTAGATGTAATTTTAAATGTAATACCTTCTGATGCTGGGATGATTAAGATAAGTACTATAATTCCAGATAGTTTACCCTGGAGAGGAGTTTATTTTGATGGGGCACCGGTTACTTTAACAGCAATTGCCAATCCAGGCTTTACATTTGAATTTTGGCAGGCCAATGATAATATTTTCAGCAATAATTTTAATGAATCAATTAATTTGAACATAAGTTCAGATGACACTTTTACTGCATTTTTTACCGGTGAGCCTTCCAATATAAAATCTATATCTGCTGGTTTGTTTAATCTAAAAGTTTGGCCAAATCCTTCCAGTGATCTTATCACAATAAATATAATATCTTCAAAAGAAAATTTAAGGGACATGTCCTTTGCAATGTATGATTTTACAGGTAATGAGGTTAAAAAAATCAGTTCAATTACTAACGACCAATTAATTCTTAACAGGAATGAATTTTCACCCGGCATTTATATCATAAAAATAGGAAATAGTGAATCATTTGTGACTGAGAAAATAGTATTTCAGTAAAAACAGAGGATTTTCAAATTACTCCTGATTAACTTTTGTTTTTAACTTGAAATTAATAAATAGTGTGGAAAAAGCTTTGTAATCATAAAATGAGTGTAAGAGTGGAATTTATAAAAATTTCAACATATTCACTTTAACTCTCACTAAATAATATAAAAATTCCAATTCGTTATCTTCTAAAAACCAATAGGTGGTTCTTGTTTTCATTAAAAGCAAAACTACGCAGTTCAACTTTTACCATAAAACTTTTTCAAATTCTTTGTAATAAAAAATGTTTTCACAGCAGGGTTGATAAGGAAGTGCAATTAATAATTTGCAGTTTATTCATATTGATCAATGGCCCCGGCTATATTTGCAAATTCCTTTTCCCAGCTTCTTCCATAAGGGTAGAATAATTTTTCCCTGTTCTCTTCATCTTCCCATTTTTCTCTCATTTCATCTGTATCTATTTTCCAATCAGGTCTTATTCTGCTGTAAACATCCCTTAAATCTAGATGCAACTCGGCAGTACTTGGCCTGCCCCAATACCAGTAACCATTGTAAATCTTATAAATCTTTAATCCTGGTTCCAAAATAAAGGTATAGGGGATCATCGGGTCATGTTTGGGATCAGTATATTCCTGTATATCAAGATCTTTTTGCACATTTCTTTCAGGGTCATATAAAAAGGGCCAGTTGGCTCCAACAGAAGCTCTTAATTCATTTACCTCAAGAAGTTCGTCAGTTGTAATGGTTACAATTTTAGTATAGCCAACCGTGCATTGTTTTGAAAATTCTGCCATTTGCATTAAATGCTGTTTATCCTTTGGACAAAAATTGCCTCTGGAGAGCATTAGAATCATTGTTGAATTTGACTGTAAATAGGAGAGCTTCCTTTTTGTATTGGTATGATCTGGAAGTTCATAATCTGGGAACTTTTCCCCTGGTTTTATGGATGATTTCATTTTTCTGTTTTATCCGTTTTTAAATTAATTTATCTGTGCTCTGGATTTTCATTCTCTGCATTACAACCGGCCTCCCACACTTTCCGTTGATTTCCGTGTGCTGGTATTCCTCCATTGTCTTTTAGCATTCTTGCAAAATGCATAAGATTCCATGCCATAAAGGTTGTGTTCCTGTTGGTGAAATCATTTTCAGGACCATGTGCCTTCTCATCCAGATAAGATGGCCCTGGACCTGCTTCTCCTACCCATCCAGAATCAGCTTGCGGTGGAACAACATATCCAAGATGCTGAAGGGAATATAAAATATTCATCCCACAGTGTTTTATTCCATCTTCATTTCCTGTGATTATACAGCCACCGGTTTTTCCATAATAGGTAAATTGTCCTTTCTCATTAAGTTCTGCTGATTGGCCATAAAGTCTTTCAATAACCTTTGTGCAAACAGAAGATTTATCACCAAGCCAGATAGGTGAACCAATAATTAGAATATCCGCTTTCATTACTTTTTCAAAAAGCATTGGCCATTCATCTTTTCCCCAACCCTTCTCACTCATGTCAGGATAAACCCCCGGAGGAATATCATAATCTACAGGCCTTAAAACCTCCACTTTTACTTTATTTTCCTTCATTATTTTGGCTGAAAGACTAATTAGTCCTTCTGTATGAGATTTTTCTGGTGACCTTTTTAAAGTGCAATTCAAATACAAAGCTTTCAGGTCAGAAAATTCCCATTTGGATGTTTTCACCCATTCTTGTTGGATTTGATTTAATTGTGGATTATAATTCATTTTAATTCCTCTCTTTCTTTTAAAGTTAATAATTAATTATCCCTTAAAATGTAATAAAAATGACAGAATTGCAAATTTTCAAAAAGAGAAGGCTTTAGACACAAAATCTGATACAGCATGACTAGAATTCATTCCATCATTCATAAAAACTAAATATAAATGTAAAACTCAGATAACAATACTTGCATATTAACACATGGTTTAACCTTGAAAGCGATAATTACTTTAAAAAGATAGCATGAAAAATTAAAAAAACCAAAAAAACTTGAAATTTGTCCAGACCTTTAAGTTTTTCTAAGCAAAATTACTTGGCTACAAAAAGGGCAAAAGTGGCATCCTGTAATTAAAATTTAAAAATTTAATTTCCATTTTAAATCTACCCATTTTTTTTGTTGTTCTTTGGAAAGAAAAGTCCAGGCAAGTATGCGGCTTATTTTATTGCCTTGACCCATTTCAATAGTTTTAACATCAATTGCTTTGGCTTTTTTTAATTCATAATAAGCGCTTTTAAGGTTTTCTTTTTTTGAAATCAAAGTAGTAAACCAAAAGCAGGAAGTGGAGAAATTCGTACTTTGATTTATCATATCTCTAACAAACTTTTCTTCACCTCCTTCTGTCCACAACTCATTGTTTTGACCACCAAAATTAAGGCTAGCTTTAGTGACTTTTTTATTTTTTAAATTACTTAATTTTCGAAGGTTTGCAGATTTAGCCTCTTCTAGTGAAGCATGAAAAGGAGGATTGCAAACACACAAATCAAACTGTTCCTCTTTTTGTATAATTCCGTAAAAAATGTCGCTTTTATTCTTTTGAACCCTAAGTTCAATTTGTCCTTGTAAAGCAGAATTCATCTCAATTATTTTAGATGCATATTCAATGGAAACAGGATCAATATCTGAACCAACGAATGACCATCCATATTCTTTATTACCAAGGATAGGATAAATACAACTTGCCCCTACCCCAATATCCAGGCATTTTATTTGCTTACCTGTGGGAATTATTCCGTTATTATTACGACTCAACAAATCTGCTACATACTGTATATAATCTACTCTTCCTGGTATAGGAGGGCATAAGTAGTTCTCGGGAACACTCCAGAAGTCAATATTGTAATAGTGCTTTAAAAGTGCAGTATTTAATGCTTTCACCGCTTTGGGATTAAAAAAATCTAATGATTCATCACCGTAAGTATTTGGTTTAACATAGTGGGCCAATTCAATATAACTTTCAATTAATTCCTTAAAATTATAACGTTCGCGATGCTTGTTTCTGGGATGTAAATTGGATTTCTCCTTTGGATGTTCTTTCTTTTCCTGAAGCATAGTAATGAATGATGTTTAGGGTAATTGTAAAACAGCAAAATCTAATTGATAATAACTATTAGTCTGTGATTACATCAAACTTAAATTCCTGATTACTTCCCTTTATATAGTAATGGTAAAATTACGAAAATCTGATTGTTGTTTGACTACAAAAGATTTATTCTTTACTGTCTTTTTTAATTTAAAAGATTACAACTTTACTAACTTCCTGTTGTTTATTTTGATTAATCACTGTAAGAGTATAAATTCCTTTGTGTAAAGCCTTAATATTTATGTTTGCCTGTTTAGAGTTAAGAATATCAAACACAAGCACCTCTTGTCCCATTAAATTGTAAAGAGTACATTTATAATTATCATTTTTACTGAGTTGAATATGAAGTAAATCAACAGCAGGGTTAGGATAAACAGTTAAACCAAAATTAGAAGTTGCTTTATTCTTTTCTTGATTAATTGCCAAACTTAGCTTTTCATAAAAAGGCAAAATAATTTGTGAAGGTTCATTGGGAGAGAAAAATAATTTTTGAGTAGCTATCCTGGCTGACATCTCTATCCCATTATATGTGTAGGTCTTACCGTCATTTGGCTCCCTTCTGAAAAACTCCCCATTTTCAATTGGAAGATTAGGATTGGATTGATACCTTGGCCAGTTACTGCTACTTATTAACACCTTGATTTTATGATTGTACCCAAAACAGTAAGCGATGGGAAGCAAATTGAATTCAAGCTCATAAATTTCTCCAATATTTATATTCGTGTAAGGGAGTGAAACATTTTCATTTTTTTGAACCAGAGATTTTGCATAATCTCTGGCCCTTGCATTTATGGCTCCCTCTACAACAAAATGCTCTTTCCCATTAGGGTATACATCAATAATTCGTACAAAAAAGTCAGTATCGGTAAGTCCTGAACTCAGCCCATCAGGCACTGAACTTACATATATTTTTGCTCTTGGTATTCCAACTATTGTAAGAGTATCTTGAATAGGCGCAGATTCAAACTGTAAAACATCAGGCCGGTTCATTGTAACAGGAGCTAATTCAGGATCTTTATAGTTCATTGGCCCTGCATTTTCCCTATTTGAAATTGGTGTACGAATAGACAAATTTCCTCCTCCAACTGTAAAAACAGGAGAATCCGGATCATGAGAATAAGTCCTTGTTGATTCAACAGAGTTTGGTATATTCAAATCCAAACTACCATTTCCATGCAAATACAGAGTATAATCACTAACCCCATTATTCAAAGGAAAGTGATCAGAACTTACCCAATAATTTCCAACTGAATTATTTTTAGCAAGACCATCATTTACAGGCCCTGGTATATAAAATCGCACATTTGGAATCTGAGTATAATCTCTTGCAGGAACCACAGGATCACTAAATTTTGTGCTACCTGGAATCAATTGAGAGATATCAGAAGGAATATCTAATTCATAATAAACTATGCTTCCAGCTATTTGTACCTCCACGGGAAAAGCTTTCAGTCCTTTTTGTCCTGTAATAAAATTCAAGAAGTCAGAATAAGTCATATAATAGTCTTTGGATGGAATACTAAAGCTATAGTTACCTGCATTTTGCCATATTTTACTTTTGGGAATAAGAATTTTTGGTTCACCAATATAATTTTTGGAATCATAATTTAAAAGATACCTTAACCAACTTGCAACTTCTCCTTGAAATACCTCAGCTAAATTTTCAAAAGTTGTATTTTCCATTTCTCCAGCAATCTTTAAGTCAAAAACACTTGCTGGAAAAACCTGGTCGGTAACTTCTCTTCTTCCAATAGTTCCGTGAGTCCAAGGCCCAATAACAATTTTTTGGTTGGATTGAGTATTTAAACTGGTGTTTCTCATAATATTATTGTAGGTGTCTATTTGCCCATCAATAAAAATATCCCACCAACCGGTAAGATGATAAACAGGCAATTCCATATTAGTATACCTGCTAAATTGACCGTTTATATCAGATTCGCCAGAACTATTAACAGGTGCAAAGCTTGCATCCATATCACTTCTGTTTTGATAATTCGGATACATGGCTGAAAAGCCTTTATTATCTCCAATACTTGAAAATTGATCAATAGCAAGATTAATAATATCCTCAGAAGGTAAATGCCCATAATCAAAATTTGAGTGATTGGAGTTTTGAAGGTCATTATCAGCAGGGTCAAATTTTGCTACAGTTCTCATTTGATGTTCAAGCCAGCCTGCCATTAATCCCCTTCTGAAAACACCATTGTGCTGGACAGTTGAATTAAAATATTCACCCGTAGCAACAATAGGAAGCAAACCCTTTAATCCATTTACTTGAATATTATTCTTCATAGACAATGCAGCCTGATATTGTGTATTTCCCAATGCTGAGCCTCCAATCATGGCAATACTTCCGTTATAAACAGGTTCATTTAATTCTGTAATGCCATCATTATCTAAATCATAATTCTTGTACAAACTATCCCTGATAAAGAGCAGAGAATTCTTCCCATCTTCATGATAGATGCAATTGTGGAGGTCTGTTATTAGGGTTATATCCAGAACATGGGAATTATTCGGGTGATATGTGCTTTTTTTCCAACCATCACTGTACATGGGAAAATACACACCCTGAGATTGATATCTTCCCCTTAAATCTTGCAGGGCATATGCATATCCCAACATGTTCATGGCAAGAGCAATTATATCATCAGAGCCCTTATTATAGGGTGTTCTTGTAAAAACCAATGGCAAACGATATTTATTTGAATTTTCTTGTCCATTTATTGAATCATAAACAAATAACTGTATTCCTTTAGGTATAATTTGTAAGTTATAAGTTGAACCCAAAATACTAATATCAATTGTTAAGCTATCTGAGGTAATAGGAAGGTAAATATCTGTCATTAGTTTAACACCATCATGCATGGTAAATGGAACAGTGGAAACAGTAGTAAATTCAGATATCTGGTCTAATTTGCCATTGTTGTTGGATTGTGTAAAACACATGGCCCAGGATATACAAAAGAGGAATGTAAAAAAAGCTCTCATATTAATTTATTTCACTCCAAAAATGGAATCGTTATCTTAAAGTTAATTAAACTTTAAAACTTTTCATACTTGCCAAATTAAGGACATAATTTGTTAGTGTCAGTATAAAACAAATCAATAAGCCACTGCTTTTACTGATGCTCGAACTAATCTCTATAATTATATTCCGGAGTGAAATTATTTGTTAAAGGCAGTTGAAAGTTCGATCTGTTTTCTATTTTTGACAATGCAATAATTAAGATTTATTTAATAAAATCATTTATGACAACTAATCAAGTAATTGATAATATATCAAAACTAACAGCACTTTTGGATCAGGTTAACAACTCATTTAATCATGTAGGCGTTGCCCTTCAGGCTATGGAAATAGTTAAAGAATATGAAGTAGCAAAAGACAAAGCTGCAGCTAATAATCTTTACAACAACGCTTTTTACTCCTATTTTCAACAAGCTTCGAATGATATGCATTCCCAGTTTCCTTTGCGCAAACTAGCCTTGCTAGATGCTTTGGAAGCATACAAAAGGCACCTTTCCTGGAAGAATGGCCCATTGAAAAAGATTTCTAAGGTTTAAAGAAAAAATTTATTTTTCAACCTAGTTTTAGGATTTATTAAATTAACGCAACTTTTCTTATTTTCCTCCATTCCTTAAGTTCTAACCGAGTCCGATTATAAGGGTATTGGTTGAATTTGGTATGATTGAGAATTTAAGAGGTTTTTGTTAAATTTCGAACTATAGTATTGAAATATAACTATCTTTTGATAGGTGTTCTAATTGTTTTAAACCAGAAACTAAAATATTTCAAAGTGAACTTCACTTAAAATAGTATCTTACTATTCCTAAAATAGAAAATGCAAAGCCTTAACCCTAAAACAACAATGAATTATCAGGAATTAATAGAAGAAATATATTCAGAAGTAAAAAGTGGTGAAAATTCAGGAGATGTTGCTTCTTATATTCCTGAGCTTGAAAAAGTAAATACGGATAAGTTTGGAATAAGCCTTACTACCATTGACAATGAGAACTTCAGCACTGGCGAGAGTAATGAAAAATTTTCCATCCAAAGTATAGCCAAAGTTCTGTCTCTGGCACTTGTATATAAAACCGTAGGAGGAAAATTGTGGGAAAGAGTTGGTGTAGAACCCTCGGGAACCGCATTCAATTCTCTTGTACAATTAGAATACGAACTTGGTATACCACGCAATCCAATGATTAATGCAGGAGCTATTGTGGTGTGTGATTTACTTATAAGCCAATTTGATGATCCAAAAAATGAATTGATAAGTTTTATAAGAAATATTTCTAATTGCCCAACCATAAATTACAACCAAACTATAGTTGAATCAGAAAAATCTATGGGGTTCCGCAATGCAGGATTAATTAATTTCATTAAATCCTTTGGAAACATTCACAATAAAATTGAACAGGTACTTGATCTTTATTACAATTTATGTTCTATAGAAATGACTTGCCAAGAGCTCAGCCAAACTTTTCTTTTTCTTGCCAATTATGGGAAAAACAGCCTTACAAATAATCAGATATTAACAATTAGCCAATCAAAACGAGTAAATGCTATTATGCAAAGCTGTGGCTTTTATGATGAATCCGGAGAATTTGCTTATAGAGTTGGACTGCCAGGAAAAAGTGGAGTTGGAGGCGGAATAATTGCAGTCCATCCCAATAAATATACAATAGCAGTATGGAGCCCAAGATTAAACAAAAAAGGCAATTCATTTAGAGGAATGAAGTTTTTGGAACAATTTACCTCAAAAACAGAATTTTCTATTTTTTAAAAATCGAATTAAAAATTAAGTTTTTTTTTCCTTTTTATACTTTACCTGGAAAGAATTTACAGACTGGAAAATGTTATTGATATTTTGAACAAAATTGGCTGAGAATTCAGCATTTCCAGAGAATCCATTTTCTTTATGAGCAAGGTGTTTGTTTTCAATATGGATAATCTGTTGAGCAAAGGCTTGACAACAATTAAGAAGTATTAAAAAAACAAAAAGAAAGTAAATTTTCATTGAAAAAACATTTTTTCAAAAGTACTCAAAAAAGACAAAAGATAAAAGCCAAACAATGAGTAAAAACGCCATAAACAGAAAAAAAAACAACTGTTATTCGTTTTTATTTTTTCATCTGTATACAATTATTTTTTAAATTGCTATCGGGCACACCATTTTAAATTCATTAAAGTTTACTCGAAAAGCAAGAGCATTAGATTATTATAAGCCAACAATTTCGGTCCTGGTGCATTTTTAGTCGCTCCTCATTAACCTCACAAACAGCAATTTAACTGGTGATGCCCTAGGTTATTTCAGAACTTTTTTCCTATTCAGTAAAATCTATACTAATTCAATATTGAGTTTCTTTGATTCAATTTGCAAAATTATTTTTTAGCGAACTGAGCCTTATAAATTTATTTTTGACTTTACAGAAAAAAAAATGAATGCCAGTTAAACTGTTTTGGCTCGCTATTCTTAAGATTCCAATTTTAGTTTATTTTTTAAAAACTATAAACGTTTTAAATTAATTTTTTACACCTATATTGCAATGTAATTTTATAAATAAAGAATATGAAAAAAATCTTACTCTCTCTTTCTATTTTAATTTTTTCCAGCCTCTTCTCCTTTTCTCAGAATGTTTATGAATGGTATCAGGATGGAAAAGTTGTTTTTCAAATTAACCCTAAGTCAGGTTTTAATATTGCAGCAGGCAAAGATAGCATCGTAAATATAAAAAATTACGACTTTCTAAATGCATTGGCAGAGAATTATGGAATAGAGAAAATATATCAGAAACATCCGGATTCAAAAGACTTGAATTTAAGAAACACATATGAAATCGAATTTTCCAATCATAAGGAAATTGAAAAACTAATAGATGAGTTGGGGAGTCATAAATTTATACAATATGCTGAAAAGAAAGAAAGGCATATTCTTTTTATCACTCCTAATGATTTGGGAGCTAACTCAACAACTGGCCAGTGGGGATTGTATAAAATAAAAGCCCAACAAGCATGGGATATCTCAACAGGTTCTACCACTGTTATTGTAGCAGTTACTGATGATGCTATTCTTACCACCCATGCTGATTTTGCAGGCAAATTGGTCCCAGGAAGGGATGTAGCTAATAATGACAATGATCCTAATCCCCCTGCAGGCACCAATAACATAGGAAACCACGGAACACATGTTTCTGGCACTGTAGGCGCAACAACAAATAATGGAACAGGAGTTGCCTCAATTGGCTGGAATGTAAAAGTAATGCCTGTAAAAATAGGCAGGGATTCAGATGGCGCATTAGTTGCTGGTTATGAAGGAATTACCTGGGCTGCCCAAAACGGAGCCAATGTAATCAATATGTCATGGGGAGGGGCGGGCACATCTACTTATGGAACAAATGTGGTGAATAATGCTTTTAATCTTGGCTGCGTGTTAATTGCAGCAGCTGGAAATGATGGAGTTCAAACCCAATTTTACCCTGCTGCATATTCCAATGTAATTGCCGTTGCTTCTACAACCACTAACGACTCAAAATCCAGCTTTTCTCAATATGGAAACTGGATAACTCTTTCTGCTCCGGGTTCCAGTATAAGGAGCACTGTTAAAAGCGGAGGTTATGGATCTATGTCTGGAACTTCAATGGCCTCCCCTCTTGTTTCGGGATTGGCTGGATTAATAAAGTCTGTTAACCCAACAATGACTCCAACACAAATCAGGAATTGCCTTACCTCTTCCTGCGACAATATTGATGCAGCTAATCCATCTATGATTGGACTGCTGGGTTCAGGACGAATCAATGCACTGGAGGCTCTATTGTGCGCTAATGCAAGTACAGTTTCCTTAGATGCGGGCACTATTGGCATAAATTCACCTTCCGGAACAATGTGTTCAGGTAGTTTTATCCCCTCTGTAGTCATTAGAAATTTCGGTTCCACCACTCTTACAAATGTTAATGTTAATTATCAATTGAATTCGGGTACTGTTTCTGTCTTTAATTGGTCTGGAAGTCTTACAACCAATAGTACTGTAACTATTACTTTACCAACACAAACGGCACCTTCAGGAGCAAACAATTTTACAGTATTTACTTCCTCACCAAATGGAAGTATTGACCAAAACACAAGCAATGATTTATTGTCCAGTTCATTCACTGTATTCAGTTCGGGTTCCCCTTTGCCATTCATCGAAGATTTCGAATCCAATTCTTTTGCTACCAATGGTTGGTCAATATTAAACCCAGACAACAGCACTACCTGGGGTATTGTTACATCTACAGGAACACTTCCTGGTACCCGATCCGCAAAAATGGATTTATATAATTATGCAGCTACCGGACAAAGAGATGCCATGCTGACCAAAGCATTGGATTTTTCAGGATACAGTAACATTACTCTTACATTTGAACATGCCTATCGAAGATACAATACAAATTCCACTGATTCATTAATTATTTATGTTTCAACTGATTGCGGGAGCACTTTTTCAAGAGCATTTGTTCGAGGAGAGAATGGCACCGGATCCTTTGCTACTGCAGCAACCAGCACCAATAATTTTGTTCCGGCAAATTCAGGAGAATGGTGTATGGGGACTGTGGGCTCAGACTGCTTCGTTGTTGATTTAACAGCCTTTGCAGGATCTTCCCAGGCTGTGGTTAAATTTGAATCATTTAATAATTACGGAAACAATCTTTATATTGATAACATTAATATAACTGGTGGTGCTCCAGCAGTTCCGCCTACTGCCTCATTTACTGCCAGCGAAACTTCTGTCTGTGCCGGTTCTGTAATTGATTTTACAGATATTTCTACCCCTGCTGCATCATCCTGGAGCTGGTCTTTTCCTGGAGGAACTCCTTCAAGTTCAACTCTGCAAAACCCTTCTGTTACTTTTAATTCAGCAGGAGCTTACAATGTAACTCTAACTGCCACCAATGCAAACGGTAGCAACACAAGCTCTCCTCTTGCAATTACTGTTTATGCTAACCCAACAGCTCCCACCGTCAGTTTTAATGGTATTGAATTGGTATGCTCTGCTACCGCAATCAGTTATCAATGGTATTTAAATGGAAACCCAATTATGGGTGCCTCAGGACAGACACATGTTCCAGCAACCTCCGGGAATTATACTGTTTCCATAACAGATGGTAATAATTGTTCCGCGGTTTCAGCAACATATGTATATGCACCTCCTGTTGCCAGCTTTACTGCAAACCAAACAGCAGTGTGTGCTGGTACAACAATTGGTTTTACAGACACTTCTACCCCCGCTGCAACATCATGGAACTGGTCATTCCCGGGAGGAACACCTTTAAGTTCAACTCAGCAAAACCCTTCTGTTACCTTTAATTCAGCTGGAACTCATAATGTCACCCTTACTGCAACAAATGCAAACGGTAGTAACACCAGTTCACCTTTTGCAATTACAGTATATACTAACCCAACAGCACCTACTATAAGTTTTAATGGAGTTGATCTGATTTGTTCAGCTACAGCTACCAGCTACCAATGGTATTTAAATGGTGCTATTATTTCTGGTGCTACAGGACAAACACATGTTCCCGCAACTGCAGGAAATTATACTGTTTCTATTACAAATTCAAATAATTGTTCTGTTATTTCAGGAGCATATGTTCATAGCACACCTCCACCCGTTGCAAGTTTTACTGCTAGTCAAACAGCGGTATGTGCAGGCTCTATAGTTAATTTTACTGATACCTCTATTCCTGCTGCAACTTCCTGGAGCTGGTCATTCTCAAATGGAACTCCATCAAGTTCTACACAACAGAATCCATCTGTAATGTTTAATACTGCAGGAACTCATAATGTCACCCTCACTTCAACTAATGCTAACGGAAGCAACACCAGTTCACCTGTTGCAATTACAGTATATGCTAACCCAACAGCACCTACTATAAGTTTTAACGGAGTTGATCTGATTTGTTCAGCTACAGCTACCAGCTACCAATGGTATTTAAATGGTGTTATTATTTCTGGTGCTACAGGACAAACACATGTTCCCGCAACTGCAGGAAACTATACTGTTTCTATCACAAATTCAAATAATTGTTCTGTTATTTCAGGAGCATATGTTCATAGCACACCTTCACCGGTTGCCAGTTTTACTGCTAATCAAACGCAAGTGTGTGAAAATGCAACAGTTGATTTTACTGACACCTCTACTCCTGCTGCAACTTCATGGAGCTGGACATTTCAGGGAGGAACACCTTCAACCTCAAATCAGCAAAACCCTTCTGTTACATACAACAATGCTGGAGCATATAACGCAACCCTTACAGCAACAAATGCAAATGGAGGAACCACAAGCTCTCCAATGGTAATTACTGTTAATGCTAATCCCTCTGCCCCAACTATCTCCTATAATGGAATTGAGCTTGAGTGTTCAGCAACAGCAATTTCTTATCAGTGGTATTTTAATGGAAATATCCTTCCTGGTGCCATTGGCCAAACTCATATCCCAGCTACTTCTGGTGATTATACTGTATCTATCACAAATGGAAATAATTGTTCTGCCACTTCTCCTTTTTACAATCATATTACTAGCAATATTTCCAGTAATAACCATGGATTCCAACTCAAAGTGTATCCTAATCCAACATTGGGAATATTAAATATAGAATTTAGCAGTAGCATCTTAAGCCTTCAGGTCTTCAACCTGCTAGGAGAAATTATCTCTGATGTTTCAGTTGCTGATAAACAAAAGCTTCTTAAAATTGATATTTCAGGAAATGCTCCCGGAGTTTATTTTATTAGAATAAACACTCTAGAAGGAAAATCTATAGTAGAAAAAATAAGCCTGAATTAACTGACCGAATTATTAATATAAACAAAAAAGCCGCAAAGATAACTTTGCGGCTTTTTTGTTTATTAATCCATGGCTTTTCATGATTGTAAAAAAGTTAAAATCATCTTTTGTTAATTAAATTTATATTAAAGAAAATATAGATTTTCTTGCTTCCAAAACACCACAACTTCCTTTAATTGCAAGCTATTCAAGCTTTTTATCAACAATAATTATAAAGAATTGATGTTATCTGAAATAGCTAACATTAAAATCACCAACAGTTCAGAAACACTTGCCAAAGTTAGCTTAAAGAAGTATATTACTTTAACGGAATCATGAAGGTTATTTTTACTTTTCTATTTGCCATTCATTCTATTTCTTTAATCGCTCAACACAACATAACAATAAATACAGCTAACGTCTTAAACAACGTTTCAAATTATCCCGTTGGCATCAATGTGAACCATCTGATGGATGAAAGTTTTTTATCTCCTTCTCCCACCCGAATTACAACACAAGCTTTAACAGATATGGGAGTAAAATTCTTAAGGTATCCTGGAGGCGAGAAAGCAGATAATTATTTATGGTCAGTTGCTCCTTGGGACAAACCAAGACCAAGAGTTACCAGAACTGGAAGTTGCGAATGGCCTTCAGGGGATACACGTTTTATGAACAGTGATTTTACAACATTTAAATCAAATGTTCTTGATTTTGAGGAATTCATCACCATGAGCAAAGCTGTAGGAGCAGAACCCCTAATTGTTGTTGCTTATGATGCAATATAAAAACGCTAGCTGTGGTACAATTCCAACAAAAGCACAACTAATAAAATCTGCCGAAGAGTGGGTTCGATATGCAAACATTACCAAAAATTACAATATTAAATATTGGATGATAGGAAATGAAAGCTACATGAGTTGTAATTACAATGGTTGTGCTACAGCAACTCAATATAGAAATGATTTAATTGATTTTTCAATCGCCATGAAAGCCATTGATCCCACAATTAAAATAATTGCCAATGGAGAAAGTTCAATTTGGTGGCAAACGGTTCTTCCTACTGCGGCTCAACATATTGATTATTTAGGTTTAAGTAATTATCCTGTTTGGCAATATACGGGAGGATATGGATATTACAGAACCAGAACACCTGATTTAATTCCGGTAGTAAACAGAGCAGCCAATGCTATTAGCCAATATGCTCCATCATCAGAGAGAAACAGGTTAAAAATTATTGTATCCGAATTTGGCTCTATGGATTGGTCAGGAGTCTGGCCTGATTTAAATGACCTTGGCCACGCACTGGTTTCATTTGAAATAATGGGAGATCAGCTTAAACATCCTAAAGTTGTGGGTTCTTATTTCTGGAATACAAGATGGATAGACAATGCCACAAAAAACAATGATATTTACGATGCATTAAGTAAAAACGGAAGTTTTAATGCCAATGGAATATCCCATTCTATATGGGGTAAATTCTTAACTGGCGGCAATATGGTTCAGGCTTCTGGAAACACCCAAATAAGAACTTTTGCCAATCACAATCCTATTACTAATAAACTGAACTTGTTTATTATAAATAAAGAAACTTCTACACAAAGTGTAAATTTATCAATAAATGGTTTTGCAAGCAATGCCACGGGAGCAAAATGGGAATTCAAAGGTTCTGGAATTTCATCGGTAAGTCCTACATTTCAGCAAAATGGGACGGTAACAGCTAATGCCAATACAATTTCACTTTCTTTGCCAGCAACTTCTATTACAGTGCTCGAGCTCTCTGACCCTGGTTCTGCTACACTTGCCCCTCCAACAGCATCTGATCAAAGCCGTTGCGGAAGTGGCACGCTCACATTAACCGCTTCCAATGGAACAAACTACAGATGGTATAAGAATGCAAGTGGAGGAAGCATTCTTAATACTGGATCAAGTTTTACAACGCCAAACCTTACCCAAACCGATTCATTTTATGTTTCAAACTTCAATAGCACCACTGAAAGCTCAAGAATAAAAGTAAGAGCAATTATACATCCTATTCCATCTTCTCCAGTTGTAAGTGATATTTCAAGATGTGGCATTGGCAATCTGACTTTAACAGCATCAGGAGGTACAAATTACAAATGGTATGATGTGTTTAGCGGAACAAGTTCAATTCATACGGGAATTACATATACAACTCCTTCACTAAACTCTACCACCACTTATTATGTAGGTTCATGGAATGGAAACTGCAGAAGTTCAAAAGTTCCTATTCAAGCAATTATTGAACCTATCCCTGTGGTTCCTATTGTTTCTGGAGCAGAAAAATGTGGTCCTGGAACACTACAACTTACTGCTTCAGGTGGGAATATTTACAATTGGTTTTCACAACAATCTGGAGGAAACACATTATATACCGGACAATTTTATTCTACTCCTCAGTTAAATTCCACCACCACTTATTATGTTTCTAATTCTGCCGGGAATTGCACTAGTTCAAGAGTAGCTGTTCAAGCTGTGATAAAAGATATACCTGAAAAACCGGAAATTACACAAATAAATCCTGATAAGTTATATTGTTCTGAAATTGGTGGTAATTATGAATGGAAATTAAATAATGTTCTTCTGAATGAAAACACCAGAGAAATAGATATTTACGCGTCTGGTGATTACACAGTAAGAGTTGAAGACATCAGTGGTTGTTTTTCTTTATTTTCAGACCAATACAATGTTACCCTAACTTCAATTGCAAATTTTGAAAAACCAAAGCTATTTAAAGTTTACCCTAATCCAGGGTATGGAAAACTAACCATTGAAATACCTCAACCAGAAATAAACTCGAAAATAAAAGTTATTGATTTAACAGGGAAGATAATATATTCTGAAAAAATTTCAGGATCAAGTCTTAAAAAGAAAATCATTCTGGAGCTCTATACTTCAGGAGTATATTTTTTGACATTAATTCAGCAAGAACATAATTATAAGGAGAGATTGATCATAAAATAAAAAGTGCAGGAAATTGCATATCTTATTTGTTTCTCTTACAAAATCCAATATTTAATAGATCAAAACAAGCGCTATTTTCATTGGGTAAAAAAAAATTCATGAAAGTTTTAGACTTACAAAAATAAATCTTTCTTTTAATTCATTATACCCGATAAAGTACTACTTTTGTCACACGAACACCAAAAAGAGCACTTTAAAATAAAAAAAATGCTAAGCAGCGAAGAATCAACTTCCCTTATATCAGATAATGATACAGAAGCAATCAAGGCGCTGAAAAACGATTTTTTTTTCAAAGAAGTAGTTCTTGATACACCAACAGCCCTTTATTTTTGTGACGAAAAGGGACGTATTTTATTTTTTAATAATGCTGCGGCTCGTTTATGGGGACGTGAACCTGTGATTGGAACAGATTATTGGTGTGGATCATGGAAAATATACAATACGAATGGTTCTGCTCTTAGCCGTGACAAGTGCCCAATGGCTATTTCATTACATGAAAAAAGATCAATTAAAAATCAGGAAATAATAATTGAACGACCTGATGGGGTTAGAAAACATATTTTGCCACATACGAATCCTGTTTATAATGAGAGTGGTGAATTAAGGGGAGCCTATAATTTGCTTATAGATATAACGGCTCAAAAAGAGGCTCAAAAAGCATTGGACGAAAGCGAAAAAAAATTCAGGGAAATGGCTGATTTTATTCCTGAAATAATTTGGACTGCTAATCAAAATGGAACTGTTGATTATTATAACAATAAGTGGTATAGTGTAACAGGAGCTAAACCAGATTTTGGAGATCAGAGCTGGATTCCGCTACTTCATCCAGAGGATGTTAAGAGTTGCCATGAAAACTGGTATGAATCTATAAAAACAGGACAGCCTTACTTATCTGAATTCCGTCTAAAAAATCAAGAAAAAAACGGGGAGTATTGCTGGTTTTTGGGTAGAGCATCCACTGTAAGAGATGCTGATAATAATATAATTAAATGGTGCGGATCATGCACTGATATTCAGGAGCAAAAAAAGAATATTGAACTAAAGGATGAATTTGTGAGCATTGCCAGCCATGAACTCAAAACTCCTCTTACCAGTTTAAAAGCTTATTTGCAATTAATAGAAATAGGTGTAAAAGACACACAGGAAGGTGTTTTAACACTCTATGCAAATAAAGCTACAAAATATGTTAACCGTTTGGAGAACCTGATTGACGAATTACTGAATGTTTCTAAAATTCAAGCAGGAAACATGTCTTTAAATATTTCCGAGTTTTACTTTGAATACCTTGTTTTTAATCACCTGGAAGAAATAAAATACTTTTACAGTTCACATAAATTTACTGTACTTGGAGAATGCAAAATTCAAATAAAAGCAGATAAGGAAAAAATTGAACAGGTTATAAGCAATTACATTTCCAATGCAATCAAATACTCTCCCAATTCAAATGAAATCATAATTAACATTTTTGAAAATGAGCACAGTGTAATATTCTCGGTGAAGGATTTTGGCATTGGAATTCAAAACAATGAAATAAATAAGGTTTTTGAAAGATTTTCACGCCTAAAAACTGACAAGTATTACACAGGCTTAGGACTTGGTCTTTATATAGCTTCTGAAATAATTCAAAAACATGGAGGTAAAACCTGGGTGGAAAGTGAATTTAACAATGGTTCAGTGTTTTACTTTTGCCTTCCTAAGAATTTAAATTCTGATCATTCAATATAAAAAATATCATCAAAGGGAGAATTAATAGGCATTCCTAAATTGACTGGTTTTGTATAAGTCTGATTTTTTTCATCTCATATACTTTTGAAAATATCATATCCGCCCATACTGTCAAAACCTTTGGAGGAAAAAAATAAAGTTTCACCATCTAATGCCAAATAAGGATAGTCTTCATCCAGATTACTTCCGATTGCTTCTATTTTTTTAGGAGTTCCCCAATTTCCAGAAGGGAGCTTGTTAATTTTGTAAATATTCTTCCCATTTGAATCATCCTCATCATAACTGGAAAACAAGATTACATTCTTTTCAGCAGATAAAAACATTATCGATTTAAACCCCTTTTTTTTATCTGTTTCTGATTTTATATAATCAGGTACAACTAGCATTTTTGCTCCTGATGCAAGATTTGTAAATGCAAGGTGAACATAATCCTTTTCAATCCACTTTTTTTCAACCACTTCAACTACTCTTGGAGTATTTATAAATTTAATTCCATTGTTACACAATTCAATTTCTTTCTGGATTCTTTGCTTTTCATTTTCATCCACTTTGGCTATACTCATATATTTCTCAAAAGATTTAATGGCCTTTTTAAATCTATAACAATATTGATTTGCTTTGCCTAAAAAATAAAACACATCCTCGGGAACATTTGATGAAAATGCTGCAGTCTCAAGCAAATTTAAACAATGTAACTTATTACTCTGGGTATGAAAAAGACTCATTCCGAGATAATAGGAATTTATTCCGTCCATTTCTAACATCTTTTCCAGTTCAGTATACCTGGCAGAAGCCTCAGCATACTTTTTTTGATCAAAAAGCTGTTTTGCCTGTTTTAACAATGCCTGCTCTTTTTCAGAATATTCAATTTTCAACTGTTTTTGTTTAGGATTGCTACTAATGCTTTCAGCTTTTTCATTAATAACTGCAGCATCCTTTTGCTCGATTGCTTTTTACTTTGGAACAGCATAATTATCAGGAATTTTTGATGCTTGTTCTTCCGTAAAATAATTATTCACTTTTACTACGTTAAATAAACCTTCTTTTCGAAGACGAATTTCTTGACTTAAAATAAAATCCTCTGATTTTTCAGGAATGCTAAATACTGCATTAAGTTCCGGATAGCCTTCACTTTCAATAATCATAGAATATTTGGTTGCTGAGGGCAAGGCTATAATATATGTACCAATTTTTGATTTTGTTTTATAAATACCGGCAATTTCATCGTTATCAGAATAAAAAACGGTAATAATTGCATCTCTGCTTTCTATGGAATCAAGTGTTGTAAAATGACCCTTTATAATAGAAGTTTCATTTTGTTGAGTTTTTAAAGTTTTAATCTGAATGTTTTCAAAATTTCCGTTTTTTCGGTTTGAACTAAATGAAGCAAAATCTCCAAGAGTATCAACAATAAAAAGAATATCATCATAAGGAGAATTAATTGGATAACCCATGTTAACTGGCTTTGACCAAGGACCTGAGCTACTATCTCTTGTACTTTTAAATATATCAAACCCTCCCATGCTGTTATGCCCTTTTGATGAAAAATAAAGTGTTTTCCCATCCTTTGTAACATATGGATAATCCTCATCAAAAGGTGTGTTGATTTCAATACCAAGAGATTTACTTTGCCCGTAATTACCATCAAGCAGGCTATTGTAGTATAAATCTTTACCTGCTTGTTCATTGATTCCATAACTTACTTGAATCATTTCTTTAGCTCCTGCTTTGCACATAAGTAATTTTTCCTTTTTTTTCTTATCTAATGGAGAAACAAAAAAAGTAATTTTGTACATCAACCAATCATTTACTAGCCCAGGATTGTAGGCCGAAAGCAAATTCCCTTTTTCGATATTAGTACGGTTTTCAACTTCCATGCTAATTTGTTCTGACATAAAAATTTGACCGTTTTTACAATTTTCAAGTAAACCAGCAACATTGTTTTTCTTTATTTCTTCTGCTTTAGCACGTTTTTTATATTCATTAAGAGCAGTAATTCCATCATTAAAAATATAGGACAGGTGATAAGCTCTTCCTAAATATAAAAATACATCATAGTGCATATTATTTAATAGGTATATACGCTTAGACCGCACAAAGAAATCATTGATTTTACAGTAGTTTACTAGCTTAGAGGTGTTAATTACATGGGGCAAGAATGAAATCCCCCATCTTATTCGCTCTATATTTCCCTCTTTTGATAACCGTATTTACAATCTAACACACTTGATACTACTGCATTTTATACGTTCAAATAAAATATGCGACCTAAGCGTATATACCTATTATTTAAAAGTGCTGCAATCTCAAGACTTTTAATTGATTTGGATTTGTTTTTTTCAGTATGAAAAAGACAAATGCCGTAATGATAATTCATAAATGAATCCTCGGAATCTAGCATAATTAGCTGCTCATATAGGATTCTGGCATTTTTAAAATCCTTATTATCAAAAAACATTTTAGCCTTTTTAGGTTTCTTTTTTTCTTCCTCTATTTGTTTTTTAACCAATTCGTCAATATTAGAAAAGGATTTCTGATTCTTGCTTTTGTCTACTTTTAATTGCTCTACCTCCTTAACATCATCAGTTAAGTAATTTGAAAGATTTTGTTCTGTGGAATCATTATAAGTGGTAAGAATAAAAATATTTTTATTCTCTTCAACAAACCAGTTTTTGATATTCAATTCAAGCTTTCCTGAATCATTTTCTTTCACTTTAATCTCTTGTTTACAAACTTCATAATCAATTTTTAAGGGAACCTCTACTATATACTCCATTTTTTCTAAGCCCTGAATTTCCACTTCAAAACGGTATTTAATATTTGGAGCCAGAATGATAAGATATTTTCCTGTTTGAGCATTGGTGTTGAATATACCAATCCTTACATCGGTGGAGGTGTTATAGATAGTAATTTTTGCTTTTTTTTGATCCGGATTTTCAGAAAAAATAAAGTTGCCTCTGATAATCACTGTGCTTATTGGTGGCAGTCCTGATCTTATTTTAAAAACATTATAACTTC
Source organism: Bacteroidota bacterium (assembly GCA_030856445.1). Taxonomy (GTDB): domain Bacteria; phylum Bacteroidota; class Bacteroidia; order JACCXN01; family JACCXN01; genus JACCXN01. The sequence goes on from JALYPI010000302.1 coordinate 23,565, forward strand.
CTTCTTCACTGTCTCTATTAGAAACAAAAAATGAATAATCTACTTTTTTTTGAGGAACAAATTCTTCTAATAATGACTTTGAATTTTGCTCATTTTTTTGCCCGAAACCTAAAAAGTTGAAACAATGTGTTAAAAACACTAACAGAATTATTCTTGCAACTATACTATACATTTATTTCCTTTACCTTTAAATTAAAGAATTTTTTTTAAATAAATCCTCTCGGTGTTTTAATGTAAAGACACTAATTTCATCTTGTTCCTTTTCAGCCTTCTATAAAAACTTATCATCATTTTTTTTATTTTAATCTAGCATATAGTGTTGTTGATGTAACAAAATATTTTATTTAGAAAAATATTTTTTAAGTAATTATTTTAAAAATTAGTCTAATTTGATTTGAGTAGGCTTTTTAAAGTTATATATTTGCTATATAAACAAATTAATAAATTATGAAAAAAAATATACTTCTTTTAAGTGCGATGTGTTTTACTTTTGCATCAAATGCACAAACATTTACATTCAATTATACTGGTCAAATGGATTCAATTCAGATCCCAAATTGTGTTGACAGTATTTCTGTAAACGCGTGGGGCTCCCAGGGTGAAAGCTTCCTTTCGGGAGGTGCAGGTGGTAAAGGTGCTCATGCAATTGGGTATTTTGATGTTACTCCTGGTGATTGGATTTATATAAATGTTGGTGACACTAACGGCTACAATGGCGGTGGTCAGGGTGGAAAAAATGGTGACATTGATTACAATGGCACATCACATGGAGGCTATGGAGGCTCTGGTGGAGGTGCTTCTGATGTTAGATTTGCAGGTAAAACTTTCGCTGACAGAATTATTGTTGCTGGTGGCGGTGGCGGTGCTGGACACAATGGTGTTTGGGCTAATTGTCTACCTTCTTTAGGCGGTAATGGTGGTGAAGGTTCTGGTATTGACGGGGTAACAGGTGCTAGCTCCTCGTGTAACTGTTCTAATGGAGGTGGAATAGGTGGAACAACGGCATTAAATACAGCAGTTGGAATTGGTGGCGGTACAAATGCTGGATCATGCGGGTCTTCCGGAATCCTTGGTGGTGATGGTTCTCTGGGATTAGGAGGTGATGGGCACATAACGCACGATCTTGGTGATGGTGGCGGTGGTGGAGGTGGCGGAGGTTACTACGGTGGCGGTGCAGGAGGAAATGGATGGAATACTACTCCAGGCGGTGGTGGTGGTGGTGGTTCATCATATCTTGGTAG
>JALYPI010000303.1 GCA_030856445.1 Bacteroidota bacterium
TCCTTAGGTTTATAAAAGATAAAAGATTCTGCAAAGTCATTTTGTATTTCCTCTTTTAAGGGCAAAATAGCTTGCTGAATCTTTTTTGCATATAATATGCTGTCGGTAATATCTTTATTTTTATTGGCAATGAGTTCTTTCTGTAATTGAATTTCCTGATTTTGCCTTTGAAGTAACTCATGTGATTTTTGCTTTATTCTATATCGGGTATAAAGAAGGTAACCCAGCAAAAGAACCAAGAACAATCCTCCTATTACCATGTAGGTTATAATTTTTTGTCTGTTCAATTCTGTTTGCTGATTCAACTCTTTAATCTGACTTTCTTTTTTTAGTAGTTCAATTTCTTTTTCTTGCTTCTGAAAATCAAATTTTCCTTGCATTTCTGCAATGTTCTCTGCGCTTTCAAGGCTGTAAATACTATCTTTTATGGCCATATATAGCTTATGGTATTTTAGGGCAAGGGAAGGGTTGTTTAAAGTCTCGTAAACATTAGAAAGCCCGCTATACGAAGTCTTTAATGCTATTTTAAAACCAACTTTATTTCCTGTTTCAATAGCTTGATGATAGGATTTTATGGCTTCCTTATATTTACCCCTCTTTTCATATAAACTCCCAATATCCATATAACTCAGTGCCATGCCTTTCACATTATTCATCTCTTCCCTGATGGTTAATGCTTTTTGCTGGTATTTCATTGCAATCTGGTACTCGCCCATTTCAAAATAAGTATTCCCGATATTGCCAAAACTTGATGACATGGCCTTTTTATCTCCCAATTTTTCTTTTATGCTAAGGGCATTAAACTGGAATTCCAGGGCTTGTTCATATTTACCCATGCTAATATATATGACACCTAAATTATTATAACAACTACTGATTCCTTCCTGATCATCTAAAGTCTCCCTGATTTTTAAAGATCTTAATTGATAATCAAGGGCAAGTTCATAATTCTTTTGGGCATAATAAATATTCCCAAGACCCATAAGAGAATTTGCAATTCCTTTTTGATCCTTTAATAACTCTACTGACTTAAGTGCTTTTAAATAATATTCCAAGGCTAGAGAATAGCTCCCTTGAATATAATATACATTGCCAATATTATTATAGCTGGCAGATTTGCCTTTTAAAAAATTCAATTTTTCAGCTAAATCTAAAGCCTGAATTGAATACTCTTTGGCCTTTACCAAATCTGAGTTACGGTACTCCCAACTAATTTTGTTAAGTAGGTTAACTTTATTGGTATCCTCAATTGAAACACTTAATTTTTTTGTTAAGCTATCCAAAGCCAATTCGTTTTGGGAATAGCCAATAGATGACAAAAGGATAATACTTGTCAAAAAAAACAAAAATTTTATTTTACAAATAAGCATCATCTTGGATTTGACGGCAATTGTCAAATATTTGGTATATAAATTAAAGTCTTTAAACAAAACTACATAAATTTTATTTTGTAATCTTTCATTAGGAATAAAATACCCAAAAAGGGAAATTAAATCATCAAAAACAAGCATTTTACAGCTATGATTTAGTGACTTTTTCTGAATTATTACCTGCCATTTTGGGGTAAGAGTCAAATACAGCAAAGTTTTAATTAAAAACAGGCTAGTATAGTATGAATTTTGGATCGATATTTTCAACAGAATAAAGATTTCTATTTACAAACCAAAAAATTATTATCATGAAAAATCAAAAAGAAGTTCAATCAGATGTCAATCATTTACTTGAGGTATGTAATGAGAGGATTGAAGGTTACAAAAATGCAGCTGAAAACGTAAAAGATGCAGAGTTAAAATCAGTATTTGAAAAATACTCACAACAAACCAAAAAATTCGAGCAGGAATTACTTCCATTCAGTGACAAAGCTTCGGCTGAAGAAGTTGGAACTAGAGTTATCGGAGACGCCTGGAGAGTATGGATGGACATGAAAGCGGCCTTAACTGATGGAAGCCGTGAATCATTGGTTAATGCAAGTATTACAGGAGAAGAATCTGCTATAAGGAATTATGAAGAAGAATTAGATGAAGATATCCCAATGGATTTAAGAAGCATTCTTGAAAGACAACTTTCTGAAATAAAAAGTGCTTACGAACACATTAAAACATTTTCAAAATAAAAAACTAAATAAGATTAAAAAACAAAAGGGGCAAATGCCCCTTTTGTTTTTTAATCTTATTTTATAAATTCCTCGTTTGCTGAATTAAAAAAATGATATTCAATAAAATGATATGCATTTACGGGTTTAATTTTTATCCATCTTTTATATTTGAAAAACCATTTTAACTGGTAATTAAAAATTCCTTTTGTTAAATAAGCCTCAATATAGGGATGAACTCCAAGGGAAAGATTTTTTTCATTCTGCTCTTGAATAATATACCTTAAATTATTTTCAATCTCATCAACCAACAGTATACTAGCCTGAACCTCTCCCGTTCCACCGCAAGCAGGACATTTTTCTGTTGTTTTAATATCCATTTCTGGCCTTACTCTTTGGCGGGTAATTTGAATTAAGCCGAATTTACTTGGAGGAAGAACGGTATGCTTGGCTTTATCCAATGCCATTTCATCCTTCATCTTTTGGTAGAGCAATTTACGGTTAGCTGCATCATGCAAGTCAATAAAATCAACCACAATGATACCTCCCATATCCCTTAACCTTAGCTGACGGGCAATTTCTGTGGCTGCTTCTAAATTAACATCTAGTGCATTTCCCTCCTGGCTGGTTTCTGATTTGGCCCTGTTTCCGCTATTTACATCAATAACATGCAATGCCTCTGTATGTTCAATAATAAGATAAGCACCGCTTTTCAAATTTACGGTCTTCCCAAAAAGCCCTTTAATTTGTTTCTCAATTCCAAAAGATTCAAAAATTGGCAAATCACCTTTATACAGTTTCACAATTTTCTCTTTTTCAGGAGCTATGGTTTGCAAATATGATTTCATTTCTTCATAAAGTGCCGGATCATCAACATGGATATTATTAAAAGAGGCATTAAGCATATCTCTCAAAAATGCGGAAGTTCTATCCAATTCCCCAAGTAATTTCTGTGGAGCTTTTGCCGTTTTTAATTCTTCAAAACTCGCATTCCATTTATCCATTAAATCTTTTATATCAGCATCCAGCTCAGCAACCTTTTTATTTTCAGCTACAGTCCTGATAATAACACCAAAATTTTTGGGTTTAATGCTTTTAATAAGATTTTTTAATCTTTCTTTTTCTTCTGAATCTTTTATTTTTTGAGAAACAGAAATCCTGTCAGAAAAAGGGACTAGAACAATATATCTTCCCGGGAGAGAAATTTCAGAACTAATTCTTGGGCCTTTAGTTGAAATTGGTTCTTTTGCTATCTGAACCATTATTTCCTGTCCGCTTTGAACTATTTGATTGATTTTCCCAGTTTTACTGATGTCTTCTTCGCCTTTAAAATACAATAAGGAAGAATGATTTTGCTTTCCACTCCTTGCATTTTTAACAAATTTGAAAAGTGACTGAACTTGTGGACCAAGATCAAGATAGTGTAAAAATGCGTCCTTTTCATAACCGACATCTACAAATGCGGCATTAAGGCCAGTCATGACCTTTTTTACCTTACCCAAATAAATATCCCCTACAGAAAAGGCATTGTTGCGCTTTTCTTTATGAAGCTCAACTAACCTTTTATTTTCAAGAAGGGATATAACAACTTCATTGGGTGAGGAATTAATTACTAATTCATTATTCACACAAATTATTTTAAATTAAATACAGATAGCCCATGGCTTTACTAAAACCAATGGGCTTACCTTTAATGACCATTATGGTAAGTTCAGGAAATGAATTCATTAAAAGAAATCACTTACTGATCTAGTTAAAGAAAAAGAATTATTTCTTTTTCTTATGCCTGTTTTTTCTTAGGCGTTTTTTACGCTTGTGCGTTGCCATTTTATGTCTTTTTCTCTTCTTTCCGCTTGGCATGATAATAATTTATTAGTTAATATTATTTTAATTTTTCTATGTAATTTCCTATTTCGGCACTTAATGAAGGGTTTTTAACCTCATCTTTGTACTTTTCGTAATATTTTATTGCTTTTTCATTATCTCCTTTTGTTTCATACACATCTCCTAAATAAAGATATGCTTCAACATAATCAGGATTAATTTCAATTACTTTTTCAAAACGCTCAATTGCTTTGTCAAATTGTCCTGATTTTACGGAAAAATACCCTAAGTTCAGATGAGCCTTTACATTTAAAGAGTCATTAGCAAGTACTTCTCTTAATAAACCAATGCCTTTCATTGGATCAACAGAATTCTCAACATAACAAACCGCTAAGTTGATTTTTGCGTCAACATTTTCAGGCTGCAATTTTAAAACTTCTTCATAACTTCTTATTGCTTGGTTATAAACATGATGTTTTAAATGATTATCAGCAAACCTTGCAGCATAAAAAAAGCGTTCAGCAGCACCTAGCCAATTCTCTAAGGAGGAAGCAATTTCAGCTTTTTGAAGAGCATAAATCGCTGCAGCAGCAGGATTTTTATTTAACTCCCACAAATGAACCAAGGAATCCAATACTACAAGTCTATTTTCACCCTTAGCTATTGATAAAGACTGCTCCAGAGCAACTGTCATCTCACGCTGATCAGCTTGCAAATCCTCTTTAAAATCCGCAAAATGTGTTTCAAGATCGTGATCTACAACTGCAACCTTTTCTTCTTTCCCAAATGGGTTTGATTTAGGTGCAAAAAATATAAGAACGAAAATTAATATTGCTCCCGAAAGAACAATCAACTGTATTTTATTCAAACTGTTTTATTTAGAAACTTTTACGTTTTTCTTAATTTTTTCAACAAAAGATTTTGCAGGCTTAAAAGAAGGAATGTTATGAGCTGGAATAATTATAGTTGTGTTTTTTGAAATATTACGACCTGTTTTTTCTGCTCTTTTTTTAACAATAAAACTTCCAAATCCTCTTAAATAAACATTTCTTTCTTTTTCAAGTGAAGTTTTAATAGACTTCATAAAAGCTTCTACTGTTGTCTGTACTGCTATTTTTTCTATTCCGGTTTTTTCAGAAATTTCTGCTACTAAATCCGCTTTTGTCATGATGCTTAAAAATTAAATTTATTGTTTACTTATGTTAATATCTTAATCCTATTTGTTTTAAGGGCTGCAAAGATAATTTTAAAAAATCAAACAAAAAAATAATTTTTTACTTTTACATTTTTAAACATAACTCTTGCCCAATGGACTTTACAGCCCTATTAATTAACTGGTATTTACAAAACAAAAGGGATTTGCCCTGGAGAAACACCAAAAATCCTTATTTTATATGGCTTTCAGAAATTATTCTACAACAAACAAGAGTAGATCAGGGACTCCCCTATTATTTGAATTTCATTGTTAAATATCCTACGATAAATGAACTTGCTGATGCTAAAGAGGATAATATTCTAAAGTTATGGCAGGGCCTGGGCTACTATTCCAGGGCAAGGAATCTTCATTTTACAGCTAAAACCATCAAAAACGACCTGGACGGAGTTTTTCCCAATAATTACGAGAATTTAAAGAAATTAAAAGGGGTGGGAGACTACACTGCCGCAGCAATCGCTTCCTTTGCATTTGACCTGCCTTATCCTGTAGTAGATGGAAATGTTTTTAGATTTTTATCCAGAGTGTTTTCTATAAACACTCCTATTGATTCCTTAAAAGGAAAAAAAGAATTTCTTGAATTAGCCTCAGAACTCATTGATAAAAAGCAACCAGCTTTATTTAATCAGGCTGTTATGGAATTTGGGGCAACAATATGTTTGCCCAAACTACCTTTGTGTAATTCATGCCCATTTTCAGAGAATTGTTTAGCATTAAAAAACAACTCAATTGGTTTACTTCCTTTTAAAAACAAAAAAATCAAACAAAAACCAAGGTATTTTAATTACTTGTATATAAAGTACAATAACCATATTTATATGCAAAAAAGAACTGATAATGATATATGGCAAAATTTATACGAATTCCCTTTAATTGAATCTGTAGTTAGAGAGCAGCCTTCGGGGATTTTAAAAAATTCATTATTAAAAGAAATAGCAGGAAATAGTTGGGAATGCAAAAACGTGTCAATTGAATACAAGCATGTACTTAGTCATCAAATCATATATGCAACCTTTTATGAAATTGAAATTACCGGGTTCAAAAAAACAGAAAAAAATTCAAAATACATTCGTATTCAATCATTTAAACAACATGCAATACCTAGATTGATTGACAAATATTTAAAAAACAAAGATAACTCCACTACCTGATGGAAAATTTGCGACTATCGATATTTTTTATATTTTTGTAGAAACAATATTAACCTTTAACTAATTTTTTATATGGCTGGCATTAACAAAGTAATTTTAGTTGGTAACTTAGGAAAAGATCCTGAAGTAAGATATCTTGATGGCGGAATAGCAGTTGCAAAATTCCCATTAGCAACATCAGAAACCATTAAAGACAAGAACGGAAACAAAATTGATCAAACTGAATGGCATAATGTTGTTCTTTGGAGAGGTTTGGCAGAGATTGCTGAAAAATTTCTAAAAAAAGGAGCAACAGTATACATTGAAGGAAAAATCAAATCACGTTCATGGGAAGACAAGGAAGGTAATAAGAGATATATTACAGAAGTTATCGGAGATAACCTTACTATGTTAAACAAAAGAGAAGAACACAATTCAAACACGAATAATTCAAATCAAATAGAAAAAGTTACAGCTTCTGCGGAAGAAGCTGTTGATGACTTACCTTTTTAAGTATATTTGCTCTGATTAATTCGAGGAGTTTTTTCTCTCTCATTATTTTTAAAAATTGGACGAACAGAGCGGACTGGAATTATTTTTAACATTATTAAGCGATTCAAGCATTGATCCTTACTTTCTTTCGGGAAGTATAGCAATGCTTTTATTGCTTTTATTATCAGGACTTGTATCAGGTTCAGAGGTGGCTTATTTCTCTCTTACTCCGGGAGATATAGAAGAATTAAAATCCTCCTCTGATAATTCTTCAAAAATGGTTCTGCTATTATTAGAGAAACCTAAAAGGTTGCTTGCAACTATCCTTATTGCAAATAACTTTATTAATGTAAGTATTGTAGTTATATCCACAATTCTTACCGATCGTTTATTTTACATGATAACCGATCCTATTACCCTATTTGCTTTACAAGTGCTTATAGTAACATTTCTTATTCTTTTATTGGGAGAGGTTATTCCAAAAATATATGCTACAACATACCAAAGAGTCCTGGCTAAATTCATGGCCTATCCTACTTTTGTTATGCTTCGGATTTTCAAACCTCTTAGCTCTATTCTTGTAGCATCTTTAAAACTAATTGATAAAAGAATTGTAAAAAAAGGACATACAATTTCAGTTAGTGATTTATCTCATGCATTAGACTTAACCACAACAGAGGACATTTCAGGAAATGAACAGCAGATATTAAAAGGGATTGTAAAATTCGGAAATACTGATGTGAAACAAATAATGAAATCAAGGGTTAATGTTTCCGCTTTTGATTATGAAATTGATTATAAAACTTTATTGAACAATATAGTAGAACTGGGCTTTTCCAGAGTACCTGTTTTTAAAGAGAACTTTGATCATATAGCAGGAATTTTGTATATAAAAGATTTGCTGCCTTACCTTAATGAGGATACAGATTTTGAGTGGCAAAAATTATTAAGACCTCCAATTTTTGTTCCTGAGAATAAAAAAATTGATGATCTTTTAAAAGAATTTCAACACAAAAAGGTCCACCTTGCAGTAGTTATAGATGAGTATGGGGGCTCTTCAGGAATTGTTACTTTGGAAGATATTATGGAGGAAATTGTGGGAGAAATAAGTGATGAATTTGATGAGGAAGAACTGGTATTTTCCAAACTGGATGAATCGAACTATATTTTTGAAGGGAAAACTGCATTAAACGATCTTTATAGAGTTTTGAATATTGATGGGGAAGAATTTGAAAAGGCTAAAGGGGAAGCAGACACCCTTGCCGGCTTTATTTTAGAAAGAGAAGGGAAATTTCCTGAAAAAGGTGCTCAAATAAAATTCAACAACTTTACGTTTAAAATTGAGTCGGTTGATTCCAGAAGAATTAAAACCGTTAAAGTAACCATTGAACAGGATAAAGCCGAAAATGAAAAATAATTACAAAACAATTGCTTTGCTTGTAATTGCATTAACTCTTTTTATACAGGGTTGTGAGCAGGATTATGCACCAAAGCCACGCGCATTTTTCCGTATAGATTTACCTGAAAAAGAATATCAGAGACTACAGACTCAATGTCCTTTTTCATTTGATGTACCAGTATACGCCAAAGCGTTGGATGACAGTCGCCCTGTAGCAGAACCTTGTTGGATGAATATTGATTTTCCAAATTATAACGCAAGAATACATTTAAGTTATAAGGCATTAAACAACGATCTTGGGAAATTTATTGAAGACTCAAGGGTTTTAACCTATAAACATACTGCCAAAGCAACTGATATCAGAGAGAATCTTTTTATTAATGATTCTGCCCGCACTTATGGCCTTTTGTATGATATAAAAGGAGAGGCTGCTACAAATATTCAGTTTTATGTAACCGACAGTACTAATCATTTTGTAAGAGGAGCACTTTATTTCAACACTGCTCCTAATCAGGATTCCCTTGCCCCGGTTTTAGAATTTATTCGTAAAGACATTTATCAAATAATGGAAACTTTTGAATGGAAATAATTTTTTGTTTTCAAGTTGTTGAACTCAAACTGCTATGATTTTTCATTCAGCTTCAAAATAAAAATCAATAAGTGCATAAATCATTTCAGGTTCTAAATCTGTTTTTCCCTCCAAAAAAAGATCAATTGCCGAATAAATCTCGTCTAAATTTATTTTTCCATCTTTGTTTTTATCGTACATTTTAAAATCCTCATGCATATCATAACCTTCAATTATGGTGTGGATTATTTTTTCACGTGTTTGGTTCAATCGTACTACAGTGAGTAAAAGAAGGTGATCATTTTTTACTTTTTCTGCCTTTAGCAATTCATATTCCTTTTCTAAAAGTTCTCTCTCCTCCTTAGGCATTGTTGTGGCTAAATATTTTTGCAGATCTCTTATCTGAAAGGCAAGCATACTATTATGGTTTATATATTCTTTCATGAAAAGAAAATTTGTTGCCTTGTCTGCATTCAAAAGCTCAAGTGTGTCATTTAAATTGGTATTCTTAGGAAGTTTACCTTTTAAATTTGGATTGTTATCAGTAATTGTAAGATATGCATAATATGAATTTACAACCATAGATCCACAGTAAAAGATAATTTTTTCAGTAATCGCATCTTTACCCTCAAGGCTTGATTCCTTTTTAATGTCCTTTACTTTTCCTGTATAGGAAACTGTTTTTTTATTTACATCCTCTAAAACAGACTTTACTTTTTTTTGAACATTTACATCCTTCAGTAATATTCCAGTATTAAAAACAACTTCTTCAAGTATAATTAATAAACTGTCTGACAATGAATTTTTAAGGGCAGGCTTGTCGGCAAAATAAATCCTTTTAGAGATATCAAATGCTGAACGACTCAAATTAGCTGTTTTTAGATAAGTATCCTCAATAAGCACATTCTTTAGTTCTTGGGCTTTAAGAAATAAAGGAACTTGAAAAAAAAGTATTACAATTAACAGGCGCATTTTAATAGCAATTAATAGGGACTAACCCTTATTTTTGTTGCAATTTATAAAATTTCATCAGAGTTACAATATAAATATGAATTATTATTTTTATAATAGGTAGAAAAACAATCAATGTTATTAAAAAAATCACTGTTGTCCAGGGAAAAGGATAGAGATTCCTCATTTCGCTACGCTCCATTCGGAATGACAAGGGATTCAGTTATATCAATGAGAGGGAGGGGTTAAGATGCGGCTTTGCCGCATCTTAACCC
>JALYPI010000008.1 GCA_030856445.1 Bacteroidota bacterium
GCTTTAGCTGCGTCTTTAATTTGTAACCCCTAAATAAATCAGATATATGGAAATCAAGAAAAAATCTTCAAAAGACCTTGAAAAGAAAAGACTTATCTTTTTTCAAATCGGGCTGATTATTTCACTAAGTTTTGTATTCATTGCATTTGAATGGAGAAGTTATTATAATCCTAAACTTGAGCCTGGATGTTATTTCCCATTTGAGGATGATTACTTTGTAATTTTGCCAGAGATTAAACCCCCTGCTGCTCCTAAACCAAAGCAAATTTTAAAAGAGATTGTTAAAGTAGTTCCTGGTAATGAACCCTTAATCAGGGATGAAATAGTTGATGAACCTGATAGTGTAGTTGATTTAAAAACTCCGGATGATATTTTATATACTTCTCCAGCTCCTAAGCCTGAGGTTTTTGTTGTTGTTGAACAAATGCCTGAATTTACAGGAGGAATAGAAGCTTTGCATAGGTTTTTAAATAAAAATTTAAAATATCCTGAACAGCAGAAACAGGAAAAAAAGACTGTTACAGTATTTGTTCAATTTGTAATTGAAACTGATGGAAGTGTAAGAATAGAACAATATACAGGAGGAGAGATTGAATTTCAGAAAGAAGCTTTAAGAGTTATAAAGTTAATGCCAAACTGGCAACCGGGCAAACAACGAAATATTCCGGTACCTGTTTATCAAACCCTGCCAATTATATTTAGTTTGAAGTAATTTATATTAAATTAGGAGTAAAATGCTCGGTCAGAAATCAGATCGGGCATTTTTTTATAATTTTCTAAACAATTTATGATCTTTTTTGTGTTTTCATAGGTTTCTTTAAACGAATTTATTTCTAAATTCCCTATCTTTCCACCTGAATAAAATTAAAAATGAAAACAAACAAGCAAATGATTGTTGAAATGCTGGATTTTACCAAGTCTCAAAGTATAGATCAGGTAGGTGTAGAAGAAAGGGTGGCCAGGTTTAATACTAGAAGCATTAAAAAATCATCAAAGGTTGCAGGATTAAAACTTGCATTGAATATGATAGATCTTACCACATTAGAGGGTAAAGATACTGAAGGAAAAGTGAGACAAATGTGTTATAAAGCTGCCCATATGCATGATTCCATGCTCAATATTCCAACCGTAGCAGCAGTTTGCGTTTATCCAACTTTTGTTAAAATTGCCAAAGATGCTTTGAAGGGTACTTCAATAAAAGTTGCTTCTGTAGCTACAGCCTTTCCTTCTGGACAATCTACCAGGGAAATTAAACTTTCTGATACAAAATATGCTGTTGATAATGGTGCAGATGAAATTGATATGGTAATATCCAGAGGGGAGTTTTTAAAAGGGAATTATAATTTTGTTTTTGATGAAATTGTATCAATTAAAGAAGCTTGTGGAAAGGCAAGATTAAAAGTAATTCTTGAAACTGGTGAACTAAGTACTTTGGATAATGTGAGGAAAGCCAGTGAAATTGCCATGTATGCAGGAGCAGATTTTATAAAAACATCTACCGGAAAAATTTCGCCCGCAGCTACTATGCCTGTGACTTTGGTAATGCTTGAGGCAATAAGGGATTTTTATTATTCAACAGGGAAAATGGTTGGAATGAAGCCTGCAGGTGGTATCTCTACTGCTAAAGCAGCTTTGCAAAATCTTGTAATGGTAAAAGAAACCCTGGGGAATGCATGGCTTTCCAATGAATGGTTCCGTTTTGGAGCAAGCAGTTTGGCAAATGATATATTAATGCAATTGGTAAAAGAAGAAACAGGAGTTTATCAAAGCGGAGATTATTTTTCAAAGGATTAATCTTTTAAAATGTCTTAACTGAATTTCATTTCTTTTGAATAAAAATTCACTTTTAATTTAAAATTCTCAAATTAAAAGGGTAAAAAAATAAAAAATAAAAAATGAGCAAAAAACCTCAATTGGACTTTACTTCATCATGGGCTTATGAACCAGCTCCAGAGAGTACAGATCATGTTAAGATCAAAAAGCAGTATCAACTTTTCATTAATGGGAAATTTGTAAAACCAGTCAAAGGAAAATACTTTGCAACTATAAATCCTGCCACTGAAGAAAAATTAACTGAGGTTGCAGAAGCTACTGAAGAAGATGTAGATAAAGCTGTTAAGGCAGCTCGAAATGCTTATGATAAAGTATGGAGTAAAATGCCTGCTAAGGAAAGAGCCAAATATATTTTTCGAATTGCGCGTATTATTCAGGAAAGAGCAAGGGAGTTATCTGTAATTGAAAGTTTGGATGGGGGAAAAACAATAAGGGAATCAAGAGATATGGATATCCCTTTAGCTGCAAACCATTTTTTTTATTATGCTGGCTGGGCTGACAAGCTGGAATATGCTTTTCCTGGAAAAAATCCTAAGTCAATAGGAGTTGCAGGACAAATTATTCCTTGGAATTTTCCTCTTTTAATGGCAGCCTGGAAAATTGCTCCCGCACTTGCAACTGGAAATACAGTGGTTCTAAAACCAGCTGAAACTACACCATTAACAGCTCTGTTTTTAGCCGAAATTATACAGGAATCAGGTTTGCCAGATGGCGTAGTTAATATTATAACCGGAGCAGGTAAAACCGGAGCGGCTCTTGTGAATCATCCAGGAATTGATAAAATTGCGTTTACCGGTTCAACCGATGTAGGTAAAATAATTCAAAAAGCCATCGCAGGAACAGGTAAAAAATCAACAATGGAGTTGGGAGGAAAAGCAGCAAATATTATTTTTGATGATGCTCCCCTTGATCAGGCTGTTGAAGGCATTATTAATGGAATTTTCTTTAATCAGGGACATGTATGTTGTGCCGGTTCAAGATTGTTTGTACAGGAAAATATAGCAGATAAAGTAATTCAAAAATTAAAGGACAGGATGAATACCCTGATTGTGGGTAATCCTATGGATAAAAACACCGATATAGGAGCTATTAATTCTAAAGAGCAACTCAATACAATCAATAAATATCTGAAAATCGGAAAAGAGGAAGGTGCTGAACTTTATCAGCCTTCCTGTCAAATGCCAAAGAAAGGATATTTTTGTAAACCGACATTATTTTTAAATGCTAGTCAGTCACATAGAATAGTGCAGGAGGAAATTTTTGGACCTGTATTGGCAGTCCAGACTTTTAGAACTATTGAAGAAGTAATTGAAAAAGCAAATAATACTCCTTATGGCCTTTCTGCGGGCGTGTGGACAGATAAAGGATCAAAGATTTTTAATCTTACCAGTAAATTAAGAGCGGGAGTAGTGTGGGCAAATACTTACAATAAATTTGATCCTGTTTCTCCTTTCGGTGGTTATAAAGAAAGTGGATTTGGCAGAGAAGGTGGATTGCATGGATTAATGGCTTATTTGAAATTCAACTAGTATTTATCAAATGCTTTAATGCATTGTTAATAGAACCCTTTTGGGTTAATGAATAAAAAACAATAAATAAGTGTTCTGTTTACTTTTTTTAAAAGAAAGACCATTTATTTAACTTTAAAATTATCTATTTACTGAAAAACAGTTATGACGCGATTGGAAGTATTAAAAACATATAAAATATACATTGGGGGTAAATTTCCCAGAACTGAATCAGGAAGATTTTATCCTCTTGATAACAAAAAAGGAAAACATATAGCAAATGTTTGTCTTTCCTCAAGAAAGGATTTTAGAAATGCAGTAGTTGAAGCCCGTAAAGCTTTTGGAGACTGGAGTAACAGAGCTGCCTTTAATCGTAGCCAGATTTTATATAGAATTGCTGAAATGCTGGAAAGCAGAAAAGAACAATTTGTTTCTGAAATTATTCTCCAGGGAGAAACAGTTAAATCAGCCCAAGCAGAGGTTGAGCTTGCCATTGACAGGCTTGTTTATTATGCTGGATGGTGTGATAAGTTTACACAAATTTATAGTTCGGTGAATCCTGTTGCTTCTTCTCATTTTAATTTTTCTGTTCCTGAACCAACTGGTGTTGTTTCAATTGTTGCTCCTGAAGAAACTTCTTTACTGGGGCTTGTTTCAGTTATTGCTCCTGTAATTGCTGGGGGTAATACCTGCGTAGTTCTTGCTTCTGAAAAAAATCCATTAAGTGCTGTTTCATTTGCTGAGGTCTTAAACTCCTCTGATGTGCCTGGAGGTGTTGTAAATATATTAACAGGGAAGAGCAGTGAGTTGTTTACTCATTTTTCTTCACACATGGATGTGAACGCGGTGGTTTATGCAAGGGTTAATAAAGAAGAAATAAAAGTTATTCAGCAAACAGCCGTTAACAATATGAAAAGGGTTTTTATTTATGATAAATTAGATTGGAATAAACAAGAGGCCCAAAGCCCTTACTTTATTTTAGATACTCTTGAAATTAAAACAACCTGGCATCCTGTTGAAAATATAGGTTCTTCAAAAGCAGGATATTAATATAAATCAAAGGAAAAATGTCAAAGAAAAAAGTCGCATTAATTACAGGAGTTACCGGACAAGATGGTGCTTATTTAAGTGAACTATTACTTTCAAAAGGATATATTGTTCATGGTATTAAAAGAAGAAGTTCCCTTTTTAATACGGACAGAATTGATCATTTGTATAAAGATCCTCATGAAGAAAAAGTAAATTTTACACTGCATTATGGGGACTTAACTGATTCAACAAATATTATAAGGATTGTTCAAGAAGTACAGCCTGATGAAATTTATAATCTTGCTGCACAGTCTCATGTTAAGGTTTCTTTTGAAACTCCTGAATATACTGCTAATTCTGATGCATTAGGAACTTTACGTTTACTTGAAGCAATGCGTATACTAGGATTAGAAAATAAAACAAAGTTTTATCAGGCATCTACTTCTGAATTATATGGAAAAGTTCAGGAAGTTCCTCAAAGAGAAACCACTCCTTTTTATCCAAGAAGCCCTTATGGAGTAGCAAAGTTGTATGCTTTTTGGATAGTAAAAAATTATAGGGAGGCATATAACATGTATGCCTGTAACGGAATTTTATTTAACCATGAGAGCCCCTTAAGAGGCGAAACTTTTGTTACCAGAAAAATTACAAGAGCTGCAGCCCGAATAAAATTAGGGCTACAAGAGAAAGTGTTCCTGGGGAATCTTGATGCCGAAAGGGATTGGGGTCATGCCAGGGATTACGTAAAGGGTATGTGGTTGATGCTCCAGCAAGACGTGGCGGATGATTATGTGCTTGCAACTGGTAGAAAAGTCTCAGTGAGAAAATTTATAGAAATGGCTTTTGAACACTTGGATATAAGTATTAAGTGGGAAGGAAATGGGGTTGATGAAAAAGGGATAAACAGCGTTACTGGGAAAGTAATAGTTGAAATAGATCCTAAATATTTCAGGCCTACTGAAGTTGAATTGCTTGTAGGAGATTACACAAAGGCGAAAATAGAAATGGGCTGGGAGCCGGAAACAACAGTTGAACAACTTGTAAAGGAAATGGTGCTTTCAGATTTGGAACTTTTCAAAAGGGATAAATACCTTATGGAAGGTGGGCACAAAGTTTTAAATTCTTATGAATAAGAAATAGGTTAAGAAAAGTAAATTGGAAAAAGAAGCAAAAATTTATGTTGCAGGCCATAGAGGAATGGTTGGTTCAGCAATTGTGAGAAAACTAAAAACATCAGGATATAATCACATTATTACCCGTACATCACATGAGTTGGACCTAAGAAATCAACAAGCTGTGTTTGATTTTTTCGAACAAAACTCCCCTGATTATGTTTTTCTTGCAGCAGCCAAAGTAGGCGGTATTATGGCAAATAATTTATATAGAGGAGAATTTCTATATGATAATTTGCAAATTCAGAATAATGTAATTCATGCTTCTTATATAAATAAAGTAAAAAAACTTCTTTTTTTAGGCTCTTCTTGTATTTATCCAAAGCTTGCCCCTCAACCTCTTAAGGAAGAATACTTGTTAACCGGGACACTTGAAGCAACTAATGAACCTTATGCAATTGCAAAAATTGCCGGCATAAAAATGTGTGAAACATACAGAAGCCAATATGATTGCAATTTTATCAGCGTTATGCCTACTAATTTATATGGGCCTAATGACAATTATGATTTAAAAAACTCTCATGTTTTGCCCGCATTAATCAGAAAATTCCATTCTGCTAAAATCGAAAATAAAGGAGAAGTAGAGATTTGGGGAACTGGTACTCCTTTAAGGGAATTTCTTCATGTTGATGATCTTGCAGATGCTTGTTTTTTCCTTATGGAAAATTACAATGAACCTGAAATGATTAATGTAGGTACCGGAAAAGATATAACAATTAAAAATCTTGCCTTATTGGTTAAGGATATAACCGGTTTTTCAGGAGAAATTAAATTTGATCCAAGTAAACCTGATGGCACTCCAAGAAAATTAATGGATGTAACTAAACTTCATAACATGGGTTGGAAGCACAGAATAGGATTAGAAGAAGGCGTGGAATCAGTTTATAAAGAAGTTGAAGCTCTAAATGTTTTTAATTCCTAATAAAAGACAATGATTTTTAGTTGCTTGAGGTTTTTTGGAACTGTTTTTCTTTTATTGATATTTCCTTTAATTGGAATAGCTCAGCAAAAGAATTTGCCCTTGAACAGATCTTTTCTTTTAAATATTGAAAAGCATCTTGCCCATCCCGGTAACAATACACATTCTGCTGTAAAGCCTTATATTGAATCAAACATAAATTACGATTCCATTTCTCAAATTGAAGATGAAATTCAAAATAGAAGGCAATATCAATCAGGGTTTATAAGGAAAATGAAGTATGAAAGTTTAATAAACATCGACACAGGTGATTTTAAACTTCAAATTGATCCACTTTTTGATTTTTCGTTGTACCAGGATAATTTAGATAATTCTTTGAGAGCAGATACTACCAGGTTTTACACTAATACAAGAGGAATAAGAGCCAGGGGGGATATTACCAATAAGTTTTCGTTTGAAACGATATTTCTTGAAAATCAATCTTTTTTTGTTAATTATTTAGATGAATATGTACAGGAATGGGGAGTGGTGCCAGGGCAGGGCAGGGTAAAAGATTTTAAAAAAACAGGTTATGATTATGCCTGGGCTTCAGGCTACCTTTCATACTCCCCTATAAAAAATATTTCCCTTCAGTTTGGACACGGTAAAAATTTTATTGGAGAAGGGTATCGCTCCTTACTTCTTTCTGATAATTCTTTTGTTTATCCTTATTTGAAGATCAATACAACTTTTTTAAAAAACCGATTTAATTATACAAACATTTATACCTCTTTACAAACCCTGATTCGAATGAATACCCATGCTCAGCGGGAAGAATTGTTTGTAAGAAAACAGGGGACTTTCCATTTTCTAAGTTGGAATGTTACCCAAAGGTTGCAATTTGGTTTTTTTGAAGGAATAATTTGGAAAGCATCTGACAACAACTATCCTAAAAAAGTAAACCCGCTTTTTTATAATCCAATTATGCTTATAAATACAACATTGCTATTAAATGACACATCAAATAATACTTTTACAGGAATAAATATTAAATATAAGCTGCTAAAAAAAACCACGCTCTATGGGCAGTTCTTGTCAGATGGGCTAAAAAAAGGCAGGTATGGTTGGCAGGCTGGACTTAAAACTTTTGATTTTTTAACAATTAAAAATCTGCATTTACAGGCTGAATTTAATTCAGTTGAACCTTATACTTATGCTTTTCAGAATCCAATACAAAATTACGCACATTATAATCAGGCATTAGCACATCCTTTAGGAGCTGGATTTAAAGAAGTAGTTGGTTTTGTTGATTACAGATTCAGAGATTTGATTTTTGCCTTGAAAATAAATTATGCTCTTATGAATAGGGATACTGCAAATTCGAATTTTGGTGGAAATATCTTTCTTCCAGAAGAGCAATTATCAGGTCAAATCCAATCAGCTATGGATAA
>JALYPI010000012.1 GCA_030856445.1 Bacteroidota bacterium
CATAAAATAATCCATCAATTCAGATGGAAACAAATGATGTATTAACTTAATGTCTATTGCTTCGATAATTTTTTTGATTCAAAATTATCCTTTTTTAGGTTAATCCCCAACTTTTAACGCTGACCCAAAGTATCTTGAAAAAGAACAAAAAGAAAATTTTAATAAGTAAAACTTAATGCAAAATAAAATACCTTTTCTTGTTTTGTTGACCATCTTCTTTTTCAATGATTTTGAAAAAGCATTTGCACAACAAAACGAAATTGATTCTCTTAAAATCCTTTTAACAGTAGAAAGCAATGATACTTCTCGGATAAACATCCTAAACAACTTATGTGTGGAGTATTATAACATAGGTGATTTTCAATCTGCAATGAATTTTGCATTAAAAACTTTTGTTTTAGCAGAAAAGGTAAATTACCAAAAAGGCAGAGCAAAAGCTTTAATCACAATTGGCATTATTAAAAAGTCACAGGGAAATTATCTGGAAGCTCTAGAAAATCTTTTGGATGCATTAAAAATAAGAGAAGAAATAAAAGACAGAGAAGGCATTGCCGAAACTTATATATTAATAGGAAATGTTTATGAAAACCAGAGTAATTTTTCAGAGGCACTGGAAAAATACTCTGCCGCATTAAAGATTTGGGAAGAACAGGGAAACATTCGAGGAAATGCAATCTCCTACATAAACATTGGAAATCTTTATGAATCGTTGGACAACTATCCTGAAGCCCTAAAAAATTATTTTGCCTGTTTAAGTATAATGGAAAAACTTGGAGACGAAAAGGGAATAGCATACTCCTACAATAACATAGGGCTTATCTTTGAATACCAGGGCAGGTATGCCGAGGCGCTCGAGAATTATTTTGCTTCTTTAAAAATCAAAAAAGAATTAGGAAACAAAGAAGGCATAGCCATCTCTTTAATAAATATCGGGCTCGCATATGCTGAAATGAATAATTATAAAGAAGCCAATTTATACTTATCACAGGGACTAGAATTATCAAAGGAGCTTGGATATAAAATAGGACAATCTTATGCTTACAGTGGCTTGTCTGAACTAAACAGTGCTTCAAAAAATTGGCAAAAAGCTTATGAAAATCACAAAAGTCACATTCTATATCGCGACAGCCTGTTTAATGAAGAAAATTCAAAAAAAATAGTTCAACAACAAATGCAGTATGATTTTGACAAACAGCAGGCAATTTCGAAAGCGGAATTTGAAGCTCAAAAAGTAATTGCCAAAGCAAAATATGATAAACAAAAGATGGCTACTTATGGGGCTCTTGTTGGTGCAGGCTTAATCCTATTGTTTTTAGTGTTTGCAATAAGGGCATTTAATAATAAGCAAAAAGCCAATAAAACCATTAGAAAACAAAAAGAAGAAGTTGAAAAACAAAAACATTTAGTGGATGAAAAAAACAAGGAAATATTAGATTCCATCAATTATGCAAAAAGACTTCAGGATGCTATATTGCCTTCGCAAAAATTAGTGAAAGAGCATCTGCCTGATTCATTTATCCTATATAAACCCAAAGATATTGTAGCAGGAGATTTTTATTGGATGGAGGCCTTAAAAAAACAAGACTTGAATAGCAGTGGCAATATTCCATTAAATCATAAAATCCTATTTGCTGCCGCAGATTGCACAGGACATGGTGTGCCTGGCGCTTTGGTAAGTGTGGTTTGTTCCAATGCCATGAATAGGGCAGTTAAAGAATTTGGAATCACTGATCCGGGAGAAGTTTTGGATAAGGTGCGTGAACTTGTGATGGAAACCTTTGAAAATTCAGAAAACGAAGTTCAAGACGGGATGGATATTTCATTATGTTCTCTTACTTTATCACAAATATCTTCTGACAAGCAAGCAACATGGCAATTATTATGGGCTGGGGCAAATAACCCCATTTGGATTATAAAAAACAATGAATTGCTGGAAATTAAACCAGATAAGCAGCCAATTGGTAAATACGCAAAAAACGATCCTTTCACAACACATTCTCTTAGTCTTGAAAAAGGCAATTTAATTTATATTTTTACTGATGGGTTTTCAGATCAATTTGGAGGCGAGAAAGGAAAAAAATTCAAATCATCAAGCTTGAAAAAATTACTTCTCACTATTCAGGACAAACCAATGCTTGAACAATCAGAAATACTGAATTCCGATTTTGAAAAGTGGAAAGGAGATTTAGAACAAGTTGACGATGTTTGTATGATTGGAGTGAGAGTATAATTTAAAAAAATAAAATGATTGCATTTATAAAATTGAAAATGTTGAATTTTTTATTCCCTATAACTTTTTCCCATTGCAAGTTTTTGTTTTGCATCCTTTGTTTTTTGTTTTTCAATTTCACCGTTTCTGCTGGTGAAAATATAAACTCCTCAATAAATGGAAGTGTGGCAGATTCGCTTGAAAAACTTCTAAATAAAGCCCCTGAAGACACAAACAAAGTAATATTGCTTGGAGATCTTTGCTGGGAATTAGGCCCTATCAAACCTTCACGAGCTCTTGATTATGGCCAACAAGCCTTAGATCTTTCTAAAAAATTAGCTTATAAAAAAGGAATTATCCAAAGCTTAAGTGATATTGGAGCTTCCTATAAACAGTTAGGAAATTTTAAAAAATCACTTGAATTTTACAATGAATGCTTAAAACTTAAAATAAATAACAGAGATAGCATCAGCATCATTGGAACTTATCAAAACATAGCCGTAAACCATACCTTATTAGGCAATTTCCCTCAAGCTTTAAGCACTTATTATGATGCTCTAAGTATGGCCCGAAATTCAGGATTAATTCCTTATCAGGCTGTGATTTTAAATAATATAGGTACACTTTATAGAAAAACAGGAAAATACAATGAAGCACTTTCTTATTATAATGAAGCTTTAGTTATTCTGGAAAAAATCGACAATAAAATCGAGATGGCCAATGTGATTAACAATATGGCTAGTATTTATGAAGCAGAATTCAATGATAAGGATAAAGCTCTGGCTTATTATGAAAAATCTTTTAAAATGTTTGAGGCATTAAAAAACAACGCGGGAATGGCTAGTTGCGCCAATAATTTAGGCCGTATTTATTTAAAAATGAATGACTTTAGAAAAGCAGAACAGTATTTTGATTATTCCCTTCTTTTACGCCAGGAATTAAAGGATAAAAATGGAATTATTATAACAATGGATGCTCTTGCTGAACTTTATTTTAAAAAGGGCAACATTTTAAAAGCCCTGGAGTATCAAAAAGAAATATTATCAATTGCAAAACAAATAGGATCTAAAACTATAACCAAGGATTCCTATAAACACCTCTCAGACTATTATTTTCAAATGAATGATCTGCCTATGGCTTATCAGAATCTTCAGTTGTATTTAAAAATGAATGATTCGATTTACAATGAAGAAAACAGTAAGCAAATGGTTCAAATGCAATCCCTTTATGAAACTGAGAAAAAAGAGCAGCAAATTGAATTATTAAACAAGGATAAAGCCCTTCAAAATGCAGAAATAAAAAAGCAGAATACAGTCCGCAATTATCTTTCTGGAATTATATTTCTAGCTCTTTTATTAGGAGCAGCTATATTTAAAGGATATAAGCATCAGCAGCACAACAATAGAAAATTGACTTCTTTAAATGAAGAAATCAATTTAAGCAAACAGGAGATAGAATTTCAAAAAGCAAAACTGGAGGAAAAAAATAAAGATATTACGGATAGCATTAACTATGCACAACAGATTCAGCAGGCAATCTTACCTTTTGAAGATAGATTTAAAAGCAATTTTAAAAATGATTATTTCATCAATTTTAAGCCTCGGGACATAGTAAGTGGAGACTTTTACTGGTGTACAGAAAAGGAAGGAAAAGTATTCCTGGCAGTAGTTGATTGCACAGGACATGGAGTTCCTGGAGCTTTTATGAGCATGGTAGGTTCTGCAGCCCTTACCAATATAGTTATTGAAAAAGGAATTGTAAAAGCAGATGAAATTTTATCCCAATTAAATATTGACATTCGCAAAGCTTTAAACCAAGAACAGGGAATTAACCGTGATGGGATGGATATGGTACTTTGTGTCATTGATAAAGAAGAAAAAAAGGTACATTTTTCTGGTGCAATGAATCCACTTTATTTAATTCAAAAAAATGAATTAATAGAGATTAAAGCAAACAAAGTTCCAATTGGTGGCGCTCAAACAACAGAAAAAACCTTTACAAGTCACACAATTTCCATTGAAACACAAACCACTTTATATCTTACTACCGATGGATATTCCGATCAATTCGGAGGGGAACAAGGCAAGAAATACAAATCCTCCAATTTTAAAAAATTGCTTCTTTCCATGCAGGATAAAACTATGCAGGAACAATCTCAGCTATTAAATTCCAGTTTCGAAAACTGGAAAGGGGACCTTGAACAATTAGACGATGTTTGTATTATTGGAGTAAAAATATAAACTGAATAAAGTTATAAAATCTCTAAATTGTTCTGCAAAACCAAAACTATTCGATCAAAAAAAAATTTCTACATAATATTAAATTTATTAAGAATAGTCATCGGTATTAAACTCTGAATGTAAAACCTTTAAAAAAGGCAAGGAACATTTTGATGATGTTTTGCATAAATGGAATTTGAGTTAAAAAAAGAGAAAAAAAATTATACTTTTACAAATAGGTATTTATTCTTTTAAAAGAGAATCAGCAATAAAAGCGATAGTATAAATTTATAGCAAAAATATTTTTACCCCTTCTTACATGAGGCGAATAAATTTTGTTCAGTTAATAATTCTACTTTTTTTATTTCATTTCCCTGCTTTTTTGTTTAGTCAAGCTCCTGTTCTCGACTCTCTTGAAAATATTTTAAACTCCACAAAAGCCGATACTATTAGAGTTAAGATATCCAATCAATTAGGTTGGGAGTATCTTATGAATGGAGATACCGAAAAAGCATTAAAATACACTCAAAATTCTGTCGACTTAGCGAAAAAAATCAAATTCCCAAAAGGCGAAGCTGCTGCATACAATAATTTAGGAAGTATTTATTGGAGCCAGGGAGAATACAATAAGGCCTTACAGAATTATAAAAAGGCGTATGACATTGCTTATTTAATGGGAGATCAAACAAAACAATCTTCCTTTTTGGGAAATATGGGAATGATCTACATTTTGCAAAGTGATTATATGAATGCTTTAGATGTTTATCATAAGGCTTTGAAAATGGATGAAAAACTAGGCAACACCAAAGCTATTGTGAAAAATTTCGGAAGTATCGGAACTATTTATAAAGAATTAAATGATTATGAGAAGTCTTTAGAATATTGCCTAAAAGCTCTTGAATTAGCTGAAAAGATCAACGATATTAATGGGAAGGCAAGCAATTATGGAAATATCGGAAATGTGTACATGGAAAAAAAAGAATATAAAAAAGCATTAGACTATTATCAAAAAGCATTGGTACTTGAAAAGGAATTAGATGACAAATACGGCATGGCAGGGGAAATGACTAATATTGGCTCTGTTTATTCTTCCATGGCCGAGGTTAGTGCTGTAAATGACAAAGCAGGTATGTTTCACTTAGCCCTTGAATATTTTAACCAGTCGAATTTAATAGCAAAGTCATTAAATTTAAAAAACATTGAGGCTTTTAATCAGCATGCTATTGCTTCTATTCATTTAAATCAAGGTAAGCTTTCAAAGGCATATGGTTTAATTAATAGTGCTATTACTTTACAGGAAGAAATGGAAGCAATTTACTACCTGAAAGACTCTTATTTAACTCGTTCAAAGATTGATAGTGCCCTGGGAAATTATAAAGACGCTTATTCCAATTATAAAAAACATAAATATTGGGAAGCAATGGTAGCTAGTGAGGACAATAAGAAGGCTAAAATTCAAAAACACATTCAATATGAATACGAAAAAAAAGCCACTGCCGATAGCGTTCGCTCTGCTAAAGAAAAGGAAGTGAGTGATGCCAAAATAATGACCCAAAAGGCACAAATAGAGCAAGAGAAAACCAAAAGCTATTCTTTATATGGAGGCTTGGCTTTATTATTTGTTTTTGGCGGGTTCATGTATAATCGTTACCGAATAACCCGAAAACAGAATATCTACATTGAGGCACAAAAAAAAGAGGTGGAAATTCAAAAACAAATTGTAGAAACGGCTCATCATTCACTTGAAGAAAAAAACAAAGAAGTAATTGACAGCATCAATTATGCTAAACGAATTCAAGATGCACTACTTAAGAGCGAGGAACATGAAAGCAAGCATTTACCTGAACATTTTATCTTTTATAAGCCTAAAGACATTGTAAGCGGAGATTTTTACTGGTCGCTGGAAAAAGACAACCATCTTTATCTTGCTGCTGCAGATTGCACAGGGCATGGCGTTCCTGGAGCTTTTTTAACCCTGTTGGGAACAAGTTTTCTTAATGAAATCAATGCTCATGATAAACTTCTTACACCCTCTCAAATTTTAGATGAACTTAGAAACAGGTTCATAAAGGAGCTAAATCAAACCGGAGCAGAAGGAGAATCCAAAGACGGGATGGACATTTCTCTTGTTCGAATAAATCTTAAAAATTTTGAGACTACTTCTGATCAAAACAACCCGAAAGATGAACTTGAACTTCAGTTTGCGGGAGCTAACAATCCACTTTACCTAATAAAAGGAAAGGAATTTCATGAAATTAAAGGCGACAAACAACCAATTGGATATCATAATGTAATGAAGCCTTTTACTAATCATATTATTCAACTAAAAAACAAGGATAATTTTTACATTTTCACTGATGGTTTCCCTGATCAGTTTGGTGGGCCTAAGGGTAAAAAACTAATGTATAAAATGATGAAAGAAATATTAAATTCTATATGTCATAAATCAATGGAGGAGCAAAAAATGACATTGAACAATAGTTTTAATAATTGGAAAGGTGATTTGGAACAGGTAGACGATGTTTGTGTGATTGGAGTTAGAGTTTAAAATAGTGGTAGAGAGAAAAAAGCAAGAAAAAATCTTATTCTTATACTATAGCAATCTTTTCAGCTGCCTTAATTGCAGTTGTTTTAACAGCCTCTACATTTACGCCTATCGAATCCCATGCAAGGGCAACTCCCATTCTTCTATAAGGTCTGCAAACAGGCTTTCCAAATATTTTAATATCAGTTTTATTAATTACCGCTGCTTTTTCCAATCCTTTAAACATTGGAGAAGCAATTTCTTTATCCCCTAAAATAACCGCACTTGCCCCTACTCTTTCCAGGGTTATTTCAGGAATTGGAATACCCAAAACTGCTCTTAAATGCAATTCAAATTCATTGAAATTCTGAGTACCTGCAAGTGTAACCATGCCTGTATCATGTGGCCTTGGGGATAATTCTGAAAAATAAACGCCATCATCAGCCAGAAAAAATTCAACACCCCATAAACCAAACCCTGTTAAAGCTTGTGTTATTTTAGAGGCCATTTGTTGTGCTTCATTTAAATGTTCCTGTTTGATTTCTGCTGGCTGCCAGCTCTCACGATAATCTCCTCTTTCCTGCCTATGCCCAATAGGAGGACAATATAAAACTGGGCCGTTTTTTTGAGTCACAGTAAGCAAAGTTATTTCTGAATTGAACTTTACAAATGCTTCAACAATAATTTCTATATAATCTCCCCTTCCGCCTGTTAAGGCATAATCCCATGCTGTTTCAATGTCCTGTTCTTTTCTTATATAAGATTGGCCTTTGCCCGATGATGACATTAATGGTTTTACGACACAAGGAATTCCGATTTTACTTACAGCATCTTTTAATTCCTCAAGAGATGAAGCATAGCTATAAGCAGCAGTTTTAAATCCAAGTTCTTTTGCAGCAAGATCGCGAATTGCTTTTCTGTTCATAGTAAAGTTTGCCGCTTTTGCACTTGGTACAACCTGTATACCCATTTTTTCATAATCAAAAAAACGCTCTGTACGTATGGCTTCTATTTCTGGTACAATTAAATCCGGCTGATGCTTTTGTATTATCCTATCCAGCTCTTCTCCATTCAGCATATTGATAATCTCTTTTTCATGAGCCACTTGCATGGCCGGGGCATTATCATAGGAATCAACTGCAATAATATATTGACCTAAACGGTGTGCAGCAATGGCAAATTCCTTTCCCAATTCACCTGAACCAAGTAATAATATTTTTTTCATAGTATACTTTTATTTTAGCTGTTGTCAAGTAAATGTCATGAGATTCCTCCCTAACGGTCGGAATGACGGGCTTTCAAGTCTTTTAGTAGGGGGTTAAGTTGCGGC
>JALYPI010000077.1 GCA_030856445.1 Bacteroidota bacterium
GCCATTGCCTTTAATGCTTTTAACACTAAAATGGTTATTAAAGCAGTCCAAATTTGTATCATTACTGCGTTCTGACTGGTGCCAATAAAGGATTTTATATGCAGTAATTGTTTGATGTCTCTAAAGAGAACCTGTTATACTTATTCGTCCCCTGAAAATTCTACCGAAGTATAAATTAATTTATCAATAGTATAAACTTCAATAACAGGCAATGTTCCCACCACATCATATTGGTTTGACGAGTCTAAACCAACTGCTTTAATAGTATATTTTAAATAAGATTTTCCATTGTCATCTGAACTTTATTTTATTTTTTAATAGTTGATGATTTTTGTATAAGTGTATTGATTTTTTATTTCAAAAACTCCGTGTGGATTTAGTTGAATAACAAGTAAATCGCAATCTTCACAACTCATCAACAAATCAGCACATCAACAAATCGGCACATCAACTCATCAACTCATCAGAATATTAGCACATTAACAAATTAGCTTATTTTCAAAATCAATAGGAATGTTTTATCATTTTAGATATTTTTGCCTTTCTGTTTTCGTACATAAAAGAGGATTTACAAGGCTTTGGAAGGAATTTAAACAAATTCAGGTGTTCATGAAAATTTCAAAAATTTAATTACAAACATTTGATGCTTAGAATATTCACTTCAGTTTTATTTGCCTTAATTGCCATTTTTGTATCTGCACAAGGATCTCCGGGTGGAGGTACTCCGGGAGGAAGAGCCACAAGCGGGAAAATCAAAGGAAGGATTTATAATCAAACAGATAAAACTCCTTTGCCCTATGCCTCTGTGATGTTATACACTGCACAAAAAGATTCCCTTATTACAGGTGCCATTAGCAGTGAGAATGGATATTTTACCCTAACCAATATTCCGCTTGCTTCATATAAGCTTAAAGTGATTTCCATGGGATTTGATTCCCTGGTAAAAATGGTGCATCTTAATTTTTCTACTCAGGAACTGGAAATAGGGAACCTTTATGTTTCCCCTTCTGTTCAAATGCTACAGGCTGTAAGCATTACTGCTGAAAAGGCACAAATTGAATTAAAGCCGGACAAAAGGATAATCAATGTGGATAAGGACATAAGCGCAAGAGGAGGCACTGCCCTGGACGCATTGCAAAATGCACCGGGTGTCACTGTTGGAGCAGATGATGAAATATCACTTCGTAACAGTTCTCCTATAATTTATGTTGATGGAAAGCCAACCCAGCTTAGCATGCGACAAATTCCTGCCGACCAGATAAATACCATTGAAATCATTACCAATCCTTCTGCAAAATATGAGGCCTCAGCAACTGGGGGAATAATAAATATTACCTTAAAGAAAGATAAAAAGCCAGGTTACAACGGTATGTTAAATGGCGGTATAGGAAGTAATAACCAGTACAACGGCATGGGAATGTTTAATTTGAAAGAATCCAAGTGGCTTACAAACATTTCTTACAACTTTAACAGTGGAAGAAACATAGCACCACTTTTCAGCTACAGGGATAATTTTTTGAATGGGGAGTACAATGGTGGTAATTACCAGGAAGGGACTTCTGTTTTTGAGCGTCAATTTCAATTTGCACGATTGAATTTTGATTATTTTCTCAATAACAGAAATACTATTTCCATTTCACAAAATGCAATGGAAGGCAAGCTTGGCTTTGATGAAAACCACTTTATTGATCAGCTTGCAGATGATAGAGAATTGATATCTAAAAGTGATCGCATTAACGATCAGAATGTAAATTTTTCAAACTATACCACCACCTTGTCCTTTAGGCATACTTTTCCAAAACAGGGCAAGGAATATACCGCTGACTTTAGCTATAGTGCCAGTCAGGGCAAGGGAGATTCTAATAATAAAACCAATAATTATGATAATGTTGGAAATCCTATTGACAATGGAGAGCTGCAATTGATCCAGGGAACAACACAAGGTAGAATTCTTACTGCACATTTTGATTTTACAAATCCAATTACAGAAACGGCAAAACTTGAATTTGGATTAAGATCCAACTGGGAAAATAAAAATTCAAATCAGTCTGTAAAGGAACTTCATTACCCCTCAGGAGAATTTTTAAACGATCCCAATCTGTCAAACAAATACAATATAAACGATATTGTTTCTGCTGCCTATATTTCTTATTCTTCAAAGTTGGGAAAACTAAATTATCAAACAGGATTAAGGCTGGAATCCTCTAACTTTTTTACAACTTATAACGATACTAATAAATTCAGTTACAATTATCCTTCCTCCATAAAAGATTTTACCTATGCATTATTTCCTAATGTGAATTTATCCTACCCTGTAAGTGAAAAGCAGCAGCTACAATTTAATGTAAGTCGGAAGATAACAAGGCCTAATATGTTTCAGTCGGCACCATTTATTTTTTCAGCTGATAAATTCAATCTCAGAATAGGAAATCCTTTTATTAGGCCTGAATTTGTAAACATTCTTGAGTTAAACCATAATTACCGCACAAAGGGCATAAACCTGCTTTCTTCTTTTTATGGGAAATATCACCAAAACACTATTAGTCCTTACGCCTATTTTGCTGATTCCACCAATACAATTCTGATAAATTCATATGAGAATGCTGAATACTCTTATAGTTATGGTTTTGAGCCTAATTTAGCTTTTACGAAAATTAAAAACCTTAACATTAACCTCTCAGCAAACCTTTTCTACATATATACCGGAAGCATAGCGGGGAAATCTGCTGCCAATGATGGGATGAGCTGGAACTCAAAAGCCACTATTTCTTACAGATTTCCAAAAGATCTTTCTATACAGCTAATTGGAAACTATGAGGCTCCAAGACCAATACCTCAGGGGCGTATTCTTGAAGTGTATGGTGCAGACCTTTCCTTATCTAAAACCGTAAAAAACTGGACTGTTTCTTTTACTCTTAATGATATTTTTAATACAAGAAGAATTCAGATGGAATACATCCAGCAAGATTATTACCAAATAACAAGTCGCAGAAGAGATATACGTTTTGTCCGTTTGAATCTTACTTATCGTTTTGGTAAAATGGATGCTTCTTTTTTCAGGCCTAAAAAGAGCAGAGATTCAAATCAACAGCCGGTGAATTCTATTGATGGGTATTGATTTTTTAATTTGCTAATGTGCCAATTTGCTGATGTGCATATGCTGATTTGCTGATGTTACTAATTTGCAGATGTACTAATTTGTTAATTTATTGATGGGCGATTTTAACTGGTTTATTTTAATTTATTCCAAATTAATTGCACTGGAATTTATGCAATACCTTAATTGCGTAGGTGTTGTATTGTTTTTAAAGAGATGGCCAAGGTGCTGTCCGCATTTTTTACACAGTAGTTGGGTTCTTTCTCTCCCGTAGGTGGTTAAAAAATTCTCAGTTACATTATCTCTTAAAGGCATCCAAAAGCTTGGGAAACCACATCCTGCCTCAAATTTTTTGTCTGCATCAAATAATTTATTTCCGCAACGAGTGCAATTATAGACTTCTTGCAATATTTTTCCTCCAATTCGCTTTTTCAATAATCTCAATAGTGGTTATATTAAAACGATATTATTTAATTAAATTTTACTTTAAAAATTAAATCATTTCAATAATACCGGTTCATTCACCTCTATTACTTCTCCTTGCTATTTTTTTTTACAACCCTTATAAAAAACAGAAGATTGGTAAAGCGGAAATGTTTAACCTATGTTTGACCTTTAGTAGAATTTAAAAGTAATGAAAAACAAAAAGCCTCTGTAACTACTTTGTTACAGAGGCTTGCCTTTAGTAGCGGGAAGCATTAAATTATCTAACCTTTTTATTGGAGATTTTATCGCTACTGCTGAATTTGCTATTGACAATAAGGATGAGTTAACTATGATTTTGAGTAAGAGTTTGCAAAAAAGCTATGTATAAGTGAATTAATACAGATAATTACTCTAACCTTGTACTATTTACTCATAAACACCCAAAATTTCTCAAAAAAAATTAAATTTATCAATATAAGTAAATATTAAAATGTCCAAGAAAATTACTGCTTCAAATATCAAAGACTAAAAATATAGGAACAAAGGAAGAAATAGAATCAAACGGTTATTCTGATTTCATAAGTAGTTATACTTGAAAATACCTCTTTTAAAATAATTCTGATTTTAGTTTTTTAATTTTATCTATGTTTATAAAAAAAATCAAATGAAATATTGTTTTTTAATTTGTTGGTTATTATTCAGTTCTTATTATTCTGCTGCTCAAAATTACAGCTTTAACAAATATACTTTAGAAGATGGTTTGCCTCAAACATATTGTTTTTCTTTAATTCAGGATAGCAGAGGTTACATGTGGGTTGGTACAAGTGGGGGATTAGCAAGATTCGATGGTACAGACTTTAAAGTATTTACAGAAAGAGATGGACTTTCAGATAATATGGTATATAGCCTGCTTGAAGATAAAAAGGGAAATATATGGATAGGAACAGCTAACGGACTTACAAGGTACAATGGTAAAGTATTTGAAAAATTTTTGGATTCTCATTCATCTCTTGAAAAAAATGTTACTTCCATCATTGAAACCTCCACAGGTGAAATTTGGATTGCAACAGATGGTGGTGCTTTGAAACTTGCCGATACAAACTTTGTAAACCCTGTTGATTTAAAAAATGTAAGAGCAATAGTTGAAGATAGTATTGGGCAGCTTTGGTTTGGCAGCAAATGGGGATTATTTAAATATAACGGAATTGGAATTGAAAAATACGAAATTGAGGGTGGAGGTGCCATAAACAGTATAGTTCATTCTGCAAGAGATAAGAAAAATAATCTTTGGTTTGGTACTGTAAATGGGTTAATTAAAATTACAGGGAAAGGGTATGAAATATTTGAACAAGATGGAGGAGTGGAAAGTGTCTTTCGTTTCATTTTACCTCTTGATGATAAAATAATATTTGGCACTTATGGAGGTGGATTTAAAATTTTAGAAAACAATACTTTTTCATTAGTAAAGCCTTTTGAGAAATTAAATATGGCTGGAAATACTATTAGTGGGATATTAGAAACCCATGATAAAACAGTATGGGCAGCAACAGGTGCTGGATTGATTAAAATTAATTCAACCCCCTTCGTTCCATTCAGTTTAAACAATAATCATGTTAAGGGTAATTTACTCTTCCAACATAATGATATTTATTATATTTCAACTGATACTGGATTAGTAAAATTTAATAGAAATGATTTTGAAAGGGTATTTTTAGACAAGGCTAAACAAGTAAATCATATAGTTACTTGTTTCACAATCCTTAATAAAAAGCTGGTGATTGGTACTTACAGGGGTGAAGTTTTTATTCAGGAAAACAATGAATTTGAACTACATGCCGAAAAGTTTCATCCATTAAATAATGCAACTAATACTTTATTAATCGAAAATGAAAGGATTTGGTATGGAAAACAACATAGCATTATTAAATATGAGAATGGTAATTATGAATCATTTAAGTTAGATACCATTCATTTGTCAACCTTTAAAATTCATAAAGACAGAAAAGGAAATATCTGGTTTGCAACCGACCTCTCAATAAGTATTATGGATAAACTGGGAAATATCAAAAATCATTATACTATAAATGGCAAGAAAATTAAGCATTGTCATGACTTATGCGAAGACAGGTATGGTAATATTTGGTTCACAACCTTTGGAAATGGATTGTTTCGCTGGAATGGAAAAGAATTTGAAAATTTCACTGTTAATGAGGGATTAATAGATAATTACTTGCAATCAATTTTAATTGAAAATGATAACTTATGGATTGGTAGCAGCAGGGGAATTTCTAAAATTAAACTTAATGAGAAATCAGAAATTGTTAATATAAAAAATTATGGAAAATCAGAAGGTTTAACTTCACTTGAATGTATTAAAACTTCTGCAATCATAGATGAAACTGGAAATTTAATATTTGGAACTGCTAATGGTTTTTATCAGTATTATCCAAAACAAGACGGTGTAAATTCTGTACCACCAAAAGTCGCTTTAAGCAAAATTAAGCTTTTCTATAAAGACGTAGATTTAGTCAGTTATTCAGATAGTGTTAATTATTTCACAAACTTACCTTATAATCTTTCTTTAGCCCATAATCAGAATCATATCACTTTTGATTTTAGAGCATTGTCATTTCATTCTCTTGAAAACGTGAATTACCAATGGTATTTAGATGGATTTGACGACAGCTGGAGTCCTATTACAAATAAAAGTGAAATTACGTATTCAAATTTGCCTGCTGGAAATTTTACACTTAATGTTAAAGCAGCAAATAGTGATGGGGTGTGGAGTAAACCTTTTGAAGTCCCATTTATAATTCAGCCTCCTTTCTGGTTAAGGTGGTGGTTTTTAACTTTGGCAATTACTGGTGTTTTACTTTTAATTTTGTTACTTTTTAAGTTTCAAATTAAAAGGATTCAGAGAGAGGAAAGAAAAAAGTCAGAATCCCTGAAAAGGTATGCAGAGTTGGAACTTAAGGCACTACGTTCACAGCTGAATCCACATTTTATGTTTAATGTATTAAATTCTATTCAGGAAGTTATAGTGAGTAAAGAAGATGAAAAAGCACTTGTTTATCTTGCTGATTTTGCTGCTCTTATGAGAACTATTTTGGATAATTCAACACATAAATTCATTACTCTTGAAAAAGAACTGGAATTTTTACATTTATACCTGAATATGGAAAAGCTAAGATTTGAGGATAAATTTGAAACTGAGTTTGAAGTTGATAAAGAATTGGATTTAACACAGGCTGTTATGCCTCCTATGTTAATGCAACCTTATATTGAAAATGCTATAAAACATGGATTAACTCCTAAAAATGGAAAAGGTAATTTGAAAATTAAATTTGTAAAAGAAGATACTGGAATTTTGTGTATAGTTGAAGATAATGGTGTAGGCAGGAAAAAAGCCAAAGAAATAATATCAAATGGAAACTCTAAAGGAATGACTATAAATTCTGAAAGATTACAGGTTTTAAATTCTTTTAACAGCGAAAATAATTATTCTATCACAATCGAAGATTTGACAAAATCTGGTATTCCATTAGGAACAAGGATAAAAATAAACATACCGTTAACGGTTAATAAAAAAGAAACTTATGATAACTTCTATAATAGTTGACGATGAAGCAAAAGCCAGAGAGGGTTTAAGAAAATTATTGGATAAATACTGCCCAGAAGTATCTGTTATAGGCATGGCTTCTTCTGTTGATGAAGCTGTCACATTAATTTCTGCTCGCCAGCCAGAACTCGTTTTTCTTGATATAGAAATGCCAAATGGCAATGGTTTTACTTTATTTGAAAGAGTGAAAACTTTAAATTTTGAAATTATTTTCACAACAGCTTATGAAGAATACGCAATAAAAGCGTTTAGGACTGCCGCAATAGATTATCTAACAAAACCAATTGATTTCAGGCATTTGCAGGAAGCTGTTTTAAGGTTTAAAAGCAAACAAAAAGTTCAATTAAAACAGCAGCAAATTCAACTTTTAATAGAAAATATTTCTAACAATCCAAAGGAGTTTAATAAAATTGCTTTGCCAGCAATGGATGGTTACACATTTGTTAAAATAGCTGAAATTGTAAATCTTGAAGCAGAAGGTAATTATACTAATGTGTTTATGCTAAACAATGAAAAGTTATTAGTTTCAAAAACCATGAAATGGTTTGGAGAACTCCTTCCACAAGAAACATTTTACCGTTGCCATAAATCCCACATTGTTAATCTTAATCTTATTAAGAAATTCACGAAAGCAGATGGAAATCAACTGCTACTTGAAAATGGAAGAATTATTGATGTTTCAGAAAGGAACAAAAAA
>JALYPI010000018.1 GCA_030856445.1 Bacteroidota bacterium
CATGTTGAACTAAATTCTTCGGTAATTCTTTTTTTTCATCATAGTTATGAGTGTTTATGGTTGAACTACAATATTCAGAAATTAAATGGAACTTTAGAAAACTACCGAAGGTTTAGTGCAACAGCGGTTCAGTGGTTAAATAAAGCTTTGTGCTTCGTATCAAGTTTTGTGGTGGCAGAAAGTTTAGTGCTTCGAAATCGCCAACTTCTTGTAGCTGCAAACCGTTAGCGTCCATTGGTAAAAAAAACGACCGTAGACAAATTGAGAATAAATTCGAACTTTGAACAATTAAATAAACCAAAAAATGAAAAACAAAAAAGTAAAACTAAGTGCATTACTCTTGTTGGGCATCGGCTTCAATCAAGGTTATGCACAACAAGCAACTACCGCCTCAGGTGGAGATGCTTCGGGTAGCGGAGGCTCGGTAGCGTATTCCGTAGGGCAAATTGTTTACACCACAAATACTGGAACAACAGGCTCGGTAGTACAAGGTGTACAACAACCCTACGAAATTTCAATAACAACAGGCTTGGCAGAAACTGGGATTAATCTCAATTTAACTGCCTATCCCAATCCAACAACAAATTATTTGATGTTGAAAATTGATAATTATGATAAGGCTTTATCGTATCAACTTTACGACATCAGCGGAAAACTGTTAGAAAGTAATGCCATAGTTGCAAATTCCACCACCATAAAAATGGAACAACTAGCTACTGGCTCTTACTTTTTAAAAGTAACCCAAAACAACACATTAGTAAAAACATTTAAAATCATTAAAAACTAATTGATTTGATAATGAGCAGATAAGATGATGTTTTGATGAGATAATTTGCTCATCAACATATCAGCTCATCAATTTTCATCCTTCTTCACGGGAGCTTTTAACAAAAATAATAAGTGTAAAAAAGTTGCTAAACAGCATCATAACAACAATGAAAAATAAAACTAAGTAATCTAAATAATTAAAAACTAAAAAACATGAAAACAAAAATTTACAAATTCAGAATTGCGATAATTATCACATTAGCTAATCTGCTAATCATCTCATCAGTTTCTGCTCAAGCACCACAAAAAATGAGCTACCAAGCGGTAATACGCAATGCAAGTAATGCCTTAGTAACAAGCACACCTGTAGGTATGCAAATAAGTATATTACAAGGCAGCTTAACAGGCACGGCAATATATGTAGAAACCCAAACGCCATCAACTAATGCTAATGGATTAGTAAGTTTAGAAATAGGAACAGGAATTCCGGTTACAGGAACTTTTGCAGGTATTAATTGGGCAAACGGACCTTACTTTATTAAAACAGAAACCGACCCAACAGGCGGTACTGCTTATTCAATTGCTGGCACTAACGAATTAATGAGCGTTCCTTATGCTTTGTTTTCGGCTAATGGTGCAGCAGGCGCAACAGGCGCAACAGGCTCACAAGGTATTCAGGGTGTACCTGGAGCAACAGGGACATTTCAAAGCGGTACTGTTGCTGGTCAAATACTATATTGGAACGGCACTGCATGGGTAACTGTTGCAGCAGGTAATGTAGGACAGGTGCTAGTGGTTAATAATAATGGGCAGCCTAGTTGGATTAATTTATTAGGTGCAGGAACAGGATCTTCTACAGACGTTTATAATTCAATTACCGGCAAAGTTTGGATGGACCGTAATTTGGGTGCTTCACAAGTAGCCACAAGTAGCACCGATGCCGCCTCTTATGGTGATTTATACCAATGGGGACGTGCAACTGATGGACACCAAATCAGAACATCAGGAACAACTGCAACTTTAAGCGCTATTGACCAACCAGGACATGGTAATTTTATTACAACAGCAGCTGCTCCGAATGATTGGCGTTCACCACAAAACACTAATTTATGGCAGGGGGTAAGTGGCGTAAACAACCCTTGCCCAAGTGGGTATCGCTTACCAACCGAGACAGAATTAGATGCAGAACGAGCAAGTTGGGGTGCCAACAACAATGCAGCAGGCGCTTTTGCCTCACCGCTTAAATTGCCTATGCCGGGCGGCCGCAACTACAGCACTGGTTCGCTCAACAATGTCGGTACCGAAGGCCTCTATTGGTCTAGTACGGTTAGCGGCACCAATTCCCGCTTCCTCTTCTTCGATAGCAGCTTTGCCACCATATCCTTCAACGGCCGAGCTTATGGATTCTCTGTTCGTTGTCTTAAGGATTGACACTTTTTACCCTGAGCGAAGTCGAAGGGTGATTAGCGAAGCGATTTGATTTATTTGACACTTTAATTTGCTATCCTGCCTTTTTCAGGCAGGTAGCAAATTAGAATAAAAACCGCACTTCGGCAAAAGTTCAGTATAAACTCCACGGTCGATTTTTGAAAAATGACAGTTTTAGAAAAAACAAAAAATAGTGAGAATAGTAAAGTATTTACCTTATATAAAGAGGGTTTGTTTTACAAATGCTTCAATGAAGATGCGATGATTTTCCAGCGTTGGTAAAGCAACAAGCTCGCTCCTGTTTTTACGAGTACGGATACACCACTGTGCAATTTTTACTTCTTTTGTTGCTGAGCTCACTCCACTGAGCCTGCCGAAGTGTGTCGAAGTATTGCTTTACACTTCCTTTGAAAAAGTGCGTCTATTTACATTTATTGCTTCATAAAAGTGTTGTTAATTACATTTATTCAAATGAATATGTGTATATTTGCAATAGTATTTAGTCTATAAATCAAATACTGAAATAAATTCAGCACGAAGATGAACAGAAAATTATTAAAGGAATTGAGCATTTGGAAAAATTCTGAAATCAGAAAACCATTGATTATTCAAGGTGCAAGACAAGTTGGCAAAACTTGGATAATGAAAGAATTTGGCAAAAAAGAATTTGAACAAGTAGTATATCTCAACTTTGAAAGCAGTTCAAGGTTGAGAGAGTTATTTGTTATTGATTTTAATATCGATAGAATAATTAGCGTTATAGAAATTGAAACCAATCAAAAAATAAATCCAGAAACAACTTTATTGCTTTTTGATGAAATTCAAGAAGTCGAAAAAGGATTGACGGCTTTGAAATATTTTTATGAAAATGCACCTCATTATTATATTATTGCTGCTGGTTCGTTACTTGGAATTTCGTTGCAAAAAAACAATTCGTTTCCTGTTGGGAAAGTTGATTTTTTGAAATTGTATCCCATGAGTTTTGTAGAATTTATAGAAAATTTAGGGGAAATTAAATTGTTAGAACAATTACAGAAAAAAAATTGGGAAATCATTTCGTCATTCCATGAAAAATTAGTCGAGCTATTGCGACTGTATTATTTCATTGGTGGAATGCCCGAAATTGTCGGGAATTATTTAGAACATAAAAACCTAGAAACCAGTAGAGAATTACAGCAAAAAATAATAATTGGTTATGAAAATGACTTTGCAAAATATGCCCCAAACGAAATTGTTCCGAAAATAAAATTGGTTTGGCATTCCTTAATTAGTCAGCTATCAAAAGAAAATAAAAAATTTATTTATGGTCAAATAAAAAAAGGAGCACGTGCAAAAGATTTTGAAACAGCAATAAATTGGTTGGTTGATGCTGGATTGGTTTTGAAAGTAAATCGGATTGAAAAACCAACGTTACCACTAAATGCTTATGCCAATTATGATTCTTTTAAATTATTTTTTGTCGATATTGGTTTGCTAAATGCCGTTGGAAATCTTGATCAAAAAATTCTTCTCGAAAAAAATAAAATTCTAAGCGAATACAAAGGTGCTTTGACCGAACAATTTGTTTGCCAACAATTAAAAATACAAACTGAATTGTATTATTGGATAGCTCAAAATGCAACTGCGGAGTTAGATTTTGTAATTCAAAGCAAAAATGAAATCATTCCAATTGAAGTAAAAGCAGAAGAAAATCTGAAATCAAAAAGTTTGAAGGTCTTTGTAGATAAATTTGAAAATAAAAATGCGATTAGAATGTCTATGAGTAAGTTTAGAAAAGAAGATTGGTTGACAAATATTCCATTGTATGGAATAAATGGTGTGATTTAAAAATTAAAAGGGGCGTAAATCAATTCAAAAAAATAAGTACGATGAAAACAGAAATTCAATATTTTTTCTTATTTTTATACTATGACACGAGAAGCTTTTATCACTAAAAACGCCCATCTTTTTTGGTACATCAAGAAGGAAGCTATTCCAAACATCAGCAATGAGGTTTTAGTGGAGTTTATCTTTAATTATGGCACTTTGGATGATGTGAAAGAGTTGATAAAAATTATTGGTTTTCAGGAATTAAAACGTGTTTATGAAGATGTAACCGATAGAGGAATTGGGAATTATATCCCGGAAATGTTGGATCTATTGTCAAGAATAACAAATAAATATGCATCTTGAAATTTTAAACAAAGAACAAAAAGAATTACTACCAACTTTAGCTCAATTTAAAAGGGAGTATTATCTGGGTGGAACGGCAATAGCTTTACATATTGGGCACAGAGAGTCAATAGATTTTGATTTGTTTAAAGAAAAAGATATTCGTAAAAAAGATATTTATAACAAGCTAAAAGCTATTGATTACAAGGTTTCATTTGCTGATTACAATCAGTTAAACATGTCCGCTAATGGTGTTAAAATAACTTTCTTTTCATTTCCTTATCCAGTTCCAACCAATGCAGAATTGAAAGGAGTTTTAAAAATGCCCGATTTGCTAACTCTTGCCGCTATGAAAGCATTTGCACTTGGCAGACGAGCCAAATGGAAGGACTATGTGGATTTATATTTTATAATTAAGCATCATTTTTCGGTTAAAGAAATAGCAAATAAAGCGAAAGAAATTTTTAAAGACGAATTTATTGAAAAGCAATTTATTGCACAACTCGGCTATTTCAAAGGAATTAGTTATGCGGAAGAAGTAAGCTATTTGATTCCAAATCCGCCAACAGAAGCCGAAATTCAAGAGTTTTTGATAAACGTAAGTATTGAAGGTCTTGGGTTTGATTAAACGCTAACCCCGCAATTATTTTAAATATGACAAAAAAATTAATTGTTTTAGTTTTAGTATTCTCTTTAGATTTAGCGCTTTTTGCCCAAACTATATCTGGCAACCTTTCAATGCTTGCCAGCAAAGAAGTACGTTTAGAAGGATTTAATGGTCTAAAAACCTACACCATTTCCACTGCCACCATTGATGCTAAAGGCAACTTCCAACTCAATTACTCCAAGTCGGATTATGGAGTTGGCTATCTCATGTCGGCCGATGAAAAGGCATTGTTCCTTATTTTAAGTGGAGAGGATATAGAGATACAGGGAGAAGCATTGAGTTATACCGAAACCATCAAAGTGGTAAAAGGACAAGAAAATAAATGGTTTGAACAATATGCAAGGGAGCATCCTAGGCGAGAGCAAGCATTGAGTGCATGGATTTACTTGGAGAAAATCTATTTGTCAGACCCTTTGTTTGCCGCGCAGAAAACTCCAAATCAATCCATTCAAATCGAAAAAAAACGCATCAAAAACGAAGATGCTGCGTTTTTAGCAAGTTTGCCAAAAGATAGTTATGTAAGGTGGTTTTTACCTACTCGAAAATTGGTAAGTTCTGTCTCAACTGTGGCACAGTATCGTACAGAGGAAATCCCATCAACTCTTGCTGCTTTTCGTAACATGGATTATACCGACCAACGCCTTTATAAAAGCGGCCTATTTAAAGATGCTATTGAGAGTCATTTTTGGTTGTTGGAGAATAGCGGTAAATCTTTGGATTCGGTATTCATTGAGATGAAAATCTCCATCGATGCTATGATGAAGCACCTTGTTAAAAACGAAAAGAAACTGAATGAAGTAACTGATTACCTATTCGATTTACTCGAACGTCACAGTTTGTTTCAGGCTTCAGAATACTTAGCAATAAAAGTATTAAATGAAGTGAGTTGTACGATCGACAATGACCTTGCCAAGCAACTAGAGACCTACTGTGCCATGAAAAAAGGAAATATCGCTCCTGATATTCTGTTTAACGGAGACAATTTTGCTCCCGATTATGGACTGGATAATTTCCCGAAAAATTTATCGAATATCAAAAGTAAATATACCGTTGTTGTTTTTGGAGCCAGTTGGTGCCCAAAATGCACCGAAGAGCTTCCAGAAATAGCAAAATTGTACGCAAAATGGAAAACACAAGGTGTAGAGGTGGTATTTGTTTCCCTCGATGAGGACAAAGAAGTTTACAAAAGTTTTATCAAAATTTTTCCGTTCATCTCCACCTGCGACTATAAGAAGTGGGACAGCAAAATCGTGAAAGATTATTATGTGTTCGGCACACCAATAATGTTTCTATTAGACAATAAAAGAGAAATAATTTTGCGGCCAAATTCCGTGAAACAAATGGATAGCTGGGTGGATTGGTATTTAATACAAGGAAATAAATAAAGAATACGAAAAAAAATGCTTTTTAAAAATCTGAATGCTTGGTGGTGGAATTAGGTATATTTGAGTGGTAGTTATGCAAAGTTTGTACTGAAAACAAAACCAACGAAACGCTAACAGCACCTAAAAAAATGGCGGCAGATTGCGAATACAAACAGTTGTGCAACTAATAAAGTTTGATGGGTATAGACAGTTTAGTGTTCCAAATCCGCCACTTCTTTTAGCTGCAAACCGTCAGCGGTAATTATAAAAACGACACTACCAATATGAACTTAGGAACTTTAAACGAAACAGTAATTCTTATTGATACAGACTTTCTTAATGAACAGATTAGTCATAATTTAACTTTCTACAAAAAGTTGTATCCAGAAAAGAATTTTGAAAAAATTAATCTTACGGACTTACTTTACAAATTTGCACTCAATGCAAGAGTTGAAGAAGCGGGACATAATGTTGATATTCTTTTTGCATACACTGATAACGACCATTTGACAAATTGCGAGCCTAATAATGTTTTTGACTTTATTGACAGTAAGCAAGTTCAAATGGAAACAGAAAAAGGCACATTTTTAATTCGTTCATTTTTTGGAGACGAAAACGAGACTTGTAATGAACATTTTGTGAATATGCTTAGGATGGTAAATTATAGTACAAGAGTTTCCCGAATTATTATGGTAGCTGACAGTCCTGAATTAAATTTTGAACTTGAAATGATGCACGAACAGAATGAAAAAAGTCTTTTCCTGTTAAAAAAATATCACGACACAGAAGTAGAAGTTCCTATTAAATATGTAAAAATTGACTACCCTATTGCATATGCCTTAGGACTAAATGCCAACGAAATATAATGTTCTGGGAAAAATGCAATATTGGATATTTTAATTCAGGTTCTAAAGAACTTGTAAAAATTAGCGGACTTGAAGTTCAAAATAAAAGATCCTACTGGGTATACATTTCCAAAGATGCATTTATCAACTTACAGAATGGAATACCACTAAAAACTGCATTAAAAGACTATACTCTTGAAATAAGAGAGTTTTTAATTTCGGGTTTCTCTCCAACAGAGACCTCTTTATTTAGTTTTCAAAGAGAGCCAATAAAAACTGCATATGTAACGAATGCAGTAACAAATTCTGTTGTTTTCTATGCTATGGCTTACCTTAACAATAAAGGTTTAAGTGCATTGGAAATCAAAAATTTGAGATTACAATATTCATTTGAAAATTTAGAGAAAAAGTTTTTCAATATGGAAGAATTAAAGCACTCATTTGTTAATCAAAGTGCTTTTTTTCTCAACCTGTATAAAGAAATGAACGAAAACGACAGATTTGAGCATTTTGCAGAAAATCTTGAACAACAAAAAAGGTTTAAGGAAGTATTCAAAAATTATAACGACTTTGTTTCTTTAAAACGTCAATACAACAGGAGAGTTTTTCACGATAAACTTGAATGTGAATTTATGCGTTCTGATTACAACGAGGAAGCTTTTCATAAAAACACCGGAGTATTTTCAGAAAAGACATTGATTAAAATACAAAATTATTATAAGGTTGACAGAGTTTATTTAACAGAACTAAATATGCGACTATGCAAGGTCTGCGGACAAGAATAACTACCGCTAACAACTAAGACTTCGTTGCGTCTGTAAGACGAACAATGAAGTTAGGGTTGCACGGAACCGTTGTTGGAATTTAGCAGGAAACTTTCTATGGGGATTGCGTTGATTTTGCTTTTTCAG
>JALYPI010000050.1 GCA_030856445.1 Bacteroidota bacterium
AATCGGCTCTAAAGTGCAATCCAATTAATTCTAAATTATTTAAAAAGGTGTGAAAATCAGTTCCAATGCTCTCAGACTCTTTTTTTTTATTTAAATAAGTATGATATAAATAGAACATGGTTTTTCCTGACCCCCTTCCTCCTTCTATAATGAGTGATTTCTCTTTAAAAAGTCCTTGAAAGTTCTCATGGTCTGCAAAATATTCAAATATTTTATCACCCAAGTGTTCCGCTCTGTCAGTTGAGAAAGGATTTTTAAACATATATTCCATGTTGAGTTCCTTTATTTTTATATAAATGATTCCAGGTAGCTGATTCCTTGTGAAAAAGTGGTAATGATGCATCTGGTATTCCATGATGAAATGCAATGGCATAATCCAAACTTTCAAATCCTAAAAGGCTGATTTTATTTTTTAGACATAAGTCATTCAAAACTTGTTTATTATAAACCATTTCATTTTGATCAAAATATGTGGATTTTTCACCAAAAACTTTGAACTTATCAGATAGCATTTCACAGTATGTTATAGTCAAATCCTTATTATGAGGAGCTTCTTCACAGTAAAAATTGTTGTACCCGTATTTAGTAGTCACTAGGCATAAATATTCAAAACTTGTTTGGCCAGATAAAATGTTTTTTATCTCAAACATACTATAATCTTTACCTTCTACATTTACTAAAGTATAATTCCAAAAGTCTATAATTTGTTCACCAGTGCCCACAAAATCATCTATAATTATTAATCTCTTAATGGATTTCAGTTTATCCCATTTTAGTTCATTTAAACCAATAATTTGTTTTTCATTAATTCCTAAATTGATAGATAAATATCTAGCCATAGCAAGGGAGCTTTCTGAAACATTTCCTGTTGATAAAGGCAGAAATAATGTCCTGCCAAGTTCATTTTTAATTAATTGATTGATTTTTTCATTAGTTGTCTCAAACTCATTCATGCATTCAAGTTTAAGTACATCTTGTTTTAGAATTTTCTCATATAATCCGAACTTTAATAATCTATAAATATCTTCTTCAGAATAATAAACAAATCTATCGAGGAGCTTTGCTGCACAATATTGTTCATCAACACTCTTAAAATTGTTAAGCCAGGACTCTAATCTAATCTGGTCTGGTTGAGACCAAAACTTTGATTCTATATAAAAATATACTTTATCTAAAGCTTTATTAATAAAAATCTTTTTATCTACTTCATCCATATTAGGAGGGTGCATTCAGAAATGTAATTATTGCACAAAGTAAACATTAAAAATTAAATTAAGTATAATATAATTAGGTCATTCAAAGGCATCTATGTTGTATAAAAAACAAAAAAATAATTTTAT
Organism: Bacteroidota bacterium; assembly: GCA_030856445.1. Taxonomy (GTDB): domain Bacteria; phylum Bacteroidota; class Bacteroidia; order JACCXN01; family JACCXN01; genus JACCXN01. The sequence continues at coordinate 1,341 of JALYPI010000050.1, forward strand.
TCAAAATCCATATAAATGAAGGTTTAAACCCGGTCGATAATACAATATTATATCTTAAAAACAAGGGGTAGAAAATATAACGAAAGTGGTTAAGCATGTACAACCATCAATATTACGACAATGAATTTCGTACTTAAAAAGTGGCCATTTATTTTAAGATTCTCTTATTAAATATGATATTTCAGCTATAACTCCTTCTAAAAATTTTTATTATGTACAGCTTCGATATTAAAGACTAAGAGATCAATTGTCTTTTCTTTATTTATAAAATCTGCAATACATTTATAACTGGAATAGAAACTTGAATTTTTTTTCCAATTCTTGGCTTGAGAGTAAAAACAGAATTCTCCCTATCTGTTTTCAACCATAATTATCTAAATTATTTCCATACAGCTATTTCATTTTTATTACCCCCCTTCCCCATACACAACTTCCCCCTCTGCCGCCATCCCCATACTTTCTTCCGCTTCATTCCCACCAACCTTCACCTGCCCATTCATCAACATCGGCAAGAGCCAGTCACGAAGGGAAGAAAGAGGCTGATTTTCCTCATCAATTGATTTAATTCTTTGTATCAGTGGAAGTATAATTTTCTCAAATTTTTTTTGAATTTCTAGTTTTGGAACAATCACTTTTATTTTTCTTAGAACATCCTGCCTAATTCCAAAAACTGTACTTCCACTTAAACTTCCCATTATTTGAGAATAACTATGTCCTTTGGATAATTCATAGTATAAAAATATAGGAATTATAATTTTTTGATCGGCTCTTATGGCAAATAATCTTTGACTCAAACAATATTCAGTTTTGCCATAGATAAAATAAAATTCACCTGCCGGAGCTTCAGAAGTCATTAAAACATCGCCATTCTGAAGTTTTATTGGCATCCATTTTTCATATAACTTTCTGTCAACTTTATTTGCCTGTTCTAAATTATTTAATTTACCTCCTTTTACTATTTTAGCAGAAAGTGCAATTATACCATCCTTGTCAATAGTCCAATTTCCACCTAATTTTGTAGGAGTCTTACCTCTGTTATCAATAATTAATTTTATACATTTATTTAGTTCCATTACCTCCCACCCCTCCGGCACCTCCCTTTTCAACTCCTCATTCCAAACCATTTTACCACCGCTGCTTTTGTATGGTTTTCCGTTTTTATCCGGGAAATCAAACTGCACAAACCAATAATCGTAAAGGGTTTTGGCCATTGCTTCTAACTCGGCATTTATGCGGTTGTTGAGTTCGATTTTGGAATCTAAAGATGAAAGGATTTTTACAATTTGTTCTTTTACCTTTTGATTAGAAGGCATGCGAATTTTTAAATCTCGTAATGACCCTAAAGTCAAATAAGGTTGTGATGAGCCACTTTTACTACTGTTTAAAATGCTTTTCCCAAATGCTGAATTTAAAAAATAATATAACCAATTAGCTTTAAGTTCACTACCTGTTTTAAATAACCCAACATTTTTTACTGCGTATTCAATTTTATTATTCCTTTCAATATAACAAAATCCACAATATTCACCAATCATGCTAATTATTACATCCCATTGTTCTACTTTACTTCTTAGATTTATCTTGCTATAATCTTCTTCACTTATCAAGTATGCATTTGTAAAATCAATTTCTCTTCCTTTAATATGTTTAGAGGTTACTAATGGTTTTCCACAATCTGTAGCCCTAGGACTATCGTGAGTTCCATCTGTTATTTTTGAACAATAATCTAAAGCATTAATAATTTCCCAATCACTACCTTTCATACTTCAACCCCTCCAACTGTTTCTGAATTTCTAATTCCAAGGTTCTAGATTCAGTAAAAAGCCCATCTAAATTATTCTTAAACCCATCCATTTTAGCTTCAAATTCTTCCTTGGTAATGTCACTGTATTCAATTTTCACATCAAAATACTGCCCAGCACTAAAGGAATAGTTTTTCTCTTTTATTTGCTCGTAGCTAACTACTACGGTAAAATCTTCTACGGCTTCGTGCTTGTTGAAGGTGTCAATAATCAATTGTTCTTCCTGTGGAGAGAGCAAGGTTTTCTGGTTTTTGCCTTCTTTTACGGTGGTGCCGAGTTTAGAGGCATCCATCAATACGATATCGCCTTTTTTGTTGGCATTGTCCATAAACAAAATAGAAACATTGGTGCCGGTGGCTGCAAAAATATTACTGGGCATGCTTATAACGCCACGCAGTCTCTTTTCTTCCACCAGGCGCTCGCGTATTCTTTTTTCAATGCCGCTTTGTGCGGTAATAAATCCTGTTGGAACCACTACAGCCGCTTTACCTTTAGCAGTAAGCGAATGCATGATGTGCTGTATGAACAATGGATATATGGCCATGCCTTCCTTTTTGGCTTTGGGCACATTTGGAAAACCTGCAAAAAAGCGTTCAGTGTTTTCTTTGGTGTTCAAATCGCTTACATAATCGCTAAAATCAAGTTTAAAAGGTGGGTTTGAAACAATGAAGTCAAACTTCTTGAGCTTACCGTCCGCTTCTTTGTGGTAAGGTTCGGATATGGTATTGCCTTTTACTATGTTCGGGATGGAATGCACCAAATCATTCAAAATTAAATTCAGCCGCAAAAGGTTGGATGATTTCTGGGAAATATCCTGAGAATAAATGCTGCATTTGTCTTCTCCTATTTTATGGGCTAAATTCATCAACAAGGTTCCTGAACCTGCTGAGGGGTCGTAACAGGTAACGTTTTGCACCGGCTCATCTACCAGGCATTGCGCCATAATTTTAGCTACTGCATGGGGTGTAAAGTATTCTGCATATTTACCGCCACTGTTGGTATTGTAATCTTTAATTAAATACTCAAAAATAGTGGCATAAAAATCAAATTTCTCGTGGAATATATGTTCAAAACTAAAATTCACAAGCTTGTTTATCAGCGCTTTGCAAAAGTCATCCCGCTTATCGGTTACATATTTGCTGATGTTTTCAAAAAGCACGATTTTTTCTCCTCCATCAGTTACTACGGAAAAAATGTCGCTGTTTTCTTTGGCTATATCCAGTAAGGTATTGTCAAATATTTCTGCAAAGTTGGCTTCGTTTTGTCGCTCAAAAAGGCTGGAGATAAATTGCGCAGGCTTAAGGTTTGCTGTGCTTTCACTAAGCTGCATCAAAAGCATTTCATAATCATCTGCAGGATATTTTTTTAGTACTTCTTCCCAATTTTTAGCTTCTGCTATTTTTTTGTCCAATTGTTTTACTTCATGTACAAATTTGTCGTTCAGAAATTTATACAAAAATACTTGGGTAATAATTTTAAACTCGTTGCCATCATTGCCCAAACCATAATTGGCACATACACTTTTTAAGTCGTCAATTAGTGCTTTGGTCTGTTTTTCAAATTGTGTTGTTGTTGTCATTGTTTTTTTATTTTTTTTATATCTGCTTCTATTTCTTTCAGGCTTTGTTCAATTTCAATTTTTCTTTGGGTTTCTTTGAATTTGTCAAATTCACCGGATGATTTTTCCAAAGCCATTTGATGGCTGATTTTTCCGGCATGCGTGAGCAGTTCCCTGCCATTGAGTTGTAAGATGCTGTCGAGCCTGTCTATCCAATCCTTCATATACATGGGAGTTTGTTGCTGTGCCATGGTTTCGGCAAATGCCAGGAACTGTTCAACCAACAAGCCCAATAGTTTCATTTCATTTTCATCCAGGTAATTCTTTGCAATGGCAACATCGTTTTTGCGGATGGATTTAAGGTCTTTTTTGTCAATGGATTGCATGCCCAACAATGGCAATGCCGCATCAACCCTTCTGTATACCAATTCCGCAGCAGTGTTTTTTGAAATAGCCCAAAGCAATTTATTTTGCACAATTTTAAAGAATTCAATTGTTTTTTCATCCTTGGGGTTATAATCTATGCTGGTAGTATATATGTCTTTTATTTTCTGGTAGAAAAACCGTTCCGACAACCTGATTTCACGAATACGCTCTTGTAATTCAGAGAAATAATTCATGGAATTGCCTGATTTAAAGCGGTCATCATTCAATGCAAAACCTTTAATAATATACTCTTTTAGCCTTTGAGTAGCCCAAATGCGAAATTGTGTGCCTTGTGGGGATTTCACCCTGTAACCTACAGAAATGATAACATCGAGGTTGTAATATTTTACATTCGTTTCTTGAGTCTTTCCTTCAATAGCGCCATGCGGAGTGGTATGTCGGAATTCCCGACATACCACTTTTTCTTCTAATTCACCTTCTTTAAATACATTTAGGATATGTTCTGTTATTGTTGTTCTGGCTTTCCCAAACAATTCAGAAATTTGAGCCTGTGTAAGCCAAACGGTTTCATCTTCCAACCTTACATCAATTTTGATGTTGCCCTCCTGGTTTTGGTAAATAAGAATTTCTCCGGTGTTCATTTATAAAACTTTATTTTATTGTTTGCTTCAAGTGTGGCTGAAATTTACCCAGGTTTTGGTCGTAGTTTAAAACTACATCAAGCGAGTAATTATATACTTTTTGCTGAAATTCGGAAATTCCGAATTTCTTTATTGTGAGCTCTTCCTCAAGCTCATTTTCTTCATAAATGTTCTTGATATGTTCATGTATGGTAGATTTTGCTTTCCCAAATAATAAAGCCATCTGCTCCTGTGTAAGCCAAACGGTTTCATCTTCCAGAAATACATCAATTTTGATGTTGCCCTGCTGGTTTTGGTAAATGAGAATTTCTCCGGTGTTCATCTTACGCTACCCTTCCGTAAAATTCGTTCATGTATTCTTTAACAATCATTCCATTGATGCGTTTAGAACTGGCTGCATTTAATGGAATGTTGTGTTTGTTTTTAAACTGGTTAATCACCAGCCGCATCATCATTTTCTCTATAAAGCTTTCATTTTCTAACATCTTGGAGTTTTGCAGAATCTGTAAATCCACCTCTTTTTTCAGGCCTTGTAAAGCTTCACATAACTTACTCTCGCTCTCGGTTAAGGGGTCTTTCTCCATTAAACGCTTATGCAAACGGGCATATTTTTCATCGTTATCGTACTTGGCTTTTAATAATTGGTTTTTCCGCTCTAATTCACGGGCTTCCGTGTAAATCTTCTCCAAGGCTTTAATGTTGCGTTCCATTTCTTCTTTAGTAACCTCGTTCAGGTTTTTCTTTTTGAACAAGCGCTCCAGTTCTTCTTTCAAAGAAATAAACTCAGGTGATTTTTGGTCGAAATTCCCACTCAACATTTCCCTGGTTTTCTGTAAAATATTTTTAAGCTGGTCTGCCAATACCATTTCCTCTTCTTTTACTTTCACAAAAGCAAACAGCACATCTTCTAAAGCAATGTTGAGCAGATTGGTAGTGTCCACATTGTTTTCTAAAGCTTCCTTTGTATTGATCAGTGCTAAATGGTTATTTGCTTCACGAGATAAAACGGTTAGTTTATGAAAATCAAGTTTGTCCAATAGTTCATAATTACCCGCAAGGCGAATTAAATTGTATAAGCTCCTGGCATTATTTAAAACCTTAGTGATTTTCAGCATCTCCCCACGGTCTTTTATCTGTGTAATTTGTTGCGAAAATATCTCTGCGTTTTTGGTGTCAAAATGAAATAACACCTCTTTTATTTCTCTTATTTCTTCATTTATTTCTTCCTGGGATTTAAAGATGTTGGAATAATGTTCCATTTCATCACCCAGTTCAGATTGCAATTCGTCAAAATAGGCACGGTTGGTTTTGTCAAATTCCTTTTGAATATCAGCAAAATCCACTACATAACCGTATTTTAAATTTTTATAGGTTCTGTTTACACGGGTCAGTGTTTGTAATAAGTTATGTGCTTTAATTACGCGTCCTACATAAAGCTTTTTCAATCGTGGAGCATCAAAGCCTGTTAGAAGCATATTGTACACAAAAAGTATATCTATCCTTCCATCTTTGAAATCGGAAACTGCATCTTCACGCTCTTTTTTAGTACCAATATCATGCAGAATAAGGGCAGCTGAATTCACCTTACTATTTTCTTTCTTTTTAGCAATATAGCCTATTAATGGCTCTGCAGCTAATAAAACAGGATCTTCAGTATTTAAAGCATACTTATCATCAAAAATCTCCTGCATCATTTTTGCCTGATCAGAAGAATCACAAACTACTAATCCTCCAATAGAATTATCGTTCATTGTAATGCGGGCTTTTTCAAAATCCTGAACAATGTAATCCAGCATAGGCTCTACAAATTTTGCATGCGAATAAACGGTCCTTTTATCCGCATTGCCTTTCAATATTTCAATTTCTTCTAAAGCTTGTTTTAATGTTAATCTATAACTTGTTTCAATTTCTTCACGAATCAAACGCAGGGTATAGCCATCAGCAATGGATGAGTTATAATAGTATTTATGGATATAGCCACCAAACAATGATTTAGAGTTATAATCGGTTCCTAACAAAGGTGTTCCTGTTAATCCGATTTTAATGGCATTGGTATCCGATTCATGCAAATTGGCCAGAAAACTGCCTTTGGGATTATAGCTTCTATGCACTTCATCTAAGAAATAGATGCGTTGAATATTTAATTGATAATCGTTATTTCTAACTACATCCGGATCATCTTTGAATTTCTGAATATTAACCACGGTAATTTCAGCCTTGCCCGAATTGTTGTGAATTACACTGCTTGACTTAATATCCTTGGAAAACTCTTCTCTTGAATTGACATTGTGGACAACCAAATCCCTGGCCTTAAATTCTTTTCCTGCCTGAATGAGCAAATCCAATCTATCAACAATAAAATAGAATTTTGGAACAATCCCTTTTGATTGAAAATAATCAGTGAGGTATTTTACATTGTAATAGGCTAAGGCTGTTTTACCACTGCCTTGTGTGTGCCAAATGATTCCTTTTTTAATTCCTTCCTCTAACTTGCTTTCAATGGCTTTCGTGGCAAATAACTGCGGATAGCGCATAATGTGCTTTTCCAAACCTTTTGTTTCCTTTACATAAGCAATGGAATACTGTAGAACAAATGATAAACGCTCCTTTTGAAATAAAGAAGTACAGATTCGGTTGGTTGGGGCATCAGGGTTTTTATTGGTTATAAACTCCGGTGAATGTTTTATGCCAACTAAATTGGTGTCTTTTAAAATGAAGTTTTCTGTATCATCAGCTACTTCTGCAAGAATTTTATTTAAATCGAATCTATTTTCTTCTCTGAAATAATTAAAAATAGGTTTCTGATAAGAAGGTGTAGCATAAAAAGCACCTTCAATGGGTTGAGGCGAATTATTGTCATACTCCATGTTGTTGGAGAAAACCATAAGCTGCGTTAAGTTTACAAACTTTCTGAATTTCTTGTTTTGAAATCTTGTTTGTATGCGTTTATGTTCAGCATTTATTCCATCTTGATTATTGGGTTTCTTTACTTCAATAAACACCAATGGCATTCCATTAATCAGCAGAATAACATCTGGGCGAAATTCTTCTTCGTCCTTTTTATATGTCAGTTCTGTAACGACATTAAATGTATTGTTTTGGAAATTTTCAAAGTCAATTAATCTTATTCCTGATTTTGCAGTCAGTTTTTTATAAAATGCCTTACCTAAATCTTCGTTTTCTAAACAAAGTGAGACTTCATCATAAAAACGCTTAATATCTCCATCATTTAATTCAGGATTTAATCGCCTTATGCTATCATTAAAAATAGCAGTAAAAATATTAGTGGATTCATCCCATTGTTGCGTTGACAAAGACAAGTATTCATACCCTAACCTTATAAGGTGCAGGATAGCAGGTATTTTAACACGTGAATCTTCGTTGAATGCCATAACAGTGCAAAATAAGGAAAATTAAATGAAATGGGTGATTTATTATTTTGAGGGGAATTATTGATTAAATATTTCTTAGTAGTTAAATTAAATTGGTAATGGGATTGTAAATAATACGTCCTTAATAGCTCTAAAGACTTGACTGAGCAAACAGATTAAATAAAATTATTTTTCCACCCGAAGACCTATACAGACCATACAGTTATTGACCGATAGAGGGAGGATATTAGCTTTTGAAGAAAGTTGATTTTCTGATGTAACAAATAGAAAATTCTGTCCGCTATAGGAGAAATCAATACTTACAATCCAAAAGGTATTCAATTAACAACTCTTCTGACAAACCTGAAATATGGATAGACAATTATATATTCAACTTTTAAATAACGAAACTTAAAGAATAAAACGGCTTATTACAGCGGTTTACTAAAAGGGTGTTATTTTATCCCCTTCCAAAAAAAATAAATTAACCTGCGCAGAAGGCGCGATTTGCAATTTTATTATAATCATTAAAGGTTATTAAGTTTTTCATTTAGTCACAATCATAAGTTGTGTTGATTGATAACCTCCTTTATTTGTGGTAGAGATATAATATACTCCTTTGCTATGATTACTCAAATCAATATTGGAAACTCCGGGACTAATTGATTTTTTTAATATTAACTGTCCAAGTGAATCAAATATCTGAATATTTAAAGATGTTAAAGTTTTAATAGTGAAGGTTCCATTGTTAGGGTTAGGGTATAAATTAAAAGAACTATTCTCGCTCATATTTTCATGTATTCCAACTGAAACATCCATTAACCTTATAATTCTATTTCTTGCCGTTCCAGCATATTCAGTAAAATTTCCTAAAATTATTGCTTTTCCATCACTTTGAACGAAGGTTGAATAAACAATATAATCAAATCCAATTCCAGTAACGAAGCTGTTATCTCGAGAACCATCTGAATTTAACCGAATTATACGGTTACTCAAGGTATCGTTATAGGAAATAAAAAGCCCACCCACTAGAATTTTGCCGTCATTTTGGAGTGATGTTGATTGGACAATGCTATTATTATTAAAACCTGTTCCAGGTTCGAAAGAGAAATCAAGAGATCCATCTACATTTAATCGAGCAATTCTGCTTCTTGAAGTTCCATTAAAAGAGACAAAAGCTCCTCCTACTATCATTTTTCCATCACTTTGAATAGAAATTGTGTTGACAGTATTAACAAAGCCTGTTCCTGGATTAAAGGAAAAATCATTTGTGCCATCTTGATTTAAGCGAATAATTCGATTTCTTGCCGTTCCATTATAGTTTGTAAAATTGCCACCAACCACTAATTTACCATTATTTTGTATAGCTATCGAACGAAGATTTAGGTCAAATCCTGAACCAATATTAAAGGATGCATCATATGTGCCATCTATATTTAAGCGAACAATTCGATTTCTTGTTGTTCCATTATAACTTGTAAAGTCTCCAGCAACTATTATTTTTCCATCATTTTGGATGGCTATTGACCGTACCCATAGATCAAAGCCTGTTCCTGGATTAAAAGAAGCATCCAGAGAGCCATCCGCATTTAAGCGAGCAATTCGATTTCTTGAAGTTCCATCAAAACTAGTGAAATTTCCACCAACTATTATTTTTCCATCTCCTTGAATAGCTACATTGCGTGCATAATTATCAAATCCTACACCTGGATCAAAAGAAGCATCAATAGTGCCATCTGGATTTAAGCGTGCAATATAATTTCTTGTTATTCCATTAAATTCCGTAAAATCTCCACTAACTACTAATTTTTCGTCATTCTGGATGGCTATTGACCATGTAATTGCATTAAATCCTGTACCAGGGTTAAAAGTAAAGTCGTTGGTGCCAGGTTGTGCAAGAAGAGTGTTTGAAATAAATAATATAGTAGCGTAAATAAAGTAAATTTTCTTCATAGAGTAATTATATATAAAAGTAATGCTACAGTTGAATAATAGGGAGAGGAGAATTTCCTTACAAAATATTCAAAAGGCGACCAAAGCTAGTTTTTTTTTATTAGATCTTATTTTATTATGATAAAATAATTCCTTGTAAAAGTTGCATTTTTTTGAAACTCATAATCCTAGCCAGTCCATTTCTTCTAGCCTGTAATTTTATTAATTACTAAATCAAGAGTTTCGGAATTTTCAGGAATTGAAAAAAAACATTGTAATCAGTTAAAAGCCATCATATAAAAAGAAGTCCTAAAAAAAATTCCACTGGGTTTTTAGATTCAGCGCTCATAATTCAAAAGTATAAAAATTCTTAATCATTCATTAAATCCCATTGCATTATCAAGCTCAGGATCAATAATCTTAGCATAAATTTGTAAGTGAGAAGTTGCAGGATATTGTTCGATTTTCTGTCCAAATTGGCAGTTTTACACCAGCTAATTAATCCATTGCCGTATTCTTGCCATTACTTCCTCCTGTTGTTTCAAATCTAGGTCTTTAAAATAAACTTGATTATGATTTTTATTTTGGAGTAGGACAGATAAGGAACTGACCTTTTTATCCGGCACTATTTTATGGATGGAATAAGGATCGTTACTCCCATTAATATATATGATATTATCTCCAGATTATGTTAGCCATTCTTTAATATTCTTCATTAATTCATTAGAAAATTTAACTGTTGTTTGCTTAGGCTGTATTACAGAAGCATAAACCTCAGTTCCATTAATTAGATATTCTTTAAACTCAGAAGTTGGATAACAGTAGTATCCTAATTCCGTCATGGCTTGATAATGATATGCATCTATATCATTAAATACATCATCTGTAAGAAACCAATCATGGATGGCTTTTCGGAAAGATTTAAATAAATTATCTATTGTCCCTGTTTCAAAATCCTGAACAGTCTTACAACCATGGTTGTTTTGCCAAATAGAAAACGGAATTTCTAAAACAGCGGTTTCAAATATTCTGGTTAGTCCTAAGTACTCGTGTTTTTTGTTAGCGGTTTTAAAATGTTCTTGTAGCAATGGCAGCACTTTATCTTTGTTGATCAACAACTGCTTTTGAAATTCTTTTAATTCTTTTAGGCAGCCAAATTCAGCACTTAAGGAATCAATGTAAGCAAAAAAAGATGTGTCACACTCCGTCTTTATAGATGCTGAAAGAGCAATTGTGGCATTAATATCATTTGGAAAAAAATAATTATAAGAAACAGCAGTCAGCCCTCCTTTACTTATTCCCGTGCTTATCCATTTTCCCGGATAGATTTCCTTGAATAACATTCGAATTTTGTGTAAGTCAGTGCATGCATTTTTTAGGTTTAAAGTTTCCCAAACTATCTCCTTTGGTTTTGATTGTCCAAAATATCTATGTTCAACATAAATTTGATTTGCATCTAATAGTTCGCTCCATTCATTAACAGTGTTGGAATGGGAGATGTATCCATTTATTAGAAATACTGTGGGTTGGTTAAAATTTTTATGGGAAAGATATACTTTTTGTTGAAATGTGCCTTGCTCAGGATTGTCATGATTTATTGGTTGCTCAATCAAAATCTCATAACATTCATTAAATGATCCAATGGTTTCAATTTTTTTAAAGCTATATACTGTATTTAATTCTTTCAATCTTTTCTCAAGAATTTCTGAGGAAAATCCGTAAAGACTTAAAATCATGAATATACAAGTCAAAATTTTTCTCATTAAAGAGGGATTTTTTATTGATTGGTGTATACCGTTTTTTATTTGTGTCAGCTAACACTATTATTTTTGTACAAAGGAATACATATTGTAAGCTTGGCCACCCGATTGAGAAACTAATTCATAACCTGTAGAAGCGAGTTTATTAATTGCTTGATTAATTTGCAAAGTGTTAGCTGTATGATTACTGATACTTAATTCACCAAGTTCAAATTCTTCAATCTTACCGTCATAAATAAGAATTATTTTAGACTTACCAGCCACTGGAACTTCAATTGTCCGCATTGTAGCATATTTGGTTTCTGAAGCCGGTTTAGTAAATGAGAAAATAAGCATAATTGAGGGAATTAATGCTATAGAAAAAATAAGTGCTTTTGTCGTTGTTTTCATGATTGTTTATTTTATTTAAAAGTTTATCAAGACATCTTTTGTAAATATTCCTGAATTATATGTGCAGAAGTGGGTAAATCCTTTGTCCCGTCAATTTTTAAATCACAAGAGTTTCTTGCTTTGTCTGCAACTATTTTATAGTAGCGTTTCTATCCAGTGGCATGGAAGGTAGTAGTCTCGATTTATCGGTATCAAAGTGCACCAAGCCCGCCATTTGCGGGTAGCAGTGTTAAGACCAGTTTTTTATTTCTGCAATTCTAATAATTTCCATTGTCCATTTGGTTCTTTCTCCAAATAAACGCTAACATTTACATCTTTTGTATTTCCTAATACATTGATTTCAAGTTGTGCTTGACCTTGTCCGTTTGAAATATTAATGTTTCCCGCTGGAATCATTCCATAGCCTTTTATTCCACCAGTTTCCGTAAGTATTTCTTCATTTTTTTCAATTTCACTTACTGCCATTTTGTATGCGTCTGAACTTTTCAAGGCATTACCAGCTGTAAAATACACAAAAGCGAAAAAGACAATTCCTACACCAATAAGTGCCGAAATTCGTGGAAGTTTTGTCGGCTTATTGGGGTTTTTGACTACAACTGTTTTGGCAACTTTGTCGCCAAGCCTTTTCTTTTGGTCATTTGCCGCTAAGACAATAAATTCAACTGGCCAAATTATAATAAATAAGTTTCGTAAAAATAAACGACCAGTGGATGGAATTTCATTTTGATTATTTACGTCACGAACCATAATTCCCATAATCCATTTACCAACACTAATTCCTTTTAAACTGTCTTTCGCAAAATATAAAACAAAACCTGGTATCATTACTGCCAACATAATAGTCATCATTTTACTTGGATTATTTTCGTCCATAAAATTTGGTTCAAGTGCGATGAAAGCAATTGAAACCATTAAAAATGTCATTACGAAATGGTCTATTATAAACGCTGCAATTCGTCTTTTTCTACTTGATTTAATAAATGTCAATTCTGTGGATTGTTCTGTCATGGTCGTAGTTTTTTTTACAAAATTGGTGTTAACTCTTCTATTTAAGAACAAATATAGCACTTGCTTTTTATTACTGCATTTTTTCCTTAGTCTAACCTTAAACTCTTTTTATGGGAACAAACAATTGCTTTTTTAATACCATTGCTAAAATGACTACTTTCTAGTTTTCTCTTCTCACTTTTTTTAGAAAAAAGTAAGCAAAAAAGCGGTCGAAAATAAGCCCGGCTAAGGGTCTTGTCGCGCAAGGCTCCCCTGCTTGCCGACCCTTATCAGCACCATTAAAAGAAAACTGCAAATCAAAAATCTGAAATAACATTTAAACCTCGGCATTTCAATTGAGTTAAAAAAAAGAGCATCAATGCCAAAAAAGCATAAAAATTGTTTTATAAGGAAACCTGAACTATATTTATCCTGGCAACTTCAGATGCAACTGTGGAATCTAATAAATTATATGAAAAAAATATTTACTCTATTCGTTTTTTTAGTAGCCAACATTTTTTTTCCCGTTGATACCTTTGCTCAGCCTGGCACTAATGATCTTACCTTTAATCCTAATGATATAGGTTTTGGAAATGGCGATGGGTTTAGTGGGCTTGTACGATCTACTGCAATACAGAATGATGGAAAAATAGTTGTTGGAGGAGATTTTTTAATTTTTAATGGAACCCTCACATATAGAATTGCTCGACTAAATATTGATGGCTCACTTGATACAACTTTCAATATTGGATCTGGATTTAATAATTCGGTTACCTCTTTAGCTATTCAAAGTGATGGTAAAATAATGATAGGAGGTGATTTTACAACCTTTAACGGAAGCACAAGGAATAGGATAGCTCGTTTAAATGCTGATGGCTCTCTTGACACCTCTTTTAATCCTGGGACTGGTTTTAATAATTCAACTAAATCTGTTATAATACAAATTGACGGTAAGTTAATAGTGGTCGGAGGTTTTTCCAGTTTTAATGGAACATCAAGAAACAAGATTGCCCGCTTAAATACAAATGGAATTCTTGATACTTCTTTTGACCCAGGAACAGGCTTTAACAATGTCATTTGGTCAGCTGTCCTTCAAAGTGATGGCAAAATAATTGCGGGAGGAGATTTTACCTCTTTTAATGGATCTGCAAGAAATAGAATAGCCCGCTTAAATACAGATGGAACTTTAGATACAGGATTTGATCCTGGAACAGGATTTGATAGCTATGTTAGACCAATAGTCCTACAAAACGATGGTAAAATAATTGTGGGAGGGGGCTTTTTAACTTTTAACGGCATTCCAACAAATTATATTGTCCGTTTACATATCGATGGAACACTGGATACTACATTTAATCATGGAACAGGATTTAATAATATAGTTGAAGCTCTAGCCATTCAAAATGACGGAAAAATAATTGTAGGTGGACTTTTTACATCCTTTAATGGCGTTTTAATAAATAGTATTTCTCGGTTAAATACTGATGGAAGCCTTGATACAACCTTTAATACGGGCACCGCAAATTACAATATTCCTTGGTCCATTGATATTCAAAGTGACGGAAAAATAATTGTGGGAGGAAGTTTTGACATTTTTAATGGCGCTGGCCGTAATAAAATTGCTCGGTTAAATGTCAATGGAATCAATGATACAAGCTTTAACTCTGGAACTGGTTTTAACAGTATAATTCAATCAATTGCGATTCAAAATGATGATAAAATAGTTGTTGGGGGAAATTTTTCATCCTTTAACGGAACCTTAATAAACAGAATTGCACGATTAAATGCCAATGGAACCTTAGATACTTCTTTTGATCCAGGAACTGGATTTAATGACATTGTGCTTTCAATTGCCATACAGAGTGATGAAAAAATAGTGGTAGTGGGGGTTTTTACTTCCTTTAACGGAACTCCTATAAACAAAATTGCCCGATTAAACTCTGATGGAACTATTGATACAAGTTTTAACCCTGGAACAGGTTTTAACTTTAATGTATTATCAGTTATTCTTCAAAATGATGGAAAAATAATTGTTGGTGGTGTATTTACCACTTTTAACGGAAATCCAATAAACAGGATTGTTCGTTTAAATTCTGATGGAACTCAGGATATGGGATTTATTGTGGGAACCGGCTTTAACAACTCTGTTAATTCTTTCGCCATTCAAGGTGACGATAAAATTATTACATGCGGCAATTTTACCTCTTTTAATGGTACATTACGAAACCGGATTGCCCGTTTAAATGAAGATGGAACTTTAGATGTCAGCTTTAACCCAGGTACAGGATTTAATAACACTGTTTTTTCAATCGCTATTCAAAATGATGGAAAAATAATGGCAGGAGGTAGTTTTACCACCTTTAACGGAAGCACAAGAAATAGGATTACTCGCTTAAATTCAAATGGCATTATTGATTTAGGGTTTAACCCTGGAACAGGATTAAACAATTCTGTAATCTCAATTTCTATACAAAACGATGGAAAAATTATAGCAGGAGGTGATTTTGCTACATATAACGGTATCACAAGGAATAATATTATTCGGTTAAATCCAAATGGAAATTATGATACAGAATTTGACATTGGAATTGGATTCAATAATTATATTAAGTCAATTGCCCTTCAAGTGGATGGAAAAATAATTGTTGGGGGGGATTTTAATTCATTTGATATTTTTGGAAGAAATAGAATAGCCAGAATAAATTCACAATTCATTCCCTACCCACATTATATTAAAGGTGTTTTATTTTCTGATGATAACTTAGATTGTGTAAAGCAAGTATCCGAGTCACATTTTGTTTTTCCCGTTGTTACAGTTCCTCCATACAGTTATGCTTATTCTGACAGCATTGGTCAATATTCTTTAGGAATAAAAGATTCTACAAACTATATCATTAAACCAATAATCCCACAACGTTTCCAGAATTTTGTCAGCAATCCCTGCCCGTTAAATTATTCAGTCTTATTGGATGTCACCCATCCACAAGATACTGCCGGCTTTGATTTTGGTTTTGATTATGACCCTTGTCATCAACTAAGGGTAGATGTTGGAAGTAACCGGAGAAGAAGGTGTTTTTTAAATACAACAACGGTTTACTATACCAATGAAGGAGTGATTCCAGCTAGCGGGGTGGAAGTAATTGTAAAAATGCCTGCCTATGTTGTTCCCATTTCTGCTTCCCTGCCATATACCTGGACCCCGGGTGACAGCACCATGGTATTTAATATTGGAACACTTAATGACAATCAATCCGGGACTATCACCATTATTGATTCGGTGGCTTGTATCAATGGAATAACCGGCCTTACCCAATGTACCAAAGCCTGGATAACACCACCCAATACCTGTATTATGAATGATACTGTTGGATCAGGTTGGGATAAGTCATCTGTATTAGTGGAAGGAAACTGTGTAAATGACACTGTTGTTTTTGTAATTTATAATACGGGAGATCCGGGTAATGGAGATATGGATGGCCCGAGTGTATATCGCATTTACGCTGACAATGCCCTGATGCAAACCGTCCCTTTTCAAATTAATGGTGGAGATAGCCTTATGATTACCGTAGTTTCGGGAGGTGCTACTATAAGATTGGAAGCAGATCAGCGTCCTGGGCACCCGGGAAATAGCCATCCCAACGAAACCATTGAAGCTTGTGGAACCAGTAATACGGGTTCTTTCAGCATAGGAATGGTGAATCTTGCTCCACAGGATGACCAGGATTTGCATATTGAAATTGACTGTTTACCCATTATTGACAGTTATGATCCCAATGATAAAAAAGTTGCTCCAGAAGGCATAGGTCCAAACAAAATTGTACTTCCGGAAACGCTGCTTGATTTCACCATACGATTTCAAAACACAGGAAGCGACACTGCTTATAAAGTAGTGGTAATGGATACGCTTT
The DNA here is from genome assembly GCA_030856445.1 of Bacteroidota bacterium. Taxonomy (GTDB): domain Bacteria; phylum Bacteroidota; class Bacteroidia; order JACCXN01; family JACCXN01; genus JACCXN01. The sequence goes on from JALYPI010000050.1 coordinate 18,077, forward strand.
CATCTTATCTAGATATTTCAACGTTTATACCCGGGACTTCTTCTTTCCCCTATTCATTAGTAATGAGTGGAGCAGGAAGCCCAGTGCTTAAATTTACTTTTAATAACATTAATCTTACAGATACTATGACCAGCGAAATAAACAGCCATGGTTTTGTAAAGTTTAAAATTGCACCTTTTGATACTGTTCCTCTTGGAACACTCATTGAAAATTTTGTTGACATCTTTTTTGATTACAACCTTCCCATCCGCACAAACACGGCTGTAGTGATGATAGACAGTCTCAACTATACAGCTGTCGATTTAGCCATAGTTTCTACCCAACCTACCCTGAATGCTTTTTATTGCACTGGAGATTCTGTAGTTATTGAACCTGAATTTACAGGAAACAATTTGACTTATCAATGGTATAAAGACAGCATGGAGATTATAGGTGCTATTAGCAATGTTTTGCTACTTGATCCTGTTGCCGTATTAGATACAGGTTATTATTATTGCATTGCAAAAGGACATTTAAATTCAACCATTACCAATTCTGTGTTTTTGGAGGTGAAGGAGTCTTCTTCTGCAACCTTGAACCAAACAGCATGCGGAACGTATTCACTAAACAGTCAAAATTATACAACAAGTGGAACGTATATCCAAATGTTAACAAATGCAGCAGGATGCGATTCTACTATTACTTTAAACCTGGTAATAAATAATAGTACTACTTCAATAATCAGTCCGGTTGCTTGTAACAGCTACACTGAAAATAGTCAGACTTATTATTCAAGTGGAAATTATACACAGGTAATACCAAATTCTGTTGGTTGTGATTCTACCATTAATATTAACCTGACAATAAATCCGAGCACTGTTTCAACAATCAATCCTGTTTCTTGTGACAGCTATACTTTAAATGGACAGACTTATAATTCAAGTGGAAATTATACACAGGTAATACCAAATTCTGTTGGTTGTGATTCCACCATTAATATTAACCTTATCATAAGCCAAAGCACTGTTTCAACAATCAATCCTGTTGCTTGTGACAGCTATACTGAAAATAGTCAAACTTATAATTCAAGTGGAAATTACACCCAGGTAATACCCAATTCCCTTGGTTGTGATTCCACAATCACAATTAACCTGACCATAAATGAAAACACTGTTTCAACCATCAGCCCGGTTGTTTGTGATAGTTACATAGAAAACAACCAAACTTATACCACAAGTGGAACTTATACGCAAGTAATACCAAATGCAGCAGGCTGCGACAGTACCATTACAATCAACTTAACTGTTGATATAGTTGTTACAGGTTTATCCGAAACGAACAATGTATTAACTGCAGACCTTGCTGGAGCAACTTATCAGTGGATTGATTGCAATAACAACAATCATCCAATTGCTAATGAAACCAATCAGTCATTTACTCCAGTCATGAATGGAAATTATGCTGTAATTGTAACAGAGAACAATTGTACAGATACTTCTTCCTGTATGGCAATTATCACCATAGGAATTGAAGAAAATATTTTAAACAGCTCCTTAAATATATTCCCGAACCCCAACAACGGTAATTTCACTATTAAAACAACTACCAATACTTTCATAGAAATTTTCAATACGCTTGGGCAAATAATGTTAAGTAAATCTATAAGCCCAGGATCTTACCCTATTAGTTTTGAAAAAGCAGGCAGTGGTATATATTTTATTTCATCTGTGGATGAAAAAGGAAATAGGTTTACGCAGCGGGTGGTGGTTGTGAAATAAGAATTTAAAGCAAAGCTTTTGCTGCCTGGAAAAGCCTAGACATGGTTTTGTGCGTTTTTCTGAATCCTTAGCGGAATATTTTGCTTGATTATTTTTCCAACAGCATTGAATACGGCAATTTTAAAGATGCCATTTATGTATCCCCCCGACCAACTGCATCTTGCCTAACCCTACCATTTTCCTGAGTTTTGCCAAAAAATAAATCATGAGCGAAAATAGAAAAATGTTAAACCTGGTAGAAGAGTGCTTAAAAAGCGGATTACAAAAGAAAGATTTTATCCGCCAAAAAAACATTAGTCCTCACAAATATTATTATTGGCAAAAGAG
>JALYPI010000083.1 GCA_030856445.1 Bacteroidota bacterium
TAGATACAATAGAAGGGGACATATGGAGGTAATCTTTAATTTACTCCTGAAAAGAATGGTTGATAATGAGCCAAAACGCTTATAATCAAAGAGTTTTGATTGTGATCTAAACGCCTATACCAATTAATCTTTTAATCAATAACCATATCATATGGCATTCTCATTTGTATGCCAACCTTATCTTTTAAATTTTTTAGTGATTTAATATAAGGGGTAAATTGTCCTAAATGATCTTCGAAAATTTCTTTACCCTGACTACCAAAAAATCTCATAAGTAATTGATTAATTAGAGGATATTCAACTTCAGGTAGGTAAACAACAGAATAATTATCGTCAAGATTAGCTTTTTGGGCTGCAAGTTTAATTGCATCATCTAATCCTCCAAAAGCATCAACTAATTTATTTTTTGCGGCATCTTTTCCTGACCAAACCCTTCCCTGAGCTACATTATGTACATCATTACGTTCCAGATCTCGTCCTTTTGCAACTACTTGCAGAAATTGCTCATAAATTCTTTCCACGCTATTTTGTATAATAGCTCTTTCTTTGTCAGTCATTTCTCTTGTAAATGAACCAATATCTGCAAATGGACTGGTTTTTACCACATCGCTTGTTATTCCCATTTTGTCCTCCATAAATTCTTCTCCTGTTAAAATAAGACCAAATACTCCAATAGAACCAGTTATAGTTGAGGGATGGGATAATATAGTATCACATGCTGCAGCAATGTAATACCCACCAGAGGCAGCAACATCAGACATTGATGCTATAACAGGTTTGGTCCTGTTTGCAAGATCAATTTCTCTCCATATAATATCAGAGGCCAATGCACTTCCTCCTGGAGAGTTAATTCGAATTACAATGGCTTTAACATTTTCATCAAGTCTAGCTTTATTTATTACTTCTGTAAAAGTTTCAGCGCCAATCACTCCTCTTTTACCAGGTCCCATAATAATTTGCCCCTCTGCTATAACTACAGCTACTTTCCGCATTCCATTGCTGTTTTCATACATAGGATAAAAATCAGCATAGGTTGCATATTCTATTTTTTTGTTGTTTTCAATACCAACATCCTCTCTAATTATGCTTTCAAGACTATCAAAATAGGCAAAGTGAGTAATAAAGCTTAATCTTTTGGCATCTTCAGCTGTTCTAAGCATTAAAGAGTCAGCAACATTTTTAAGTTGTTGAACTTTTATTCCCCTGGCTTGAGAAATATTATCTAAAAAGCTGTTAAACACAGAGTTTAAAAGCTCTTTTGTCTGAACTTTACTTTCGTCACTCATTTTTTTGTTAGTAAATGTTTCAATAGCACTTTTATATTCACCAACACGAAATATTTCAGTTTTTAAATTAAGCCTTTCCAAAGTTCCTGCAATAAATAAAACTTTGGCCTCCAGCCCATTAAATTCTAAATTTCCATGTGGGGAAAGAAATATTTTATCTGCAATTGTAGCCAAGTAGTACCCTTTTTGAGAATAATTATCAGAATAAGCATAAACAAACTTCCCTGACTTCTTAAATTGTATAAGTTCATTCCTTATTTCTTCTATTTGAGTAATTCCTGCATTGAATTCTTTTATTTCCAGTAAAATTCCTTTTATATTACTAGTATTGCTTGCTTTTTTTATTGCATTTCTTAATTCCAGTAAACCCATTGTTCCAGCATCACCAGTAGAAAATGGACTTGTGAATCGGGCAAATACATCATCTGTTTCCCTTTCAGTTATATTTTTATTAAGGGTAATCCTTAGAATAGGTTTGTTAGCCAGGCGTTCTTCCAGATCAGGCATTGAAAAGGAAATCATTAAAAGAAGTAGAATTATAGATAAAATAAAGAATAAAAAAATTCCAACAATGGTAGCTAGTACATACTTTAAAAATTTACTCATAAAATAATACTTTATAAAAGATAAATAATTTAAAATTTCGTTAAAGTCTTTATCTCTTAATAAAGATTAAAATACTTTATTCTAATTTAATCAATATTAATGCAAAATCATAAAGGGAGTAATAACGCATTCTTCAAGAACCAATAGGAGGGTGAAAAAAATATTCTTTACTATTTGAGTTATTATCGGTAGGTAATGCCAGCAGAATTTCCTTTAAAAGTCAAAACACATTTGCCCTGTTTTTTCAGTATTATTCTCTGTATTTAAATTGGAAACAGAAATTCCAAGCAACCTGACAGGTTTTTCATTGTAATTGGCAGATTCCAATAATCTTTCACAAATAGTTAAAATGTCAAAAGATAAATACAAATAATCTTTTACTGTTAAACTTCTTGTTTTTATAGTAAAATCAGAATATTTAATTTTAAGAATAATTGTTTTCCCCTTTAAATTTTTTCTTTCAAGTCTGTTTTGTAGAATTTCAGCTATTATTTTTAGCTCTTTCATCAACAATGTAAATTCTGTTATATCTTTTTCAAAAGTATTTTCTGCTCCAACTGATTTAGAAACCCTGTCTGATTGAACAGGACGGTCATCCTCAAGCCTGACTACCTGGTAAAAATATTTGCCGCTTTTTCCAAAGCAAATAATTAATTCTTCTTTGGACATATTGATTAAATCTGCACCGGTAAAAACACCCATGGCATAAAATTTAGCTGCAGTAACTTTTCCAACTCCATAGAATTTTTCAATTGGCAATTTTTCAATTAGTTCTATCGCTTTGTTTGGAGTAACGACAGTTAAGCCATCTGGTTTGTCCATATCAGAAGCGGTTTTTGCTAAAAATTTATTGAAAGAAATTCCTGCTGATGCTGTTAATTGAGTTTTAGCTTTTATTTTCTCTTTAATCTCAATAGCAATTTGTGTGGCGGTTACTATATTAAGTTTATTATAAGTAACATCTAGGTAAGCCTCGTCTAAAGAAAGAGGCTCTACCAGATCAGTGTACTCAAAAAATATTTCCATAATTTGTTTGCTCACTTTTTTATAAACTTCAAAGCGGGGATTAACAAATATTATATCAGGACATTTTTGGAAGGCTATTTTGGAAGCCATGGCAGAAAACACACCAAATTTACGAGCCTCATAACTTGCTGCTGCTACTACACCTCGTTCTTTAGAGCCACCTACAGCAAGAGGTTTCCCTTTATATTGAGGAAAATCCCTTTGTTCAATAGAGGCATAAAATGCATCCATGTCTATATGTATTATTTTTCGTGATGTGGTCAAGTTGTTTATTCTAAAATTTTATAAATTATAATAATAGTAATATGATAAATTAACTTATATGTATTCATTAAGTAAAATAGTACTGTTCAAAAATGAATTAATGATTTTTCTTTTCTTATTTCTGTTTTTCTTCATATTAAAAAGTGGAAATTACTAAAAGCTTTAATTTTAATTGGAATTGTCCAAAAAGTATGAAATCATTAGTTTAAAAGGATAAATTTTTTCAGTTTTACAAAAAATTAAAAAATTATGGATTTTCAAGTTGTAAATGAAAAAGTATTAACTATCATTAAAATAAACGAACAATTAGCAAGAATAACTTATAGTGACCCTAATTATGATAAATTAGAAGACATGGTATATGATATTCAGGATGAAATTAATGAGAAGTATGGAGATTACTTTGAAGATATAATGGAGGATGTATATAAAGATTTGGGTTGTGATGATGATGTGCTGAATTTCTCTGATTATATTGCCAAAACTTATCCTGTTTCTGATGAAAAGAATCCTGATGGATCATTGAGATTTGATGAAGTACCTGATAATTCCATTGTAATTAGAATTAGCCCAAAGGCCTTAAATGGAAAATCTATTAATGCAAAAATTTACTTGAAGCCCAATCCTTTAAGAATTGGTTTTGCAATTGAAAAGTTAGAACGCATTGTTTGGAATTCTGATGCAGTATAACTCTTTTGTTTTTAGTTTTTAAGCTCTTTTTGGGAAGTTTAATTATCTTTAAACATATAATCGCTTATAAAACTTATTAATTCTATCCTTAATTTATTGGAACAAAATGAATAAACAAAAGGTCTACTGGATCTGCCAAATTTCAGGATGGTTTGTGTTTGTTTTGTTAAATAGTTTTTTTATTCAGCTTGAGCAGGAACTTACTTCTCAAGTAATTACAGGTTTAATTGTTTCTTTATTTATTGGTATTACTACTTCTCATGCTTATCGGAACTTTATAATCTGGTCGGGCTGGTTGAAATATGGTTTTTTAAAGCTAATTCCCCGGTTTATTATTTCCTCGCTTATTTTATCTATTTTATATTATCTGCTCTATTTTTCCATTACTTCTTTACTAATTGTAGGAGTTCTGCAAGTTCCCCAAGCTACCACAATTTTAGGCGACATTCTAAATATTGCTTTTGTTTACCTTGTTTGGTCATTAATTTATTTCCTTTTTAATTTTATAGAAAATTATAAAAAAGAAGAAATTAAAAATCTCAAATGGGAAGCAAGTATTAAAGAAATTGAATTAAACAGGTTGAAATCACAACTCAATCCTCATTTTATGTTTAATGCAATGAACAGTATAAAGGCTCTAGTGAATGAAGACCCAGCCAAGGCAAAGAATGCAATTACCCAGCTTTCCAATATATTGCGAAACACTTTGCAAATGGGGAAGAAAAAATTCATCTCCTTTGATGAAGAACTAAATTTGGTTAAAGATTATCTTGACCTGGAGTTCACAAGATATGAAGAACGATTGAGTGTAGAATATAAAATAGATCCCTTATCTTCCAATTTTAAAGTGCCTCCGCTAATGATTCAAACTTTAGTGGAAAATGGGATTAAGCATGGTATAGCAAGATTAGTAAAAGGAGGGAAAATTGAAATAATAACAGAAGTTCTGAATGACTTTTTATTTATCAAAATAATAAATGATGGAAGCTTAGCTGATGAAATTACTGAAGAAAAAGGTTTTGGAATTAAAAACACAATTGAGAGATTAAATTTGTTATTCGGAGATAAAGCTTCTTTTAATATCAAAAATTTGAATTCAAATAAGGTTATTACAGAAATTAAAATACCCAAATATTATGAAAGTATTGATAATTGATGACGAGCGATTAGCAAGGCAAGAGTTAAAATCCCTGCTTTTAGATTATTCTGAAGTTGAAATTGTTGGCGAGGCAAATAATGCTGATGAGGGTATAAAACAAATTATAGAAAAACATCCCGATCTCATTTTTCTTGATATACAAATGCCTGGAAAAAACGGATTTGAAATGCTTGAAGAACTAGATTCTGTGCCCCTTGTGGTTTTTGTTACTGCTTATGATGAATATGCTTTAAAAGCATTTGAAGTAAACGCCATGGATTATTTATTAAAGCCCATTCAAACAAAAAGACTTGATGAGGCGTTAAAAAAAGTAATGCAATTAGAGAAAAAGAATAAAGAACAATACCAACCTGTTCATCCAGTCATTCAAGATATACTGGGCGAAAATGATCAGGTTTTTGTTAAAGATGGAGAAAAATGCTGGTTTGTAAAATTAGCGGAAATACGTTTGTTTGAATCTGAAGGGAATTATATTAGAGTTTATTTTAATGGCAACAGACCTCTGATTCTAAAATCGCTCAACAGTCTTGAAGAAAGATTAAACAGTAAGGTGTTTTTCAGAGCCAGCCGAAAGCACATCATTAATCTGAAATGGATAGATAAAATTGAAAGCTGGTTTAATGGAGGATTAATGGTTACACTAAATGGGGGAGAGCAGGTGGAAATATCAAGAAGACAAGCTGCTAAATTCAGGGAAATGATGAGTTTATAATGGAGTTTTTTTTTGAATACGGCCTTTGGGGCCTTTTTTTTGCAAGCTTTTTGGCTGCAACCATCCTTCCTTTTAGTTCCGAAGCTATATTAGCAGTTATGATTGCTGCTGGATTCGATTTATATACTTGTTTGTGGATAGCAACTGCTGGTAACTGGCTTGGGGGAATGTCTTGTTATTACCTGGGATATTTGGGAAAATGGGAGTGGATTGAAAATTTATTGAAAATAAAACCAGAGAAAATAAAAAACATTAAAATTAAGCTCGATAAATATGGAAGCCTAATGGCTTTTTTTACCTGGCTTCCAATAGTTGGAGATCCTTTAGCTGTTGGACTGGGGCTTATCAAAAGCAATTTAATAATGGTTTCAATCTTTATGTTTATAGGTAAGCTAATGCGATATTTTATTTTGGCTTATTTTACAAATTTGGGAATTCAGGTTATTGCTTAGTAGCAGATGAAAACCTATCGTCAGTTAAAGCTTTTAAAAATTCCTCAATATCATTTATTTCCTGTTCAGTAAGATTTAAAGGGATCAAAATTAAACTATCTGTGTTGATACTGTTTTGAACGAATTTTTCTGGTTGGTTATAAAATTCAATTGCTTCTCTTAAAGTTGAAAACATACCATTATGCATGTATGGCCCAGTTACAGCAACATTTCTTAAACCAGGAACTTTAAACTTACCTAAATCAGAACTCTCTTTTGTTATCTCAAAACGACCGGCATCATTGAGCTCTTTTGCATTGTAAAGACCTATGTTTTTGAATTCTTCACCAGTAAAATCAGGCCCGAAATGACAATCAAAACATTTCCCTTTGTCATTGAAGATTATTCGTCCTCTGATTGCCGATTCATTCATTCCATCTTCTTGGTCCATCATCCATCGATCAAAAGGAGTATTTCCAGTTTCAAGTGATTTTTGAAATGCGGATAAACTTTTCCCTATATCTTCCTTTGTAACTGAACGTTTAAAAAATTTCTTAAAAAGCTTAGCATATTCAGGGTCATCATTTAAGCGCTTAACAGCCTGATCAATTGGTAGGTTCATTTCATCCGGATGTTCAATAGGCATTAATGCTTGTTGCTCAAGAGAAGATGCTCGGCCATCCCAGAAAAATCGTGAAAAACCTTCTACGTTCATTACAGAAGGTGCATTTCTTTTTGTTTTTATTGAATCTATTCCAAAACTTAAAGCAACATTGTCAGAGAAGGCAAATTCAGGTTTATGGCAAGAGGCGCAGCTTATTGAATTATCTTTTGAGAGTATAGTATCAAAAAATAATTTTTCGCCCAATTGACTAATCGATTTTATTTTATTTTTTTTCGTTTTTTCACTTGCTCCATTATTATTAAATGCAGCTAAAATTACAAATCCAATGAAAAGGGCTATGAAAATAAATGTTTTTTTCACTTTAATTCTATTTGTCGCATAAATCCCAAAAGTACGAATAATAGCCTTCCTTTTTTAATATAACCAAGAGCATGTCCTTAATTTTTATTCTTTCTAAATAATGCTTGTATGCAAAAAAAATAATGCAAGTAGTTGTTTTTTTGAATTTCCCCTGTTAGAAAAGAAATTAAAAGTTATCATTTATCGCGCTAAATTAACTTTAGGACGATTTGTTATCTTACTACTGATATAGTTTATCCCGAATTTTTAGGGATAGGTAGAAATAATAAGTGTTGAGACTTGATTTGTTTTAAATTAGCTTCATTAAAATGAACTATGGAAGCATTAGTAATTAAAGAAACAGAGATTTGCCCTGGAGTTATACTTGATCCGCTTAATGATGTTTTTGAAATACAAGGTAAATCTATTCCTCAGGATGGAAAAATATTTTATGATCCTATTTTAAAATGGTTGGAGATTTATTCATACAAACCCAATCAAAATACCAATTTTAAATTTAACCTTGAATTTTTCAATATTACTTCTTCAAAAATGCTGCTGTTTATCCTATATAAACTCAATGATATCCATGCAGCTGGTAAAAATGTAAACGTTACCTGGTGCTATAGTGATGATGATATGTATGAAGTAGGTGAGGATTATGCATTTATGATTAACATTCCCTTTAAATTTGTTTTGAATAAAGAAAAAAGTGATTCTCTTGCTTAATTAAAATGTGTTGTTTTTCTCTTAATTCCTTTAGCTTATATTTGTGTTTGATTTTTTCTGTAGAATTTGAATAACAAGGATTTGAAAAATATACTAATAATTGCGCACAGAGGTGCATCAGCAATTGCTCCTGAAAACACCATGGTTGCCTTTAAAAAAGCTGTTCAGGAAGGAGCTGACATGATAGAACTGGATGTACATCAGTCAAAAGACGGTGTTGTTTTGTGTATTCATGACCAAGACCTATCAAGAACTACCACAGGGAAGGGAAATATATCAGACTTTACTTTCGATGAACTTCAGAGCTTCGATGCCGGGGTGAAATTCAGTGAAGAATTTAAAGGTGAATTAATACCTTCATTAGAAAGCGTCCTGCAAGAAATAAAGATTCCGCTTTTAATTGAAATAAAAAATCCAACAGGATATTATCCAGGAATAGAACAAAATATTATTAATTTACTTTTAAAGTATAATGCAATAGATAAATGTATTATTCAATCTTTTGAAAGCAGCATATTAATTAAAATAAGAGAACTAAACGACAAAGTTGAACTTCATAAATTGGTTTTAGGAAATCTGCCAATTCTTCCTTTGCATATTGACAACAAAATTAAAAGTGGTAAAATCATTAAGTATATTGATTTCAATGCTATTAATCCGAATTTTAAATTTTTAACCGAATCTCTGGTTATGGAAATTCAAGGAAAAGGAAAAAAGATTTTTACATGGACAGTTAATGATGAATCCGATATGCTCAAAATGATTAGCTATAATGTTGACGGGATAATAACCAATCATCCCAATCGCCTTTTAAGATTATTAAAATAAAATTTACTCCCACTTTATTTTCTCTAAACGTTATTAAAAAACACCATGTCATTTTTTGATGATTTATTTAAAAAGGTTTTTTCAAAAGAAAATAATGCTCAAAATATTGATGTAAGAGAAAATCTTATCAGGAGAGATGATTATATAAACGATTATTTGAAATGGAAAGAAACAAATAAACCAAAAGAGTATTTAAAAGTAATTAAGAACACTTTTAAGCTTAAACAATCAGGAGTAGAAAGTGACTTGCATCTTTCTATTTATAGGTCTGTTTATGCAAATGGCTTCTTTTTCTCCTATAATAATGATCTAGATAAGAATGAGTTCCTATATATATTCGACTATTTAAAAGAGACTATTTTAGATCTTGGATATTACCTGTCAACTTCTGATAAACGCACAAGAGAAAAAAATAATTACATTGAAGAAATTCAGAAACATTATTTAAAACCCCAACAAAAAACTTATGAAGGAGTGTTAGAGCAATTATATGGAAATGTTTTAATTGAACATGTAGCTATTAACAACAAACCAAGTTATATAAAGGTAATGGCAAATATATATTCGGATTCAAAATTTAAAAAAGCTTTGGAGTTTGATGATTTTATAGAAAAATTGCTGGGTAGAGATTAAAAGTTATTTTTGCATTCAATTAAAAATGATCCTATGAGAGTTGTTGATGAAATACCGCACGAATTATATAAAATAACCATTTATTCCTGGAATTCTAAATATATTATAAAATTTGAACTTGATAATTTCGAACAAAGTTATAAAATAGCTGAAAGTGATGTAACGGGTTTAAGTGATGTTAAAAAGATTGTAAATGTTGAATTTCTGGATCAGGTATTTGAACATTTCTTAGCTATGAGAGCCTCATTTGGAAAAGCATTTCAAAGTCTTTAATTAAAATACTTTTTTAACAATTAATTAGTTTTATTCATATCATAAAAAAAAGCAAAGTGAAAAATCTACCTTATTTAATAAATGCCGTCCTTATAATTGCTGTTGGTTTTTTATATTACCTGCACTTTTCTGTTTCACAAAATTCAGACGAACTAGCTGTTTCTAATGAACAAGAGGAGCAAAATTCAAGTACTCTTCAGTCAGAAAATGGAATCTATTATGTAAACACTGATTCCCTATGGGTTAATTATGAATTTGTAAAAGAAGTTCAGGATAATCTTAAAATTGAAAAACTAAAATTGGAAAATCAGTTTAAAGTTAAATTAAATGCTTTTGAAAAAGATTACATGGATTTTCAAAACAAAGCCAGTAAAGGAATGATTTCAATGGAGGATGCCCAAAGAAAAGAAGCTGAATTAATGGAAAAACAGCAGAAATTACTAGATCTAAAAGATGAACTTGCTTCCAATTTAATGGATATGGAACAAGACATGAATGACAAAATCCAAACAGCTATTTATGATTATTTAAAGAAGTATCGTTCAGAGAACAATATAAATTTTGTTTTAGGATACAACAGGGGTGGAGGAGCAGTGTTGTTTGGGAATGATTCATTAGAGATAACCAATTCAATTGTTAGCGGCCTTAATAAAGATTTCAAGGCTCAGAATATAAATGAGAAAGTTAAGAAATAAGGTGAATTATTCTTGTTGTTTATATATCAAAAATTGATTTCCCAATTGTAAACATAAATAAGGTAACAATAATAATCCCAATTAAATTAAGAATTAGCCCTGCCTTTAACATAGAATTAATTTTAATTTTTTCACTGGCAAAAATTACAGTGTTTGGAGGAGTGGCAACTGGTAGCATAAATGCAAATGAGGCTGAAAAAACTACTGGGATCATTAAAAGTAATGGATGAGAACCAGCACTAAGGGATACTGCTAAAATAATTGGTAAAATAAGGTAAGTGGATGCTGTATTGGAAGTTAATTCAGTAAAAAATGTCATAAATGTACAAAGTAAAATAACCAGTAACACAGGATGCAAAAGATTTACTGCTGTTAAATTATTTGCCAGGTAATCAGATAATCCACTCTCTGATATTCCTTTTGCAAGTGCAAATCCACCTCCGAATAGAAAAATAATACCTAAGGGTATTTTTTGTACCTCGGTCCAACTTATAATTGTCCCTTTTTTTGAACTTGGAAATAAAAACAGAATACTTGCCATAAGCATTGCAATTGCAGAGTCTGTAATGTAGCGTGGTTGTGAGAATAAATTACTCCAGCCCTTTATTCTGAATTCATCAATAACAATATCTGCTCTAAAAAACCATAATAAGACGGTTATTGAAAAAAGAGAAATAATTACTTTTTCCTCAAAAGTAATTGGTCCTAATTTCTGATATTCCTGTTTGCAAATGTTAATATCGCTTATTACGGGTATGTTTTTTCTAAAAAAGAGATATTTGAGAACAAGAAAAGTGCAACAAAAAAAGACAACAGCAACAGGAAAGCCAAACAAAATCCATCGAGAAAAACTAATGGGTAAAGCATCAGGGAAGGCATCATTATAAAAGCCCATAAATATTAAATTGGGAGCAGTGCCAATAAGTGTAGCTGTTCCTCCAATAGAGGCGGCATAAGCAAGACCTAAAAGAAAAGGAGTAACAACAGGTGAATCATAAGAATCAGAGATCGATTTAAATTGAGCAGCAACTGCTAGCACAGCTGGTAACAACATCATAGTGGTTGCAATATTTGAAATCCACATAGAAAGCACAAAAGAGGCAAACATAATTCCAAAAAGAATTCTGGAAGGAGTAGCTCCAACTGAAAGTAAAATTTTAAATGCTATTCTTTTATGTAGGTTCCACTTTTCAATTCCAAATGCAATTAAAAACCCTCCAATAAAAAGAAATATAATTTCATTGGTGTACATGGGAGCAACATCCCTCATGTCCATAATGCCAAGAAAAGGAAATAATGAAAGAGGAAGCAAAGCAGTAAAATATAAAGAAACTGCTTCGAAAATCCACCAAATTGCCATCCAGCCTGCAACACCCGCCATCTTTGCCATTAAAGCATTACCAGTGGAATCAAGCATTGTAAAATATAAAACAAAACCCAATATTGGTCCAGCAATAACTTTGGAAAGTTTAATGTAATCCCTATTAAAAAACTGCATAAAGCAAACATATAAAAAACAATCTGAAAATCCTTTTTATTTATAATGATGATAAGTTTTTCTTTTTCATTTGCCTTTACTTCTAAAATTAAAGCAGTTTTTCTTAGACAAGAGTAAATAATTTTTTACATTGTTTCTTTTATGAAATAAATACTCAATTTAATTCATCTAATTAAATAACTAATTTATAAAGAGCATGAATTTAAAAGGATCAAATATACTTATTACCGGAGGCAGCTCAGGCATAGGAAAAGCTACAGCTGACTTATTAGTAAAATCAGGAGCCAATGTAGCTATTACTGCCAGAAATGAAAGCAGGCTTTCAATGGCTGCGGTTCAAACAGGAAGTTTTCCTATTCATGCCGATGTTTCTTTACAAGAAGATGTGGATCGTACTTTTGATATTTTCATGAAAAAATTTGCCAGGCTTGATGTATTAATCAATAATGCAGGGTACGGAGCTGGATTTGGTCCTGTTGATCAATTAAACATGCAGGCATTTAAAGAAGTATATGCTACAAATGTATTTGGTGCAGCAATGATGGCTCAAAGGGCTGCCCAAATATTTAAGCACCAGAATTACGGTAATATTATAAATATTGCCTCAAGCGCTGCTGTAAAAGGATATGAGAATGGCACAATATATTCTTCTTCAAAATTTGCATTAAGAGGAATGACCCAGTGCTGGCAGGCTGAATTAAGAAAATATAATGTAAGAGTGGTGTTAATTAATCCAAGTTATGTGGCTACTGCTTTTGGATCCTTTTCAGGAGAAGAAAAAGCCGAAGAATCCAATAAGTTAACCGGAAATGAAATTGCTCATACCATTAAATCAACACTTGAAATGGACAATAGAGGCTTTATTCCTGAAGTTTCTGTTTGGGCCACAAATCCTTTTTAATTTAGGATTTACGATTTCATATTAATATACTGAAGTGGCACTTCAAAATCACCGCTTCTACAAAGGGACATAATAGCCTGTAGATCGTCAATTTTTTTTGCGGTTACTCTTATCTGATCGTCCATTATTTGAGCTTGTACCTTTAATCCAGTCTCTTTGATGCTCTTTACAATTTTTTTAGCCGCTTCTTTATCAATGCCCTCTTTAATTTTAATATCCTTCCTGATCATATTTCCAGAAGCATATTGTTCTTTTCCAAAATCCAAACTTAAAGGATCCAAGCCTTGTTTGATCATTTTAGAGCGAATAACATCTTGAATTGCCTCTATACGCATTTCATTTTCAGTAACTATTGTTAAGGAATAATTCTTTTTATCCAGTTCAACACTGCTTTTTGATTCGCGAAAGTCATATCTAGTTAAAATCTCTTTTTTAGCTATATTAATAGCATTGTCAAGAGTTTGAGCATCTATTTTACTTACAATATCAAATGATGGCATAGGAAGTTTTTTTTTGTAAAATTACATTTTTTATTGATAATGAAAATCACTGTTGTCCGGTAAAATATATGAGATTCCTCCCTACGGTCGGAATGACAGGCTTTTCAAGTCTTTTGTGAGAGGGAGGGGTTAAGTTGCGGCTTTGCCGCATCTTAACCCCTCCCTCTCACTGATATAACTGAATCCCTTGTTATTCCGAATGGAGCGAAAAGAAATGAGGAATCTCTATCCTTTTCCCCGGACAACAGTGAATGAAAATATACGTTTTTATTATTTATTCATTCTAAAAAGTAGCTGATTAATGAAATTAAGCTTATTGTTGTAATTTAATCTTTAATTTTTATCATCAAGTCATTTATTACTTATCGGTTAATTACTTGTTATATTTGTAATCAGCCAAATTTTTTCATCTTTTTATTTTTAACAAAAAAATGAACTTTTGTTATTTAATAATTTTAAGTGCTATATTTTGCTCTTTAGATGATGAAAAAACCTACAGTGTAATTAATATTAAGAAGGAGGTTGAATTAGTTTTTGAAGATAAATTAATTCTTATAAAAAAGCCCTGTGGAATTTTCAGACTATTTTTTTCTCACTTTAAATTATAAAACCCAGTAGTTTAATTTTTTCACTTACCAAAAACTTTCTACTGAAGATTCTACAAAATATTTTGAGTGGAAAGCACAGAATACAAACAGAAAAGGAAAATTTATTGTTGACAACAAAAAATATCATTTTTTCCTAAAGAGGGTAGTGTTTCCTCACACAATTACAAGATGAAATCAGAAATTAACAATAATATGATACTTTAAAAGCAAAAACAATAGATTGCTAAGTTTTAAATTTTATTAAAGATTATTTTAGCTTAATCAGTCTTTTTACTTCTGCTCCCTCAGCCGAACTGTATTTTATTATTAAGCAATAATCATGATTTTATTATATGTCTGCCACTTATAAACTAACTCGAAAAAGGGTTAGATAAAATGCATTGATTTTCATTTGAAAAGGATTATAATAAAATTGAAAATTCCTTTATTTCTGTCTATATAATTTTATGCTTAATACTTTACTATCCTGGTAATTTCTGAGTATTCAGTATTGTCCATTGATATTTTAAGCATATAAATTCCCTGAGCCAGATTTCTTGCCTCAATTTGTAAAGTGGATAACCCTTTTTCCAATATGCTGTTTTTAACTAAAACAGTTCTTCCATAGGTATCAATAATTTCAAGTCGAACATTGCCGTATATTGGAGAACTTATTTCTATGTTGTAATTACCTGCAGATGGATTTGGATATATTGCCTGAACAATTCGCTCGGATACATTCTCAAGAGGAATTAATTCTGAATAAGAAACTGTGCCATCAAAATCAGTTTGTTTTAGCCGGTAATAATTAATTCCCTCCTGGGGTTTTTTATCCATAAAATTATAATCTTTTGGGGTTTGACTATTACCTGCACCCTTTATTTTACCTAAGGAGATGAATTCTCTTCCATCGGAGGATCGTTCCAGAGTAAAATAATCATTGTTTATTTCTGTTTGAGTTGTCCAATCCAGAAGGTTTTCCTTGCCTACTTTTTTTCCTTTGAAGCTGAGCAGTTCTATTGGTAAGACATTGCACATATATACGGTAGTTTCATCACTCACTGTGCATTTGCCTCCAGTTACAGTAACTGTGTAAGTAGTTTGTGTAGTGGGGTTGGAAGTTGGATTTGAAATAGTGCTGTTTGAAACACTTCCGGAAGGTGACCAGTTGTAGGTTAATGCAGCTGGAGGAGGAGGACAAACCGTGAATTGCATGTTAGGGCGAGCTGTATACGTGTAAGAAGGAGCCATAGTACATCCGTTTGTTCCATTTGCGCTGTTATAATTTCTCATTGTTGCTAAATAACCAACAGCAGAGGTATACTGCACAGCGTCAGCACCAACAGTAGTAGCGTTGGGATTATTAAAACAAGTTTGAATAACAATGTTTGAAATACCATCCCAATCAAAAGTATTTGCAAGTGTGAAATTATTTAAGCCCAAATTTGTGGTATAATTAGTGGCGCCCCAAACCTGAGTTGTAGGCAACCAGCCTGTTGTTGTATTTAATCCGCCTTCATTGGTGCATCCAATTGAAATTGTGAAATTAGAAAATTGTCCCGTACTGCTTTTGGTTGTAATATTCCAGGCAATCTCTCTAATTGTTCCTGAATTAATTCCCGCAGCATTAAGATCGGCTGCTAAAAATAAAAATTGATATTTTGTATCTGTATAACTTCCATAAAAGGGGGAGTAAGTTGATGAACTTAGTGTTCCTGAGCCTACTTGTTGAGTATAAATAGTTTGTGAACAGGGTGTGTTATTTGTAC
Source organism: Bacteroidota bacterium (assembly GCA_030856445.1). Classification (GTDB taxonomy): domain Bacteria; phylum Bacteroidota; class Bacteroidia; order JACCXN01; family JACCXN01; genus JACCXN01. The sequence goes on from JALYPI010000083.1 coordinate 15,552, forward strand.
CACAGGAAGGTAAAAAAACCGGAGGAAGAGTTCCAAAAAAACTTGTTCCTAATTGTACAAGATCTCCTGAACATACTGTTGTATCAGGATTAGGCGTTACTATAACATAGTTAGTACTGTCAATAGAAACATCTATAGAGCCATTGCCCATGCATGAACTGCCATCGGATACACTAACAGTGTAGGTTGTGTTGTTGTATATAGTAGAACTTGGATTTGCAATGTTGGGATTATTCAAACCTGTTGTTGGTGTCCAGTTATAGGTAAAGCCTGCAGGAGTTGCCTGGCAAAAGGTAAATTGCATATTTGGCCTTTGCAAAGTCCTGATTCCTGTTAACTCCGAGCACACTCCTGCAACATTAAATAGATTGCGATAATTGCAACCATAAAAGCCCACATTTCCATATCTTACACTGGAACCTGTTCCGGTCTGGAGATCATCCGCACAGAACTCAACAACTAAATTGGATAAACCATCCCATAAATAGGGGTTATCCAAAGCAAAAGTGTTCCATCCAACTGATGGAGTGTAGTTAAAGGAGTTTTTAACTGTGGTCATACCTTGAATCCAATCATTATCAATATATTCCACCAAACTGGTACATCCCATCTTAATAACAATCCCTGCTACCTGGCTGTTTGCAGTGGTATAGTCCAGGGCTATGGAATTAATTCTTCCGCCCCCTACAAACCCCATGGCATCCAGTTCGCTTTTAAGGAAAATAAATTGTTTTCTGTTGCTGTATGCTGATGTGGACAAGTAATGAGGACTATAGGTGGTTGATGTAAAAGTTCCTGTGCCAATTGTTCCTGTTTGAGCAGGATTGGAACAGGCAAGGGTTGTTGTTGTACAAAGACCAGGATAAACAAGTGTGTTTAATTGATTAGCCACACCGGGACAAACACTGGTATCGCTTGCAATGGGAGCTACTTTTGGTGCTATACCATTAATTATAATTGTAATTGAAATTGTTTTAACACAACCGGCAGCAGAACTTACACTTGCAGTATAAGTTGTTGTAGCAGTAGGAGTAGCTATAGGGTTTTCTATATTTGGATTAGATAAACCGGCAGATGGTGACCATGAATATGTATATGGACCGTAAGTTGGGCTAGCATTTGGTACCAATGTAACAGGATTATTCATGCAAACTGTAGTATCTGAATTGATTGACAAAGGAAAATCCGGAACCACTGTAATCTCTATATTATCAGAGCCAATGCATACACCATCAGAAACATTCAACATATAAGTTGTAGTTGAGGTTGGTGAAGCTAGAGGATTTGCAATGTTTGGATTACTCAAACCTGTTGTTGGTGTCCAGTTATAGGTAAGGCCTGCAGGTATTGCCTGACAATAAGAAAATTGCATGTTAGGCCTATAGACTGATCTGATTCCAACTAATTCTGAACAAACTCCGGAAATATTATATAAATTACGATAATTGCATCCATAAAAACCAACATTTCCATATCGAACACTGGAGCCTGTTCCTGATTGAAGATTATCAACACAAAATTCTACAATAAGGTTAGATAAACCATCCCATAAATAGGGGTTATCCAAAGTAAAAGTGTTCCATCCAACTGATGGAGTGTAGTTAAAGGAATTTTTAACTGTGGTCATACCTTGAACCCAATCATTATCAATATATTCCACCAAACTGGTACATCCCATCTTAATAACAATCCCTGTTGCCTCAGTGTTTGCGGTGGAATAATCAAGTGCTAGGGAAGATATCCTTCCGCCACCTATAAAGCCCATCGCGTCTAATTCACTTTTAAGAAAAATATATTGTTTTCTGTTGCTGTATGCTGATGTGGTGAACAAGTAATGGGGTCCATAAGTTGTACTTGTGGAAGTTCCGGTACCAATTGTTCCTGTTTGAGCAGGACTGGAACAGGCAAGGGTTGTTGTTGTACAAGCATCAGGATATATAGTTGTATTTAATTGTGTTAAAGCACCATTGCATATCGTGCTATCAATAGCTGATACTAATACTTTTGGAGCAATCCCAACTATGTTAACAGTAACGGATTGTTGTCGCGTGCATCCTGTACTTGAAGTGGCCGATAAGGTATATGTAGTTGTTACAAGAGGACTGGCAATAGGGTTAGAAATATTGGGATTAGATAAACCTGTAGCAGGTGTCCATGAGTATATGTAAGGAGCATAAAGGGCTTGAGTTGTAGCATTTAATTGAACAGATCCATATTTACATATATTGGCACTTGTAGGGTTCATTACCATAGAAAAATCCGGAACAACCTGAACAGTTACTGTATCAGTTACCCTACAGGAAACACTTGATAAATCGCTGGTTACTACATAGGTGGTAGTAACGGATGGGGAGGCCAGGGGATTAGGGCAGTTAGTGCAGCTTAAGCCTGCTGCCGGGGACCAGGAAAAAACAGATCCTCCGGAAACTTGCAATTGTACAGGACCACCTACAGGACAATAATACAAGTCAGGACCTGCAAAAGTTCCTTCCAAAACATTAATATCATATATAACTGTTTGAGTTCCAGGGACAGGGCAAGCACCATCGTTAACTGTGATGGAAAATGCAGTGTTTGTGCCAGCAGTTCCTCCTGGTGCCAGCCAGCTTACTGTTGCGGTTACAGGATTGGAACCGCTATAAGAAAATGTGGCTCCCGGTAACACTGAAGTTATATTTGATATTAAAGTGAGTACATCCGTTGAATTTGGATCTGTAAAAGAGGCATTAAAAGTAAAGTTATCACCCTCGCATAAATCAAGTGTGAAATCTCCGGTCTGTATTGCCGATCCTGTTAAATTATAAATGGCTCCTCCGCTTGCGTTTGGTACAGTATTAGAGCAGCTTTGCACTACAAACTGAATATCTCGCATAGTCGTTCCAATCAGCACGCCATTGCGGTATTCCTCTACCTTAATAGCTACCACAAAATTCCCAATGGTTGAAGGAGTAAAGTTAATTTGTCCTGTCTGGGCATTAATGGTGATTCCGGGAATTGGAACAGCTCCAGTATAGCCGGCTGCATAAGGAAGAGGTGTTGTAGCATTTTGCAAACCTTCCACAAGTGAATATACAAGAGAATCCCCATCAGTTTCTACAACTCCATAATTATAATTTACAACTTGACCTGCACAAACATAAGGAATAGGCTGGGAAGTGAATTTAGGAGAATTATTACAAGCTTCAGAAGCTGTGTTCATGGTCGTTTGCACATGATAATTATAGCTTGTGGCGGTAGTAATGTTTACAGCGGGATTACGGCAACATAACCCGTAATTCAAGGTCCATGTGTTACATACTCCAGGTAGGGTTACTACTCCAGTATATGTATATAATTGCATCCCTGGCAAAGTGCCACCATTGCAGGTGGAGTTAGAAATTTGAGTAGGACATAATTGAGAAATTTCTGTGGCACAACTCGCAACTGTGCCAGCACAATTAGCATTGGTTGCAGGGTCTTGTAAATAAAGTGTTAAAGAAGGATTTGTTAAGCCGCATGAATTTGTAAAAACAATACTTGAAGTACTACTCATTGTTGTTCCTGAACAATCTCTGAATAATTTTAATGTAATAAAGTATTGATTAGGGCCTATGCACTCATAGGTTATATCCCCACCTGAGATATGTGATGCCTGAGAAAAATTTGGAATAACAATTAAAAAAAACAGTAAACTTGTTAACCGGTAAAATGTCTTCATGATTATTTATTTATTTATTTATTATTAAGTCTTAATAAATCTTGTTTAATTTAAAATTGAAGAACAAAGTTTATTGATAAGTCAAATTTACCCCTTAGCTAACAATAATTATTTATATAAATTTAAAATTACTAGTAGTCAATCGAAGTTATTTATAGCCAAATTATTGATAATAAGGCAATTTGATTAATTTAATTAAGTAGTCTAATTGTTGTTTTTACTGATTTTTGAGTATATTTATCACCAGCTTATTTTCTAATTTGTCTTTTTATGCCAAAAAACGATGATCTTTTTGAACTAATAAAATCACTTAATAAAAGTGAAAAGAGGTACTTTAAAATATATTCTGAAAAGCATGTGATTGGCAATGAAAACAAGTATGTTCAACTGTTCGAGGCAATCGAAAAGCAGAATAATTACAATGGGAAAAAGATTTCCGATAAACTTTTTTCAGGACAATCCCTAGCCTCATTTTCTGTAGCTAAATCCTATTTACATAATCTGCTATTAAGAAGTATGGCCTCTTATCATTCAGGCTCCTCAATTGATATTGAGTTAAGTGAATATCTTGCCCATGTTGAGTTTTTGTATAATAAAAGACTCTTTGCACAATGTTTAAAGTTGATTAAAAAGGCCAAGAAAAAATCCTATGAATATAATGAAATCGTGCACACGCTTGGATTTTTATGGTGGCAAAGGGCTATTTTCAATGAAACAGCTTTTAAAGATAAATCCGAAGAAGAGGTAAAAAACATTTACCAGGAGGAGAGCCTGTTGATAAAAAAGCTTTGGAATAGCAGGAAAATAGAAACATTGTTCTCAGAATTCTATTTTAGGTACACGCATCAGGGAATTGCAAGAAACATAGAGGAGGTTGAAATGTACAAGAAAATGATCAACCATCCACTGCTGGAAAAGGTAGAGAACGCTCTTTCCTTCAATGCAAAAAATAATTTTTATAACACACACAGTTTTTATTGTAGGGCAACCAACGATACTGAAAATCAATATGTTTTCGATAAAAAAAGGGTTGAGTTAATTGAAGCAGACCCTAAATTCATTGATGTATATATTCATACCTACATAGATGCGCTACAAAACCTAATAAGTGCCACTTCCATGCTTTTAAAACAGGATGAGTTCAACAGGCATCTTTTAAAATTAATTTCAATTAAACTCAAGTCAGATAATTTAAAAATTAAAGTTTTTGGATTTGTAAACAATATTTTAATGCTAAACTATAGCAAAACAGGCGACTTTAAAAATTCTCTTCCTTTTTTGAAACAACTGGAAGAGGGTTTGGAAAAATATGATGAAAAAATTGACCAGCAATCTCAATTAATGTTTAATTATAATATTGCCTATTTTTATTTTGTATTGGGTGATTATACAAAATCATTATATAGGATAAATAAAGTAATACATAATTCGACTAATGATTTAAGATATGAAATCCAAAGCTTGGCTCGGATCATGAACCTTATTTTGCATTATGAATTAAATAATCAGTTCTTATTAGAATATATGATTAAATCTACTTATAGATTTTTGAGCAAGAGAAATAAACTTTATCAAATGGAAAATTTCATTTTGGGTTATATACGCAAATCAGCTAACCTTAATGACCAATTTAAAATTAATGATTCATTTAAAACATTGAAAACAAATTTAGAAACCATTGCCACTGAACCGGCCGAAAAAATGTTGTTGGAAAATCTAGACCTTATTTCCTGGCTGGATGCTAAAATAAATAAAGTTTCATTTGAACAGGCATTTAAGGAAAATATAATTAAGAAAGCCGGTAATCAATTAAATATCACCAATTAGAAATTACCTTATCTTTTTAAAAGAAGGTCAATTCTTGTACATTCATTTTATTCTTTAGAAAATTTGAGTTGTAATTTAAGATGTTTTAATATTTTACAATTCTACTGGTTTCAGAATATTCAGTGTTTTCCATAGATAATTTTAGGATGTAAATTCCCTGGGCCCAGTGCCTTGCATTTATTTGCATAGTAGTTGACCCAATATCTACTATTTTGTTTTCAATAAGAATTATTCTTCCATAAGTATCTATTACTTCAATGTTCAAGGTTCCGCCCACAGGCGATTTTAAATCTAGGTTATAATTAAAAGCAGAAGGATTCGGATAAATATTATATACAATTTGCTTACTTCTGTTTTCCAAAGGAATTATCTCTGAATAAGAAACAGTACCATCAAAATCAGTTTGTTTTAATCTGTAATAATTGATACCATCAATCGGCTTTTTATCAATGAACCGATAATCGGTAGTAACATGACTGGTCCCGGCAGCTTTGATTTTTCCTAACAAAATAAACTTTTCTGCATCAACTGAGCGCTCTACGTTGAAAAAATCATTGTTTATCTCGGATTCTGTTGCCCAGAAAAGATGATTTTCCTTATCAGCCTTTTTGCCGGTAAAACTCAGTAATTCTATTGGTAACACATTACACATGTAAATAGTAGTGGAATCTACAACAGGGCAAACTCCCCCCGTAACATTAACTACATAAGTGGTGTTTGTAGAAACTGTTGCAACGGGGTTTGCTATATTGGGATTGGATAAGCCCGTACTTGGTGACCAGGAATAGGTCAATGTTCCAGGAAGTGCATTACAAACCCTAAATCTTGTATTTGGCCTGTCCATACTGTTGGTAATAAATGAGGAGTTATCTGAACATACATTTGAAATATCCGATCTATAATATGATACAGCATTGTAACCTACGTTTGTAAATCTGGTTGAAGAATTACTTGTATAGCTGGAATTATTAAAACAAACCTCTATAATAATATTTGAGGTTCCATCCCAATCAAAAGGGGAGGTGAGGTTGTGCTGATTCCAACCTGTAACTACCGACCACGAAGGCACTGAATACACAGTTTGCATACCAGTGGTAACCCAGGTTGAACCCAAGGTGGTGAGCGAGCTGCAGCCCATTTTGATAGTGAAATTATTATAGGTTGAAGTTCCTGCAATGGCCGAAATGTCAAAGGCTATTTGATTAATTGTACCTGAACTCAGGCCTGCCGCTGTTAATTCCGTAGCTCTATACAAAATCTGATGCCTGGCTCCCCAATACCAGTTGCCATATATTGCAGGGTATGAAGTTGTTGAATTAACTGAGGTTCCCGTGCCCAATGTTGCGTTATAAAAGCTGGTAACACAGGTAGTATTATTAGTTCCGCAATTCAATGTCCCAGTGGGCTGAGGGCCCAAAAAGGCTGCATTTAACTGTACCGGGTCTCCAGCACATGCCGTTGTGTCAGGGTTGGGATAAGCAATTACCGAATTGGTATTATCAGTTTCAATAGTTACGCTTGCATTTCCTACGCAACCTCCATCCGAAATACTTACGGTGTATGTTGTAGTAAGGCTCGGTGTTGCAATAGGATTGTAAATATTTGGATTGGAAAGATTGGTTGCTGGCGACCAACTGAATGTCAAACTTGAAGAGGGAGGCACAATGCAGTATCCAAACCTCATATTTGGTCTCCAGGTATTGGTAGTGCTTGGAGTTGCTGAGCAAACAGTGGAATTATCTCCAATATTGTACATTACCGAAGTAAAAGTAGTAGGGGTATATCTGGTTGAAGCATTATTGGTATAACTTGAATTATTAAAACATACTTCCACCACAATATTTGATACCCCATCCCATTCATAATGAGTAGAGAAATTATGAGTGTTCCAACCGGTTGAAACAGTTACGTTTTGAGCAGGAAAAACTGTTGTGAAACCAGTTTCTGCAACAGTAAGTGCGGTTGCGTTTGTACATTTCATCCCTATTCTAAATGCATTATATGTTGATGTACTGGTGTTCATCGCAGAAACATCAAAGGCCAGACTTCTGATTTTTCCGCTAGTGAGTCCCATGGCCTGAAGTTCGGACCCCAGGATTAAATACTGATGTTTGGAACCCCAATAAAAGTTTCCATAAACAGCAGGAAATCCAGTACTTGTATTTGAAGCTGTTCCTGTTCCTAATGTTGCTAGGGAGGTTGAAGAACAGGGGGTAATTGCAGCTGCACAATTGCCTGACTGAGTGGATGCCTCAAGTTGAACAGGTTCTCCAGGGCAAACCATAGTAGGTGTAGCAGTGGCAGAGGAAATAGGTGCAATCCCACTAACTGTAATTGGAACACTCATAGTTCGCTCACATCCATCTGCTGAAATTATGGTTACTGTATAAGTAGTTGTAACCATTGGATTTGCAATTGGATTAGCAATTGTGGTGGAGGAAAGGCCTGTGGCAGGGGACCAGGAATAAGTATAGGGTGCGTAAGTACTTTGAGTTGATGCTAATAATTGAACTGAACCATTTTGGCAAATTGTTGCAGAAGCAGGATTCATAGTCACAGGAAAAATAGGTACAACATTAACAATCACTGTGTCTATATTTTTGCATGAACTACTTGATAAGTTGCTGGTTACAATATATTGTGTAGTAGAAGAAGGTGTAGCATTAGGATTGGGGCAATTGGTACAACTTAAACCACTAGATGGGGACCAGGTAAATGAATTCCCACCGGTAACACTTAATTGAACAGGATCACCACCAGGGCAATAAAAAAGGTCAGGGCCTGCAAAAGT
>JALYPI010000067.1 GCA_030856445.1 Bacteroidota bacterium
TAATTAGGGTGTATGTACTCATAAACCAAGGCCTTATCGATTCTAAATTCGTCTGCTATTTTTAGCATGTTCCTTGCCACAGGATTTGCAAATACTACATTATCCTCCTGGATTATCAAAACCCCTACCGGAGAAAAATCAATAAGATCTTTAAAGCTTTTTCTGCTTTGTCTGATTAAGCTATCAAATTCTTTTCTTTCGCTTATATCGGTAATAAATCCTTCTAAGATTTTTATTTCCCCTTTTTCATTAAACACTGCTTCGCCTTGTTCCCAGACCCACTTAATTTTACCCGATTCAGTAATAATCCGATACTCTAATTCGAATGAGCTTCTTGATGAAAGAGAACTTTGTATGATTTTCCAGACCTTTTCCTGGTCTTTAGGGTGAATTATTTTATTATAAGAAATCTTTTTGTTTCCTATTATTTCTTCTGGCCTATATCCTGTTAATTCAAAACATCCTTCACTGGCAAACTCCATTGTCCATGAGCTGTTATTTAATGAGCGGTAAGCCATTCCTGGCAGGTTGTTCATTAAGGTAGAAAGCGCCCTCTCGCTTTCTTTTAGAGAGTTTTCAATGTTTTTCCTTTCACTTATATCATAAACAACCGAAACCCTTACTGTTCTTCCATGAAAAGGAATTAGCATTCCACTGGTTTCAATAATTATTGGTTTTCCTGCTTTGGTTTTGGCAACTGTCTCATGTGTATGAGACTTTTGGGTTTCCAGGCTTTTTAAAGTACTATCGTAATATTCGGGCGTTACAAAATCTAACACATGTTTTCCTATTACTTCTTCTTTCAAGGAGTATCCATGCATTTCATAAAACCTGTTATTGCAATCAATAACAACTGAATTTTCTGTTAAAACAATTCCTTCAATAGCTACTTCTGATAAAAGCTTAAACCTTTGTTCGCTTTCTTTAATAACCTCTTCAGAGTTCTTCCTCTGTGTAATGTCTTCAACCGTTCCAACCCAACCTATAATTTCACCTTTCGAATTTTTTCTAACCGTTGCATTTAAATACACCCAGATTAATTTATTTTTTTTGCCAACTAACCTGAATTCTAAGCTTAGCTCTTTTTTATTTTTTATTACAAAATCAGTATTTAAAAGCAAATCCTTAAAATCTTCCGGGTGGATCATGTTTATCCAGGAATTATCCACTGTGTTATCTAATGGGATTTTAATTAATTCCTGAAGTTTGGGGTTTATATATTCTGGTTTACCTATTGTGTCAGTTAAAAAAATTCCTACCGGAGCAGATTCTCCAATACTTTTAAATTTCTCTTCGCTCTCTAATAATGTTTCCTGTATCTCTTTAAGTTCGGTAATATCTATTAGTGTCCCTAAAATTTCCTGCTCTGCACCTTTTGCGTGTCCGTTTATAAGTGTAACACTGGCCAATAGCCATCCTTTTTTTCCTTCTTTTGTAATATGGCCTATTTGATAGTTATAAAGGCTTTTATGCTTTTTAAGATCGGCAATATACCCCTCTCTTTCCTTTTCATTAATATATAATTGCCTAGCGCTTATTTTTTTAATTTCTTCAATAGAGTTGTATCCAAATATGTCAACAAAAGCCTTGTTTGCTTCGATAATTTTCCCTGAAACGGTGGTTCTGAAAACCCCAGCCATATTGCTTTCAAATAAAAGACGGTAACGTTCTTCGCTTTTGATCAAACCTTGTTCTGCCTCTATTCTTTCTGAAACATTCCTTAGAACTCCAAAATTGGCTATTCGTTTTCCATCTATATCAAATTGTGGAAATATGGATTCTTCTATCCATATGTATTTTTTTGTTGTTTTATGTAAAAAACGATAAATTAAGGTGGCGCTTTTCTTGGTTTTTTTAATCCGCTCTGAAACCTGAATAAGCTTTTCTACATCATCGAGGTGATAATAATCTTTTAATGTATTATTTTTTAAGGCAGCAATAAATTCAGCAGTTGTAAAACCAATAATTTTTTTGGATTGAGGACTAATATATTTTAATTCTATTTTTCCATCAACAATATCAGAACTGTAGGTTAAATAGTCAATATTATTAAGTACCATTGAAAGGGTTTTTTCTTTTTCAATGAGTAGTGTTTCATATTGTTTTCTATCTGAAATATCTCTTCCTGATGCTATCACCACATCTTTTCCAAAATAACTTCCTTTTCTGACTACTAATTCTTTAGGAAATATTTCACCGTTTTTCTTCCTGCTCCACCAATCAAATCTTTGGGGATGTCCTTCCCAGGCTAATGTAAATTTTTCTTTTACAAACTGGATATCATTTATTTCTGGGGCGCCAAGAATTTCAAGGCTATTTCCTACTATTTCATCTTTATTAAATCCATATTTTTCAATAACGGCATTATTTACATCAATAAAAAAGCCTTCCTTGTTCTGAATGTATATTAACTCTGTACTGTTATTAAAAAGCTCATAATAGCTTTGCTCAGATGTTTTTAATTGTTTTTCTGCTTTTTTTCTTTCCGACACTTCCATTGCAAGTGCTACAATATTTACAACCGCCCCGGCAAAATTTTGCTCATCGAGTGCCCAAAGCCGAGAATTTTTTTGATGTTCAAAACTTACAATCCCCTTTAGTCTTCCATTAATAACCAATGGGACATCCATCATTGAAGTTATTCCATTATTTTTACAATAATCTATTAATTCTGAGGTAAAATCAGTAGAAAAAACATCGGTTGAAATAATTATTTTTTCATTAAAAACCGCATTAAAATAAACTGGGTAATCTTTCTTTTTTAAAATAATTTTTTTAGTTGAAGTTTCTCCCTGGTAATAACCACATATATGGCTTAAGCAATTACTATGCTCATTCAATATCCATAAACCTACTCTGGAAACATTTAAGGTATTAGCAGCTGCTTTTAAAATTTCTTTAACTACAAATAAAAATTCATCCGTTTTTATATTAATTCTGCCAGATAATTCAAGCAAAGCGGAGTTTTGTTTTCTTAATCTGTCTTCTGATTCTAATAGGAATTTTTCGTTTTTTAACCGAATACTAATGTCTGCAATATTGCCAATTAACTTGTAGGCCTTGTTCTTATTATCTTTTAATACAACACCTTTACATTGCACCCATTTTTCATTTTGATTTGCTATTCTATGTTGAAATTCAAAAGGCTCTATGTTTGTAATTGAATCTTGTAATTTTGTTTGCAAATCAGCAAGATCTTCTTTATGAATTAATGACATAAAAAAATCAATGTTTAACTTTTCTTTTGATTTAGTTACACCATAAATTTCATAAACAGAATCAGACCATTTGATACTGTTTGTATTAATATCCCATTCCCAAACACCTATGTTTGAAGCAGCTAAAGCTAATTTAAGTCTTTCCTGATTTTCAACCAGATTTTTTTCGTAATTATTTATTACAGCTATCCCTGGGAAAAAAATTTTAGGCACAGTTTTTTTTTCCTTGTCTTTTTCAAGCAAAGCAATTTTTTGTTTTAAAAAACTTACTTCTTCAAGTAACTGATCTTTGTTTTTTTCTATTGACATTTAGAAGGTCAAATAATAGTGGCAGTTATATTTTTTAAAGAATAAAGCCAATTTAAATAATAATAAGAAAATTACAGTAATTTTTACTTATTTAATTTAAATATATTAATTTTCAATGGGTTTTATTTTTACACCATCGTATTTTAATTCTATTCCATCTCTATAATAAGTAACAAGATATAAAGTCCCTTCAATGGTATAGGAGCGCCATTCACCTTCTTTTTTACCCATTATATATTTCCCATCTTCTTTTATTTTTCCATTTTCCCAAAAATGTTTATGCCTTCCATCGGGATTGTCATCAATGAACTTTCCTTCAAAATATAATTTTCCATTCACATAAATATATTTCCATTCTCCATGCCTATTTCCTGCCATATAAACCCCTTCTTCCCTATGATCACCCATTTCATAAAACCATTCTCCCTCCTTTTCTCCATCAATATATTCTCCTTTTGTAATAACTTCTCCATTTTCTCCATATTCAATCATAAGTCCATCGCGTAATCCTTTCCTGTAATTTTCCTCTCTTAATAAATCTCCTGTTTCATAATACCATTTCCACAATCCTGTAGGAACTTCATTTTTAAGGTATTTTCCTTTTTGCTCAATTTTGCCATTTTGATGATAAAAAACCCATTCATCTATTCTCTTTCCGCTCTCATATTTACCCTCTGATTTAATTTTTCCATCAGGATAAAATTCTTTCCATGCACCTTGTTTAGTTCCTGCCTCATCAAGTATACCATCACCTATAACTATTCCCTCAGAATATATTTTTGAAGAAGTAATATTTCCATCTAAGGCATATTCTCTGTGAATACCTTCGGGTTGACCGTTTTTATAATTACCGATTGATCTTGGTTTACCATTTTTGTAATATTTTACCTCTACTTCCACAGGCTTTAACTCATCGGGTTCTTCCTGTATTTCATCATTTAAATATTTTACAGTGCTTTTTAAACTGCCTTGAAGGTTGTATTCTTTAAAATACCCATTCTTTTTACCATTTACATATCTGCCTTCTGTTTTTATTGCCCCTGATTCATAAAAATCTTTCCAGATACCTTGTTTTAAACCGTTTTTGTCTTTTCTGTTAATTTTTTCTTGCTTTGAAATATAACCTCTTTTATATTCTATAATGGTTATTAATGTTCCATCTTTATCGTATTCAAAACCTTCTCCTTCTTCCCGGTTATCAATAAAATTTGCTTTTAATTTAAGTTCTCCGGAATCATAGTAATAAAAACTAAATCCTTGCATTTGATTATCTATGAAATTCTCCTCTGAAATAAGAATTTCATCCTTATTATATTTTTTACTGATTCCCTCTTTTTTCCCTTTTACGTAACTTATTTCCGTATTTATTTTACCTGATTCATCATAAAACCTCCATACACTATCCAGTTCAAAATCTTTTCTATTACCTTCTGATTTTATTTTACCATCAGTATAATAGGTCCGCCAGTATCCTTCTGGTTTTCCATTTATCATATTACCCTCACTGGCTAATGTTTTATTTTCAAAATAAAATTTATTATAACCATTAGGGTTAATTTCATTTTGAGCAGAAAGTAAATTGCAAGAAATTATAAATGAAATTAAAAGGAATAACTTCAAATGTAAATTTTTATATAAATTATTATAAACCATAATTTTCAGATATTTTCAACATTCTTTTAATGGAAATTTCAGCCTTTTTTCTTGTTTCTTCATTTAACACTATTTCCGGCAATTCATATTTTAAACATATATATAATTTTTCCAGTGTATTTAATTTCATATGTGGGCAATCATTACACGCACAAGAATTGTTTGGTGGAGCAGGTATAAATGTTTTATAAGGAGATGATTTTATCATCTGGTGAAGAATTCCTGTTTCCGTTGCTACTATAAATTCACTACACTCATTGTTTTTTGCATAATTCAACAAAGCTGTAGTAGAACCAATAAAATGAGCTTTTTCCAATATTGATTCCTCGCATTCAGGATGAGCTATTAGTTTTGAATTAGGATGTTTTTCTAAAAGCCGTGTTATTTTTTCTAATGAAAATATTTCATGTACCATGCATGCACCGTCCCATAAAAGCATTTCCCTGCCTGTTTTCTTTTGAATATAGCTACCAAGATTTTTATCAGGTGCAAAAATTATTTTTTTATCTAAAGGAATACTCTCCACTATTTGAACAGCATTGCTAGAAGTACAAACGATATCTGTAAGTGCTTTAATTTCTGCAGAACAATTTACATATGAAATAACAACATGATCAGGATGAAGTTCTTTAAAAGCAGCAAATTTGGCAGGCTCACAACTATCAGCAAGTGAACACCCGGCTTTTAAATCAGGAAGTAAAACTTTTTTGCCAGGAGAAAGAATTTTTGCAGTTTCAGCCATAAAATGAACTCCTGCAAAAACAATTATATCTGCATCTGTCTTTGCTGCCTGTTGAGATAATCCAAGACTATCACCAATGTAATCTGCAATATCTTGTATATCAGCATCCTGGTAATAATGGGCAAGTATAACTGCATTTTTTTCCTTTTTGAGTTTTTCGATTTCATCAAACAAATCTACGGAAGAATCTACCTCAATATTCAAATACCCTTTCTCAATTAACTCTGTATTCATTTATATATATTATAAATTAAATTTAATATTTGTTATTATTATTATTCGTGTTAGAATTGTTGTAAGTTTTTCTATTTATAATTAGGTTATATTGAATATCAAATACTAATAACATTTAATTAACAAAATTATTTTTGTAAAGCTATGTAAATTAGATTAATGTTGAGATATGAACATTGTTGTTAATAGTTTATTAGCTAAGAAGTAAAGGTTACAAGCATTAATAATATGTGTTAATAAATAGTGCGTTCTTTTTATCCAACTTTTATGTTTTATATTTCCATATGTTAAACCATTTTCTAAGCAAAATAATAAATCTTTATTGCAAGCTTTATTTTTATTTAGTTTTCAACCACACATGCTCCTTATGAACAAATATTATGTTAATAAGTTACAAAAATAATTATTAATTATCAAGTATATAGAAGAACTCCTAAAACTCATTGTTTATAAGTACTTTTAATAAACTTCCGATTACAGAATCATATTAGGTTTATTTTAATCTTAATTAATAATCAGTAATTGTTTGCTTTGTAATTGTTGTTACTAAAGTTAATATTATAATTTAAAATATTTTAATGATTTGTACTATTTTGTAAATTCACTATAACATTCTAAAATTTAGGTTTTTAAAAGGAAAAATGTTAATTACAACTATTTAAAAGTGTAAATTTGCTAAAATCATAAAACAAAATAATATGAAAGTCTTAAAATCTGCATTATTTGGATTTATTATCCTATCTACCTTGTTATTATCGGAATCTTGTAGAAAAAACAAAGAATTTAAAAATGAAACTGGTGAAGTTTCTGAGGATAATAAAAATATTCAGTCCAATGTGGACAATATAGTAAATGAAGCAAACCAAGTGCTTTCAGGAAACAATGGTTTTAATGGAAAATCCGCAGATTTGGAAGCTTATGGTGATACTCTTTGCGGTGCTCAAATTGATACCTCATTAAAATCACAGGGTATTATAACCCTTGTTTTTGATGGATTAACGGCTTGTTCAAACAGAATAAGAAGCGGAAAAGTAAAACTTACTTTACAAGGTTATTCAACAGGAGCAAGATGGAAGGATGTAAATGCTGTTTTAAATATTGATTATATTGATTATAAAGTAACAAGGGTAAACGATAATAGAAGCCTTACTTTTAATGGAACTAATAATTTAACAAATACAAGTGGAGGAAATGCTGTAATGCTTATCCTTGGAATGCAAACCCAGTTGATTCATGATGTAAGCGGAAATAATTTGATTGTTAAATTTGATGATCAAACAACAAGTACTTTTAATTTATCCCGTAGATATACCCATACATTTACTAATCCGGTTTACCAGGTAAAAGGAGAGGGTACAGGAACTCAAAACGGGATTAATAATTTGGAAAATTGGGGTGTAACAAGAGAAGGAGATAATTTCACAAGTCAGGTTGTTTTGCCTGTAATATGGAATAGTACTTGTGGAGCACACAAACCTGTTGAAGGGGAGTTGAATATTATAGTTGATGCAAAAGATTTTAGCTTTACAACTATTTTTGGTGTTGATGCAAGCGGAAATTTAGTTTCCACAGGATGTCCATGGGGATTAAAAGTGGAATGGGATTATAAAAATAAAACAGGTTCTCAACTTTATCAATATCATTAATTAATTTAAGAATAGTTAAAAAAGGAGGCTGTACTTTAGGTATAGCCTCCTTTTTTTATATGGTTTATCCAGTATCATCAATGGGAGTTGTTATCTAATCACGGGACATCTTATTTATTGAATCACTGTTGTCCGGTAAAATATATGAGATTCCTCCCCCTCATTGATATAACTGAATCCCTTGTAATTCCGAATTGAGCGAAGAGAAATGAGGAATCTCTATCCTTTTCCCCGGACAACAGTGTTATTGAATGTTTAAATCCATTGGAATTTAATAGGTAGGGTTAACGAAAGTTATTTTGGCAGTTTTTAAATGGCTATCAAAAGGCTTTGGTAAGAAACGAAGGCTTAACCTTCTGAAATATTAAAGTGTGCTTTATTTACGCTTATTTATATTAATTTATTGCTAGAACCATAAATCCACTTCTAAGCCGCGGTTTAATACAATAAAAAAACGCCTCAGAAAGAACTTTCCGAAGCGTTTTTTATTTTCAAAAAATGTAATACTAAACTTTAATACCGATGAATATTCTTAGATTATTTGTACGACTTTGATAATATTGCTTATCCTCTTTTGGAACATCCTCACCAAAAACTGACATATCCATTACTTTTCCAAAACGGTAGCCAACACCTAGAGACAATACTGAAATTCTGTAGTTAAAACCCATTTCATGAGTAGCTCCTAGAGAACCATCTCCAAATGCATTCCAATCGCGATCCATCATAAGTACGTAGCTTGGTCCTATTTGATAATACATATCAAACGCCATAACATCAGAGATTCCAATAGATACATAAGGTCCTACTCTTGGCAGACTTCCGTTAACAACCCTTAATGTACCCATTTGAGATGTATCTTCTACCATCATGGTAATTCCACCGGAAAAGAATGTTGCTTTTAAACCAATAGAAGCTGGGCCAACATCAGATATTTTAAACATGTTACCAAGGTCCATATCAAAGCCCATGTTAAATTTCATTTTTGTATCGTTATCAATATCAGGAGGGAACATATAATTCTTCCCTGGCATAAATATTCCTAAATTGAAGAAAAAGCCACCATCAGTAATTTCTTTACTTGAGCCTGCTGGTTTTACAAATAAAGGACTATTAGTATTATCTAACAGAGATATTGATTTTTTTTCCTTTTTAAGATTTAACTTATTTTCTCCTGCATTTACAGTTAAATGAGCTAAAACGAAAAAAGCAAGTGATAAAATTTGCAAGGTTTTTTTCATAATTCTATTGTTTGTGTTGGTTTATAGGACGAATCTAATAATAAAACCATTAAGCACCAATTAAATCTGTGTTTTTTGAATTATTATATTTATTTTTCAACTTAAGTTTTAGTAAATAAAATGAGGTTATTTTACATTTTACTCCTCTTTTTAAACCCACTAAACCGATTATTCAAATTTTAAAACATTGAGAGGTATATAAATTATTTAACTTTAAGAAAAAAAATGAAAAGATTAAACCGGCTAATTGAAAAAGCAGAACATTCCTCTTTCTACTTATGGGTATTGAATATTGCTGCTGCTCGATTTGTGCCTTTTAATAAACCACATGATTTTAGAATTAGAAATATTTCCAACCATTCTGTAGAAATCGATTTGCCAAATAAAAGATCAAATCAAAATCATATTAAAGGGATCCATGCCTGCGCACTTGCCACGCTATGCGAATATTCCACAGGGCTTGTATTGCTTTCCGCTACCGATGCAGATTTTTACAGGATTATCTTAAAAAATATTAACATCACCTATCACTATCAGGCAAAAACAGATGTTTCTGCCAGGTTTGAATTGAGTAAGGAGTGGATACAAAGCAATTTAGTTGGGCCATTAAAGGAAAATGAAGCTGTTTTTATTGAGCTACCCATTGAAGTTTTTGATAACCTTAAAAACCATATTTGTACAGGATTGATTAATTGGCAAATAAAACCATGGAAAAAGGTAAAAACCACATGAATAAAAACTCTTTGATCCGTTTTGTCTTTTTCATCTTTTTTGCTGATTTTTATGCAAAAAGCACATAAAAAGAGTAAATAGTCTTCATTTTAACTGGTTTTTTTATCTTTGTTGAATTCTATTTAATTCTTCAGTTAAAAAAGAAATTGATATATAAAATTCCTTCTTTTACTAATAATCTTAACCCTTTAATTAACAGTTTGCAAGGAGAGTCTTATTTTCTGTGCCAATATTTCTAATGCATATAATTGATATAAGCGTATTTGTAGTTTACATGGCAGCCATGCTCATGGTTGGATTTTACTTTTTAAAAAAGAACAAAGGTTTAGATGATTATTTTGTAGGAGGAAGGAATATGGGTAGTTTACACATAGGTCTTTCTGTGGTGGCAACAGATGTAGGAGGGGGATTTTCTATTGGATTGGGAGGGTTGGGTTTTTTAATGGGCATTTCTGGTTCATGGATGCTTTTTACAGGACTTGTTGGAGCCTGGCTTAGTGCAGTTCTGCTTATTCCCAGAATCAAAAATATGGAAGCAGCCAACAAATTTTTAACTTTCCCTCAATTGTTTGGACATTATTACAGTGCCCGAACTGCATTTATAGCAGGTATAATATCAGCGGTTGGTTATATTGGTTTTACTGCTTCACAAATGCTTGCAGGAGCAAAGCTTGCTGCTGCGTCCTTTGTTACTTTAGATATTCAAACAGCCCTAATTATTATGGGTTTTATTATAGTTGTTTATACTGTTATGGGTGGTATTAAAGCAGTTATTTATACAGACACTATTCAATGGATATTATTAATGGCAGGGCTTATTTTGGTAGGAATCCCCTTATCCTATTATTATATTGGAGGAATGGATGGAATTCTTTCTTCTTTGCCCGAGGAGTTTCTTCGCTTGGATAATTTAAGTTGGAGAACTTTTGTGAACTGGGGAATTACTATAATTCCTATTTGGTTTGTGGGTATGACTCTTTATCAACGCATTTATGCTTCCCGTTCAGAGAAAGAGGCTAAAAGAGCTTGGTTTGTAGCTGGCTTATTCGAATATCCAACTATGGCTTTCATGGGAGTAACCCTAGGCATGTTTGCAAGAGTGGCAGCCGAGCAAGGACATTTTGCCTATTTGGGTTATGGTGATATTTCCTTAATGGATGCAGAAATGGGCTTGCCTTTGTTATTACGTACAATTTTGCCTGTGGGTTTAATGGGTTTGATGATGTCTGCTTATTTCTCTGCTATTATGTCTACTGCTGATAGTTGCCTGATGGCTGCATCCGGCAATGTAATTACCGATCTTTTTGGTAAATATTTTAGGGATGTTAAAAATGAAAAAAAGTTTTTGCGAGCTTCTCAGTTAAGCACTTTCTTAATTGGTGTTTTAGCACTTTTATTAGCCACAACAATGGATAATGTACTGGAATTAATGTTGTATTCCTATGCTTTTATGGTCTCCGGGTTATTGGTGCCACTTGTTGGAGCTATGTTCTTTGGTGTACGAAATGCAGCAGCTGCAATATCAGCTATGATAGTAGGAGGATTTACAACAGTAATTTTATCTGAAACAGGTTTTGCAATGCCTTTAGACCTTGATCCAAATTTTTATGGTATCTCAGCCTCCCTTTTAATTTTTATTGGAATTCATTTCTTATCCAACGCCAGAAAATAAGGGATACATCTTAATTCAAAAAGGATTTTAAATATCCTTTTGTTTCCTGTTTTTAAAAATAATTTTATTCCACACTCTTACCTAAAAAGTGTATTATTTTCCATATTATTTTAAGGATTTAACCCCAACTTTTTAGTTTAAATTTCATTGTTTACAATAGTACCAATGGTTAAACTTTAGGTATAATGGATTGGATTTTAATTTGAAATTAGGATAAATGGAAATTTAATTATTATCATTTAAACCTAAATTTAAAAAACATGAAAAAAACTTACCTTTTTTTAACAGCAATATTGCTACTTGGAATTGCTGGATGTCAGAAAAAACCTTTACTTGATTCTTCAGAAGATATAGCGATGAAATCTGCCCCATCGGCATCGAGTATTTCATTTAATTTATCCTCTAACCCCGTTTCTGCTGGCGATTCCCTCACATTTAGCGCTATTGTCACAAAAACAACAACAAGCGATTTAGTAACTTGTGGAAAAGTAGCTTTTCAAAAGTGGGATTCTTTAGTTGGGCCAAGTGGCGACTGGGTGGATATAGTATCCCCCATTGCCAACACAACAGGAACTGTTACTTATAAAATCAATCCTGTATCTGTAAGTCATTCTGGTTTGTATAGAGCGCGTTTCATAGGCAGCGGCGCTGGTTGTAGTTACAAAAACAGTGTTTCATCGGAGGAGCTTTTAGAGGTCATTACTTGTAGTGGCATCTCATTAATACCAGAATTAATAAGTTATGATGCAAATTCACACTTATTTACAATCAGATATACTGTTATATCTTGCGAAAACTATACAGGGTTAAAATTACAGGGCGGTTTAATTGCTGTAAGTTCTAATGTAGCTACCAATCAACCAGACGCTACTATTAAATACACAAATAACAATAACGCTATAATTTCATGGTATATTGATTCTATGAATAACGAAACCAAATCAATTACTATAACATACAATAGAACGGTATCCGGCACAGGACCTTCAGTTATCACCGGGGATTGGTCTGTTAAAGGGTATGATTCTAATAATAACCCAATTACAATAGGTTATAATAATGAAATTACTTATACGCCCTAACTCTAATTTATAAATGAAAAGGCCACCTTTATCTGGTGGCCTTTTTTCAGTTTATTAAAGTCCTATAAAAAGGAAATTTAGAAGAAATTATTTATTCTATTCTCCTTAAATCAAAATTATAAAAAAGAGCTGCCTGCAAATAATGCCTCGTAGTAGTATTTACGGTTTGAGCTAAATAACCCAACTGAATATTCGCTTTTGGAAGAAACTGATAACCAATAGCTCCATATAACCTGTTTCTGTCAAAAGGCACAGGGGAAATGTGAAGAAAAACTTCATTGTAAACACTTAAAAAGACAGTGTTTTCTTCTATCTCTTTTTTATTTAAAGGTACTGTTGCTCTTAATAAATACCTAAGCCTGTTTAGGTACCTAGTGTTGTTATTTGAGCCAATCCAGCGTTGTTCTGTGCGATAACGGTGGTCGAACAAAATTCTGCCAATGTTGTTTCGCATATTAAACTGCTGCCACAACCGGTTTTCAACAACAACAGCAGGATTGACTATAGAAGTGTTATCTTCAGGATGATTTATTACATGAGCATATCCTGCTGTAAAACTAGAAATCGAATTGCAATGAAAGTTTATTCCCGTTCTAAGTAGTATTTGTTGAGTCTCATTTAAAATTCCATAATCACGGTGTTGAGCTTCTGTATAAATACTCCAATTATTGTGAAAGCGAAACTGTCCGAAATACATGCTCCACGAACCAGTTTTTTCTCTTGTTTGTGAAAAAACTGGTTGAGAAAATAAAGAAACCAACAATAATATAAGGGCTCTTCCTTTATAAACACCTAAACAAAAAAAAGCAGATTTAAACATTAATAGGTTTAGTAAAAATCAACTATTCCTGTTTCTACATCATACATTCCGCCAACCATTCCAATTTCACCTTTTTCTATCATCTCTTTTAGGATTGGGCTTTTCTCTTTTATTTTTTGCATTGTTATTTGTACATTTAATGATGCAACTTTTTCCACAAACTCTGAATTGCCTGAATTACGATCGGTTGTAATGGTTTTTTCCGAATCAACTGCTGGCTTTAGTTTTTCTATAAGGGCGGTAAGGTTGCCCAATTTTACATCATCGCAAGCTCCTTTTATTGCTCCGCATTTTGAATGACCAAGCACTGCTATAGCTTTTGCTCCTGCTACTTTACAAGCAAACTCCATGCTTCCTAAAATATCCTCGTTTATAATATTCCCTGCAATACGGATGCTGAATACATCGCCAAGGCCTTGATCAAAAACCAGTTCAGCAGATGTGCGGGAGTCTATACAACTTAAAATAACAGCGAAAGGATGCTGACCCTCTGAAGTTTCATTCACCTGTTGTAATAAATTGCGATTTGCCTTTAAATTGTGAACAAATCGCTCGTTTCCCTTTTTAAGGATTTCAATTGCTTTTTCAGGTGTTAAAGATGCTTGAATTTCTTTAGTTAATGTTTTCATAGTTCTTTATTTTTATAAGGTAAATAATTTAAATTTGATTTAATTGAAGGTTTTTTATTTCAACAGTTGTTCCTGTTGTTTTTGAATTTATTTGAAAATTTTGAATAATTTCAATTACATCATGATGAACACTTTTTGAATTTGTGCCATCAATAATCACTTTTGAATTTGCAGGAATATGATTAAGCAACTGTAAAATACTCCCTTTGTTCAAAAATGATACTTCCTCAGAAAGAACAATTACATGTTCATTTTTATTCTGATCATTGTCTTTTATATGATAAAATGGATTTCTCATATTAGCTCTAAGAATGTAGAATACTGCTACAGCCATTCCAATACAAATTCCTTTTAAAAGGTCTGTAAGAAGTATACCAACTATTGTTGCAATAAATGGTACAAACTGTTCCCATCCTTGTTTATATGACTGCTTAAAAAGAGTAGGCTTTGCCAATTTATAACCCACTACAAAAAGTATTGCAGCCAGGGTTGCAAGGGGAATTAAATTAAGTAGATTAGGGATAGCAACAGCACAAATAAGAAGGAAAAAACCATGCATAATTGTAGATAACTTTGTTTTACCACCAAAAGTTATATTGGCAGAACTTCTAACAATTACCTGGGTTATAGGTAAACCGCCTATAAGACCAGAAACAATATTTCCTATTCCCTGTGCTTTTAATTCTCTATTTGTTGGTGTTATTCTTTTATAAGGATCAAGTTTATCGGTTGCCTCAACGCAAAGCAATGTTTCCAAACTTGCCACAATAGCAATTACAAATGCAATTATATATATATCCGGGTTTGTTAATTGTGAAAAGTCAGGAATTGTAAACTGGCCAAAAAACTCGCCAATAGTAGATGCTACTGGAATTTGGACTATTTGATTTTGGTTTAATGAAAAAGGCAAAATATTATTTTTAAAGAGGTAATTTAAAAATACTCCTGCAAAAACAGCTACCATGGGCCCTTGGATAAGGTGAAAAAGTTTGCTTTTTTTCATAAGTACTTGTTCCCAAAAAACCAGAATAAACATCGACACAGCGGTAATCAAAACTGCTCCAGGAGTAATAAAATTAAGCATATGAAAGAGCTCTGAAAAAGTGTTTTCACCATCGGCCTGTTGAAAGGATAAATCCCCTTCAAATACTGCATCATATCCAAATGCATGAGGAATTTGTTTAAGAATGATAAGCAAACCTATACCTGTTAGCATTCCCTTTATAACAGATGAGGGAAAGTAATAGGCAATTGTTCCCATCCTTAAGTACCCTGCGATTAATTGTATAATACCAGACAATACAACAGCAAGTAAAAATGCTTCCCAAGATCCTAAAGTTGCAATTGAGCTCAAAACAATTACAGCAAGTCCCGCTGCTGGCCCACTAACCCCTAAAGGCGAACCACTTACCATGCCGGCTATAACACCTCCTACTATTCCGGCTATAATGCCTGAAAACAAAGGCGCTCCTGAAGCAAGAGCAATACCTAAACACAATGGAACTGCCACAAAGAACACTACTATACTTGCAGGCAAGTCGCTTTTAAAATCTTTAAATAAGTCTTTCATAATTTGAATTTATTTTTGTCAAAGATAGTATAAATACTTTAAATGATAGTATTACTACCAAATTATATTTTAATGAACGTTATTTCAATTTACAAATTATATAATTTACTATAATAGTTAATATAAATTTATACTGATTTGCTACATTTTATTAAAAGTTTGAATTTGTATTTGGTTTAAAATTTGTATTGTTTTATGAAAAAGAAACATGAAAACAGCAAAAAAACAAAAAGTAGTTGAGCAAAAATATTTTGAAGTTGCTCCGGATATCTGGGGGATGAAAATATTATTTGTAAATATTTATATGATAGTTGATCATGTAAACGAAAGTTGGGTATTAATAGATGCTGGCCTTAAAGGATCAGCAGATAATATTTTACAAATGGCCGAGGATTTGTTTGGAAAGAAAAACCCTCCCTCTGCTATTATACTCACCCATGGTCATTTTGATCATGTAGGAGCATTAGAGGATTTGTTGAAAGTATGGAGCGTCCCTGTTTATGCTCACCCATTGGAGCATCCCTATTTAACCGGGTTTTCTTCCTATCCACCTGCCGACCCTACTGTTGGAGGAGGATTAATGTCATTATTGTCATGGGCCTATCCCACTACCCCGATTGATATAAGTGCCAATATTAAACCATTGCAAAATGGGAATTTACCTGTTTTAAAAGAATGGGAATATATTCATACCCCAGGACATTCACCAGGACATGTATCTTTATTTAGAAAAAGAGGAAATATATTAATTGCAGGAGATGCTTTTGTTACCACCCAGCAAGAATCTGTATTATCGGTTGTGTTTCAGGAAAAGAAAATTTCAGGACCTCCCCGTTACCTTACCACTGACTGGTCTGCCTCTTATAAATCAATAAAAAAACTTGCCAAACTAAAACCAAGCGTTGCAGCAACAGGGCATGGGCTGCCCTTTTATGATGAAGATTTGCAAAAAGGTCTCAAACATTTAATTGATAATTTTTATTCAGATTCAGTTCCTTCAAATGGAAGATATTTTGCCGAGCCTTCAATGGCCGATGAATATGGTGTAACTTATGTTCCACCTTTAAATATTAAATCAATCCTTAAATATAGTTTAACAACAGGTTTTTCTGTTCTTGCATTGGTTTTCCTTTTTAAAAACAGAAAAAAGATAAGCTCATTTATTTCAAATAAAATTGAGAAATAAGCTTAGAGTAAAATTTAGCAAGGAGGATAATTTATTCTCACTACTTTAATAGTGAATGGTTTTGGAAGTAACACAGCTGCTTGTCAATGTAATTATTAAAACAAAGACAGTTGTGAGGGTGGAAGAGGATTGTCATTTTTTTTCGAATCAGTAAGAGGCCCTTTTAGAATCCTGTAAACAGCTGTTTCAATATATCTTGACGCCACTACAACATGCACCTTTTTCGTGTTTTTAATAAACAACCTGCGTGCAAGTTCAGGACAATTATTGTCTTTTGAAAGATGAGATAAAAACAAATGACTCATAAACTTTGGTTTGTGGGCTAAAAAAATTGCTAAAGCCTGTTGATTAGACAAGTGTCCTTTTTCTCCTGATATACGCCTTTTCAGATGATAAGGGTAATTGCCTTTTTCCAACATTTCTGTATCATAATTTGTCTCAAGAAAAGCTGCATTACACAAATTGAAATTTTTAATAACATGTTTACAGGAAGCTCCTATGTCGGTAAACACTCCAATTTTTACCCCATTACCAGAAATTATAAAACTATGGGGGTCTGAAGCATCGTGTTTTTTTGGAAATGCAGTTATTTCTAGTTGTCCTATATTAACAGGTTCATATGCAGTAAATGTATTTATCAATTCTGCTTCTAATATGAGTTTACTATATCTTAAAGTGGAACTCGTAATATAAACAGGCAGGCTGTATTTTTTTGCCAACACTCTAACTCCTCTTATATGATCAATATGCTCATGAGATATGAAAATTGCTTTTATTTTCTGCATGGATAAACCCAGTTTTGACATGCGTCTTTCTGTTTCACGACACGATATTCCTGCATCTATTAAAATTGCCTCTTTTTCATTAGCAATATAGTAGCAATTTCCATTGCTTCCGGAGTTTAAAGAGGCGGTTAAAAGGGACATTAGAACAAATTAAACGAATTAAACTTTCGAATAACGGCAATTATATTAAAAGATTCTATTAAAAAACAAAAGTCAGTCTTTAGGGACTGACTTTTGTTTTTTTTGAGGTCCCGAGCGGACTCTTACAGTTTCCTCTAAAACAACAGTATTATTAGGCTTTCCAGATTATCGTTTGCAAAAATTGGTACACAATTGGGAAATTAGCAATAAAACAAAGCTAAAATAAAAACGGGAAAATCCATTCTGCCATAAATTTATTGAGGCTTGATTTATCAAAGAAAAACCCTAAATATATCCATTGCTTTGCAAAAGCCCTTTAATTTCCTTATCTGAAATTGTTTCGGATTCAGATTTATCATAAATAGCAATCAAAATAATGCTTTTTTCTATAAGAGAGGCAATAACATGATAAGTGATAATCCGTGCTCCCCCGCTTTTTCCCTTGTTTTTTGATTTTATTGAAATTCTTATTTTTCGGATATTGCCTCCTAATTCAGTTCCTGAATCGGGTTTTTTAATTAGTTCTTCCTGAAATAATTTTAAATCGGCCTTTAGTGAGGGGTATTTTTTTGCAAGTCGTTTATATTCCCTGGTAAATTCAGGAGTAGGAATAAAATTAATCTTCATTCAATAGTTCATCTAGGGTTTTGGCCTTTATTTTGCCTGACATAATTTCTTTAGCCTCTTTTAACCCTTTATCAATACTTTTTGCAATACGTCCTTTTGGAGGTGTTACAATTTGGATATTTTCAACCTCTTCACTAAGTCCCTTTAACAATTGGGTTAAAAAGGCAACTGATTTTTTTGATTTTGGGGTGATTATTATTTTTTCCATTGTGTTTACGTGCATTTGTACAAATATAACGCAAAAATTAATCCAATCATGCCTTTACATGGCAAAGTGCTGGACAAATTTAATCTTATATGATTATAGTTTTAAATTAATAGCAAGAATTGATAAATTTTATAAAATGGTGCGGTGTCAATAAAACAAGGTTTTTAACCGACTTTACCGACTAAACCCCCTGTAATACTTGTTAACACTACATTTTTAGTAGTCGTTTTTTCATTTTTTGTACCAACTACATACCGACTAAAATAATTTATACCGACTGAATATAAAACACTTTTAGTCGGTATAGTCGGTTGCTAGTCGGTTACTTTTTATTTGAACCGACTGACTATTTTACCTTGTTTTTATACTTTCTTTGTAATTTAGTCGGCATAGTCGGTTAAAAAAGATAAAAAAGGGGGATATCTATCAAAAGTAAAATTTCTACCTGAAACATATTTTATTAATTTATTGGAACTCCTGGAACCATCTTTATTTTTGATGGCGATAAAGCGACTGATATAAAGGTACCTTACCATTAAAAACAATGTTACTGGCCATGATAAAAAACATTCAGGATCCTACCGTTAAAAATATCGATGCTTCATCTCCTGATCATTCACCAATATAAATTATGATAATGAAAGCCAGAAAAAAAGAAAGTGCTAACCTGGGAAGCTGCCTACCGTTTTTTAAATTGGATTAATCTACTATTAATCTACATAGTTAAAAATGGCATTTTCTTTTTTTTATTTACTTTAGCACAAACTTAACTTATGAGCTCTTTAAAAGGCCTTTTATTCAAAATCGCTCAATACGATTTTTCAATTATCATTGTTTTCAATCCTTTCAATTGGGTTTTATCTCAATTTCGCAGGCAATCAGGGGCGATACACATTGAATTCTTATGTGTAAAATTTGTTGTCTGTTTTCCGTTAACGGTGATTGATTCTGATTGGGATGAAATTGAAAATATAGTAAATGATGGGATAGAAAAAACACCATCAAAAACAACGGTAAGTAAGTAATAACGATACTGCCTGACAAAAACAAACCAACTTGATATTCTTTAAGTTCATTTTTAAAAAACTGGACAAATATTCAATTGTAATAACTTTATATAATTAACAGATTCATTACCCATTAAAAAAATAGATTATTCCTTCTTAAAAATTATCCAGTTTATGTTGTTATGCCTAAACAGATCTGTTTTCTTGTTAATTTCAGCGAAGCCTTTAGTATATTTTGCATAATGAACTAAGCATTTAGTGAAGAATTTTAATTGATTTTTGTACTTATCAGTTTTTATATCGCTGAAAGCATTTAAAAATTTTTCATGCAAAACAGTCCGGTCAATCTTTTCATTAAAAGGAAGGGATTCCTGTTCTATAAATTCTATAAATTCTGGGCAAGTATGATCTAACAATTTCCGCTTATCTAAATTTATTTGATTTGGAGCAATAATGCCATGTTTAAAATAAGACCATATGCAAAAGATCAAAAAATTATCAAATTTATTCCATTCAACAGATTCCCAATCTCTAAAAAACCAATGCCCAAATTCATCTTCAGGTTTATGTTTATCGTTGTAATGATTTGCCAGTTCAAATTCAATTGATCTGTCACGTGAAGAACCCCCATCTATTTTAATAGTTTTGTTTGTTGAAATAATCATTTTTACCATAACTGTAAAAGGGTGCTGATTTTTTCTTTCAACCGTTATTCCTTCAGTTATGTCATTATAAAAGTTTTCAAAATCAATATATTTCCTTGCATCGTTAATATGTACTATTTGAGTATCAAGAGAGCAGGTCGAATACTTATATTTATCATCAAATTTAAAATTCTTACCAGCAATTTCAACATAGCGTTTTAATTGACCTAATGATTTTGTAAAAAGTGTTTTTCCAGTTCTTCCTTCAGCATCTTCGGAAATCTCGCTATCAGTTAAAATAGTGGCTTTTAAGGTTGTTTCAAAGTACGAATGTAAGTTGTAGCCAGCAATTGTACATAGCGAGTTAAATCGTTGACTATCCTTTCCGCTTATATTAAAAACAAATTTTCCAAACACAGGCATTTCTAGTTCACTATCTAAATGATAATCAATAGCACTAAAATCCCTGTCTAATATTTGATCTTCCCATATATAACCTGTTAATTTAGTATAATCGAAGAGCTTCCAGGCATCTTTATTAACCTTTACAAATCCATTTTTAAAATATATAAAGCTTTCGTTTTTTGTATCTGTATTAAATGTAATTGGTTCATTGGGAGTGAGCAATGATAGTCTATTGTGGCAAAAATAATAAGCAGGATTTTTATAAAATTTGTCTATGATCATTTTACTTTTTAACCCTTTGCCAAGCTCATTGGGCAGGGACTTCAAATAATTAATAAAATAATCCTGTATTTGGGTTATGGTTACTTGTTTTATTACACGTTTTTCCAATTTTACAAAGACAAAGTTTTTATCGATGTCAAAACGCCTAAAACCAAACGAATACAATAATTCAATCCATGCAGTATAATTAATTACAATGTCTTTTATATACTTTTCTCCTGTTTCCTCATCGGTGCTGTATTTTGGCTGATAGAAAAGGTCTATTTTTTTTGTTTCTTTTATATTTCCTTTTGGTTTTGTTTTAGAAGATACAATTGATTCTTTGGGTATTATTTCGGCAGGGTTATCACCTTTAATAACAGCATCCGCTAAATCGTATCCATCATTGCGATCAGGGAAGAGGTCAACAGTAGTAAAATCAAGTTTGTAGGCTAAAAGTTTTTTAATAGTGCTGTTCTGCCTTCCTGCCTGGTCTGAATCTGCTAAATAATAGATTTTGCGGTTGAATAAAACAGAGATTTTCTCATCAGTTAATTTATTTGCTCCTCCTGTGGCTATCCAATCATATTGAGGATAAAAGAAACTGCATATTATTGCCGCTTTTTCCCCTTCTATTAAACAGATAGTTTTATCCTGGCTTAATAAATGACTGCCAAATAAACATAATGAGTACTTTCCATTTACTGTTGGCTTTAATGAGTAAGGAAATTTTTCTTTGTTTCTTTTGCAATCTTCATTATTTCCAATAACCTTATATTCAATATGAACCATATTTAAAAAAACTTGCTCTATATTTTGATATATATAGCAAGTTTGATTTGTATGAGTTGTTCCGCAATTCCACTTTGATAAATGCTCCGATGTTATTTTTAGTTTATCAATAACAAACTTATGGAAAGTAGAGCTTTGATCTGCAATAATATTTTTGCATTGCTCCTGGTCTGGAAATATCGTTTTTACTTTAGGTAAAGGATCAGGAATGTTTTCTAGGCTAGTACTTACTTCTTTCCCAGGTATATTTATATGTCCGCAGGTGTTTTTTTTATCGCAAATACCAAATTCACGAGGTAAACCTTCGAAGTGCCTAAATGCTTTTTTTTGTTCACAATTTGGGCAAGTTCCTTTTAATTTAGGATGGGTTTCAAGCGGGAAAGGATATTTAGTTTGTACTTGTGTACTCATTTATAATAATATTTTAAGCCCCCGATTTCTCGAGGGCCTTTATGTTTAAATTTCTGACTTTATCAATAGTTTATTGTTTTCTCTCAAGCCGGAACTGAAGAGAAAAAAGGCGTCAATTTCTAAATAAAAGCTGACTATAGCAGCCAAGCTATTTATTTCTTTTTTTGTTATTTCTTCATTTAAATACGTTAGAAATATATCTTCTAGTTTTTGACGAATTGAGGTAAAATGAAAACAATCGTGCAAATTATTTAAGCATTTTAACTGTAATTGTTCAGCTTCTTCCTGGAATAAATTTTTGTTTTCAACAATACTTTGAATATCATTAAAACACACACCCAGCTTAATGCAGATTGTGGCCTTATTTGTTAAGTTTAGCTTGTCAGTACTCGAGGTACTGGATTCACATTGTAAGTATGTGCTAAAAATTTCATTTAAATACTTCCTACATAGCCCAGTAGAGTAATTATGAAGTAACTGATTAAGGTATTTCATTTGTAATTGTTCCATTTTTTTTTCCATGATATTTTTTGAGTTTAATAATGCCTTCAACAAAAGTCTTGCTGTAATGCCCGTTGATGGCTTAAAACATTATAGCATTTTTGTAATTTTATTTAACAAAAAACACCTCAGGTGTTTTAAATAAAAATAAATTGCATAGCTTTTTTACCATGGCCAACATCGTTATTTTTAATGATGGTTCAGGATTTTTATTTGTGTTTGATATTCCATCATAAGCGGTAATTTTATGATGGTTTTGATCAATATTGCGACTAAGGTTTTTAAGCCTTAAACAAAGCTTGTTTCTAAAATCAGGGTGATATCCTGATATCTTTTGAGTAAGTGATTCAACAATTTTATTGAACCGACAAACTTTTTCATTATATTTTTTTATATTTGTCATTGTCTTATAATTATCAATATTAAATTTTTTAAAGGCCTGTTATTCCCATTTCAGGCCTTTTTTTATTTATCCGGGGGAGGATTAATTCCAATAATTTTTTAGCTCATAGTGTTTTGTGTTTGTGGTTAATAAATCTATTTAACTCGCTGCTTGATATTTGTTTTTTACGCTCAGTTCCCGTTGCTTTTAGGTTTCCTTCGCGAATATGATAAAGAACTCCCTGGTTGCTTAATTTTAACCTTTTTGCAGCCTGAGCAACTGAAAACATTGGTTCAGGAACATGAATATTTACTTTAGTTTCCAGTTCGATCATTTTCCCGGTTAATTTTTCAACCGTTTCTTTTAAAAATGCAAGCTCTTGTTCTATATACATTAGAAGCTATTTATTAAATAAATTCCTTTATATCTGCTTCGAAATAAGAACCTACCGATCTAAGTTCTTCTAGTGTTGGAGATAAGTCCCCTCGATATAATTTTGCAAATCTTTTTCTGTTAATAGAAAGTGCTTCGTAAATTGAAATCGATGGTTTAAATACAAAACCCTTAGTTTCTTTTTGCTCTATTATTTTCCTAATAATTGAAGTCTTTTTCGGAGTAATAACTTTTGTATCCATGTTATAATTTTATATATTTGTTATGATTGCACAACGCGAAAGTATGATAAAATCATAACTAAATATGTTTTTACCATAGTTAAAAAGCTTAACTATTTGGTTTTCAATATGAAAAAATTCGGTGTTAGATTAAAATCTTTATTGAAGGAAAGGGGTTATTCAATAAAGGAATTTGCTATTAAAATAAAGATGTCAGAAATAGGTCTTCATAATGCAATCAAAGCAAACTCTACTAAACTTGAAACAATAGAAAAAATAGCTCAGGAGTTAAATGTTTCAATTTCTTATTTTTTTAAAAGTGATGAAGAATTAAAGATAGAGCTTATCAGCAGCGAAAAAGAAGTTTGGTTAAAATCCCTTAATGATGAATATATAACACAAATCCAAAATCTTCATAGAGATTTACAAAATCAATTTGATGATAATTTAATTTTAAAAGAATTAATAGACAATGCTATAATAAACGGGGTTGATTCTGAATTATTTGTAAATATTTCTCCTTTAATATCAAAGAATAAGAATAAATTAGAAGAGTTGCGTTTAGATGCAGTTGATAAATTTTTTAAAATTAAACGAGAATTACAACTTCATCATCATAATAGAACTTTCAAAATGGTTAAGAAATTTGAGAAAAAAAAGTAGTTTCTTTTTACCTGGCAACACCATTAAAAATAATGTTACTGCAGGTTAACAAATTCTTTAATTTTCTTTTCTATTTCAACTGTTCCAATCGGAACAGTTGCTCTTTTACGAGTTGCAAAATAAACAACTGCCGTAATTGCAACTATTCCTGTTCCAACTAAACCAACGATTAACCCAGTTGACATTTTATTTGTTCCAGCTCCTGATCCTCCACCTGAAGAAAGTCTGCTAATATTTATTTCTTCTTCCGTCATTTCAGTATCACCTTTCTCATGTTTTGCAAAGAGTGTTTTTATAAACTCCATGATTGGTTTTAAAAGTGATATAGCAGCCTCAATTGATTCAGGAGAAGCAGAGCCTAAACCTTGTAATCTGCCCTCTTGTGCAAGTTTGGGAGATACGTTTGCAGCACGTCCTTTTAAAATTGCACTATTTAGATTTTCGGGTTTTCCTTTTAATTTATTTACAAATATACTCTCTAGTTTTTTACGTAATTCATTTGCACTTTTCCAGTAGGACGATGATACTCCTTTTGCTTTTGCTTCCGATTCTGTGAAATATGCATAATATGCTCTACTAGCAATTCTGCCAAAGTTTGTCTTCATGGCAACTAAAAAACTAGCTCTTGCAGCAACAGATAGAGGATTGAATTTAACAGTTGCGCTTGCCACTCCTTTTGCCGTATTTATTGCTTTTTGACCAGTATTTTTAACTACTGATTTTACTTTTTTAACAGCGTTTTTGATTTTGGTGAAAAAGCCTGATCCACCAAGTCCATAAACTATATCGGAACCATCTACAGCATCCCAAAGTCCTCCACCATCTCCGCTATGTATAATATATCCCAATCCTTGTAATTGTGGGATTAAAGCTTCTTCCTCTATTCCACTCAATCGCTCTAATGTTTGATCCCTTAAACTATTATTATCCCATGAGTTTATTAATTCGTTACACATACTAATTAATTTTTCAGGTTGATAGATAACTTTTACATTTTCGGGAGAGGTAGCAATTGCATTACGGGTATTTATTAAATGCTTTTTCTGCCTGCTCATATAATCTTGGTACAGGCTATCACCTGAGGCATTACCTAAACCTTGTCCTAGCCCTTCAAATTCATGCCCTACTTTTGAAGTAAATCGTTTTGCAGGTGTACTGAAATATTGTATTGAGTTTTTCATTTTTATGTAAATTAATATTGTTTATGAAATTTTGATAGCTTTTACCATCTTTTTTAATGGTGCTCCAGTCTTTTTTATTTTTGCTTTTTTAATTCTTTTAGTTCCGTTTAACACATTTGCAGGATTAGCATTTGCAATTTTAGGTGTTCTTCTCCTTGTAGCTGCATATATAATTCCTCCGGTAATAACCAAAACACTTACCCCTCCAATTATTTTGACTGGCAATGGTATTGAAGCAAAAAAACCTTTTTTCTTAACTGGGTTGCCGGCTTCATCAAAAACAATCTGCCCTTCTTCATCTAATTCATATTCTTCTTCAGCATATCTTTCATTACCTGGTTCCGCTTCGGTTCCTTCACCCTCTTCAGGATCTCCTTTATGTTTAGCAAATATTTGTTTAAGTTGAGCTAACAATGGAGTGATAAAAGCCATTGCTGAAGTAATAGTTGCTGCGCTAATCAATTCGCCTAGTGTTCCAAGTTCTCCCTGGGCAGCTAATTCGCCTGCCTTTTTTGCACCTCTTCCAGTAAAAATTGCCTTTTTAAGGTTTTCTGCGTTCCCTTGCATTTTGCTAGAAAACATATTTTCAAGCTTACCAATCGCTAATTTTGCATCTTTCCAATATGCCGAGGAAACACCTTTGGCATTT
This sequence comes from Bacteroidota bacterium, assembly GCA_030856445.1. Taxonomy (GTDB): domain Bacteria; phylum Bacteroidota; class Bacteroidia; order JACCXN01; family JACCXN01; genus JACCXN01. The sequence goes on from JALYPI010000067.1 coordinate 26,006, forward strand.
GCTTCCGCTTCAGAAAAATATCCCCAATATGCCCGACTTGCCATTTTACCGAAGTTTGTTTTCATAGCAGCAAGGAATCCAAGCCTAGCAGTTGTTACTACCGGGTTAAATTTAATTGTAGCTTTTACAACACCTTTAGCCACTTTTAAAGCTACATTACCTACTTTTTTAGCAGCCTCTTTTACCTTAGTCTGAGCGTTTTTAATCTTGGTAAATACACCTGTATTTTTAACCTTGGTAATTGCATTCTGTACTTTAGCAGTTGCTTTTGGTGCAACCCTGGTGGCCACATTTGTAATTGCTGATCTTACTTTTGCTCTTGCTTTTTTAAATAGGCCTAATCCATCAAGAACATCTAATATTTCTTCAGCTTCTTCATAAGTGTAATCATCAGTACCCATAATTAAGGAACCAAGGCCTTGTAATTCTTCTATAAGAACCTCTTCCTCTATTCCACTTAGTCTTTCAAGAGTATTTTCCCTTTCATGTTCATTGTCCCAGGCTCCAATTAATTCATCATAATAGCCGAGTAGTTTTTTAGGCTGAAAAACAGAAGATACACATGCTGGATTCTTTGCAATAGCATTGCGGGTATTAATCAAGTGCATTTTTTGTCTTCTTGAAAAATCTTTAAAAAGGCCATCACCTGAAGCGCATCCTAAGCCTTGCCCTAAACCATTAAATTCATCACCAAACTTTAGCAATGTATCTCCAAGTCCATTTAAATATTGTATAGGAATTCCCATTTTTATTATAGTTTTAGATTAAATATTTACATAAACTTATGTATTATTTATCTCTAAAAACTAATTGTTTAGGCCTTTTTTATTAACAAAAACGGCATCAACGGCAAATTGTTGAAATCAACAAAAACCGTTTAAAGAATAAATCAACAAACCTCGTTGATGCATTATAAATAAAGGTTTTAGCGGGGTTTTATATGAAAACACAGGGAGTTTAAGGGGGCAGTTAAATTAATAAGAGTATTAGTTTGTCCTCCATTTTAATATAATGATTCTTAAATCAACAAGAATCCAACAAAATGCATCAACAAAGAAATTTTTAATTTTTATGATGTTTTTCTACTTCTTTATATATTTCCTGATCCCATTTAGCCATTTCCCTTATTTTAACCTGGTCAACTACTTTGGCATAAATTTGAGTTGTTTTAATATCCTGATGGCCTAATAATTTAGATATAACTTCAATTGGAATACCAAAAGTTAAACCTACGGTTGCAAATGTGTGCCTAGAACAATGAAATGAAAGGGTTTTTTCGATTCCTACATTTATAAAAATTTGTTTTAAATATTTATTCAATACCTGGTTAGTTGGAACCTTAAATACAAATTCATCTTTCCCACCATGCCCGATTAATTCAATTGCTCTTTTTGTAAGCGGAACAGATACTATTTCCTTTGTTTTATGCATAGTAATACGCAATGCACTACCTTCTATATTACCATGTCTTAAAGAACGAATATCCTGGTAACGTAATCCTGTATGACAGCAAAAGATAAAAATTTTGAGGTATTTTCTATGAAAAGAAGGTATAGGTTCATTAATATGCAAATCTATCTTTTGCAATTCCTCATAAGTTAAAAATTCTCTTTTACTGCGAACTGTTTTAAGTGTATAATTTCTAAATGGGTATTCTTGCATTAGTCCTTGTTTTATTGCTCTATTTACAAAGGTTCTAATGAATTTAAGTGATTTGTGTATAGTGTTTTGTTGGTTTTTTAATTTATTCCGCATATAACCCTCATAGGAAGAAAGAAATGAAACGGTTATATCCCGGAAGCTGAGAGAGCTGCGAAATTTTTGAAGTTTTGATAAATCCGTATTATATCCGGCAATAGTACTGCTTACATTAACAGCCCTGTTTTTATAGTTTTTTATTTCTAACTCAATAAAAGAATAGAAGCAATTTGATTTGGCCTGTTTAAATTCACGCTCAAATATGTCGAATGTAAGGGGTTTATGCTCCAGTTCATATTTATAAATTATGTCAGCAGCCCTTTTCTTATGGCTTTTTAGTAATAAATTAACCTGGTCAGCATCCGGATAAGATAGTTTTATTAAGCTGTTTTTATTATCCCAGGCATCTAATGGAATAGAGTGATTTAAAGAAAATCGTTTCTTTTTTCTATCAATAGTAAGAAATAAACAGATAGGACTTGAACCGTCTTTTTTTTGAAAATCCTTGCGTGGTGCGAGTTTTACAGTAATCATAGTTTTAGAAAAATTGGTACACAATTGGTACACAACTTTGCTAAAATTACCAGAATTAAACCCCTTTTAATTTTAGAGAGTTCCCCCGAACCCTTGATTTTACTATAAACCCTAAAATTAACTTTCGCTAATTTTAGGGTTTTTGAGGTCCCGAGCGGATTTGAACCGCTGTACGAGGTTTTGCAGACCTCTGCCTAACCGCTCGGCCACAGGACCATTTTTTATTAACGGTGCAAAATTACAAAAATGTATTCATTAATCAAGATTAAAATTCAAGGAATCTGATTCTATAGTGATTAAACATTGTTTACAAAGGCAATTTCCGTATGTATTAGAAAGGAATTCAAGCACTTGGTGGCTAAGTTTGATTTCTTCACACCAACACCCCTTTGTAGGTTTACAATTAAAATCGGAATTGCATTTAGCACATATTTTAGTGCGATTAAGCATATTAGGAATTAAGGGTAACACTTACTTTTTCCATTATCCCATTAATTGGAGGACGCAGTTTTATTACTTTTATCTCTAAGTGTTTAATTCTGGTTATATTATTTAAAACTGAATTTTGAATCCGCTTTGCTACGTGTTCAATAAGTCTTGATGGTATAGCCATTTCTTTCTTCACAAGTTCATACACTTTAGAATAATCTACAGTGCCTGTTATGTCGTCATTTAAAGCAGCATCATTAAAATCTGCCTCTATTTTTATTTCTACAACAAACTTATTTCCGATTTTTTGCTCCTCATCCAATAAACCATGAAAGGCAAAAAACTCCATTCCTTCTATGTGAATTATTCCCATTTATACCTCAATTACTTCTATGGCTTTTCCAATTCTTGCTACTACTTCATCTCTTCCTAAAAGAGCGGAAATATCGAACATGGAAGGTCCAGCCCCTGCTCCAGTAACAGTTAATCTAAATGGAAGAAGCACAACCCCCATTCCAACCTTTTTAGCCTCTAAAAAATCCTTAAAAGCCTGTTCAATTGATAAAGAGGAAAAATCAGCCAAAACTAAAAGGATATTTTTCCACTCTTTAAGCAGAATCGCAGTGTCAGGTTTCCATTTTTTTATCATCAACTCCCGATCATATTCTTTAGGGGCAACAAAAAAGTATTGTCCATCATTCCAAATGTCTTTGATATAGGTAGCTCTCTCTTTCATTAATGCACATACTTTAGCATTAAACTCATCTGTGGTTGCAATTCCATTTTCCAAAAGTATTGGTTTAAGCATTTTTGCCAATGATTCATTGCTTTCCATTCGCAAATACTGCTGATTAAACCATTTGGTTTTTTCAAAATCAAATTTCGCACCTGATTTATTTACTCTTTCCAGTGAAAATGCTTCTATTAACTCCTGCATTGAAAATATTTCCTGTGTAGTTCCGGGGTTCCATCCTAATAAAGAAAGCATATTTACGAATGCTTGAGGAAAATATCCTTTTTCACGGTAGCCTGAATAAACTTCTTCTGAAACAGTATCATACCATTCAATTGGAAATACAGGAAAGCCTAATCTGTCTCCATCCCTTTTGCTGAGTTTTCCGTTACCATCGGGTTTTAATAAAAGTGGTAAATGTGCAAATTGAGGCATAGCATCTTCCCATCCAAAACTTCTATATAAAAGAACATGTAAAGGGGCAGATGGCAACCATTCTTCACCTCTAATTACATGCGTAATTTTCATTAGATAATCATCCACTACATTTGCTAAATGATAAGTAGGCATTCCATCAGACTTAAATAAAACCTTATCATCCATTTGTCCGGAATGCACAACTACCCAGCCCCTTACTATATCCTGAAGTTTTATTTCTTCATTTCGGGGGATTTTCATTCTGATTACATAACTCTCTCCAGCTTCCAGTCTTTTTTTAACTTCATCCTCAGAAAGTGTAAGAGAATTTTTCATAGACTGCCTGGTAATGGCATTATATTGTGGAGAAGCAACTCCTGCAGCAGAAAGCCTGCTACGCATTTCTTCCAGGTCCTCAGGAGTATCGAAAGCATAATATGCATTGCCATTTGAAATCAATCTTTCTGCATATTCCCTATACATAGGCTTACGTTCTGATTGCCTGTAAGGACCACATCCTTTGTCTTCAAAACCTACACCTTCATCGGGAAGTATATTACACCATTTTAATGATTCAATAATATATTGTTCAGCTCCGGGAACAAAACGATTTTGATCTGTATCTTCAATTCTTAAAAGAAAATCACCTCCATGTTTTTTAGCAAACAAGTAGTTATATAAGGCTGTTCTCACGCCTCCCATGTGCAAAGGCCCTGTTGGGCTTGGTGCAAATCTCACTCTAACTCTTTTATTTTCCATTTTAGTTGTTTTTAAAGTAGTTCAAAAGGAATTAACAATAGGTTTTGAAAATAAAAAATTCATTTATTTTAAAGAAATTCTTCAACCCAATCCAACTATTCTCTCTGCTTTACTTTTTTAATTGTAATTTTGAACCTGCAAAAATAGATTATTTTAATTTAAAAGTAATCAATTCAAAAATTTCAAGAATCGAAAAACAAAAGAATTGATAAATTAATTATGGAACTGCTAACCCCTCAGAATTTTAACGATTACGAATTAATTGATTGCGGAGTGTTCGAAAAACTGGAACGATTCGGAAAATATATCACTATTAGGCCTGAACCTCAAGCGGTTTGGGATAAAAAGCTTTCTGAAAAAGAATGGGGTCAAAGAGCACATGTTCGATTTGTTGCTAAATCAAGCTCCTCTGGAAATTGGCAAAAGTTAAAAGAAATGCCCGACAGATGGAATATCCAATATAAATTAAAAGAGGATTCAAAACAACATATAAACTTTCGGTTGGCGCTGACTTCTTTTAAACATGTTGGTGTATTTCCCGAACAAGCTGCAAACTGGGATTATATTTATTCCTCCCTTAAAGATATGCCTTTAAATCAGCCAAAGTTCCTAAACCTTTTTGCATACACAGGAGGAGCTTCGCTTGCTGCAAAGGCTGCCGGGGCAGATGTTGTACATGTAGATTCTATAAAACAGGTTGTTTCGTGGGCAAGAGAAAACATGGAACTATCCTCTCTTACCGACATTAGATGGGTTGTTGAGGATGCCTTAAAATTTGTGAAAAGAGAAGTGAAAAGAGGCAATCGTTATAATGGGATTATTTTGGACCCTCCTGCTTTTGGTCATGGTCCTACGGGTGAAAAATGGAAGTTGGAAGAAAACATCAATGAAATGATAAAAGAGGTATTAAATCTTTTGGATGAGCAACATCATTTTTTAGTTTTGAACACTTATTCCTTAGGCTTTTCTTCACTTATTATCGAAAATTTGCTGTCAGGAGCTGTTAGTAAACCAGAGGATTTAAAAACAGGAGAATTATACCTAAATGCAACTTCAGGAAACAAGCTACCACTGGGTGTTTTCGGACGTTTTAAGAATTTTTAAATTTTGTTACAGGCATAGATTTTTTGTGTTTAAATAACAAAATAGTGTAATATTTTATTCGTATTTCCGTTTACGGATTTATGATTAAGGAAACCCAGGTAAAATTATTTCTTGTTATATTTTTTTTCATCTTTTCTTTTGCCATAAGTTCCTTTGCCCAAACTCCTCAAAAGAAATTTATTGTAGAAGAGTGTAAACACTCAACCCTAGCTCTTAAAGGGGAATTTAGCTGCAAAAAAGAAATACCCCTGGAATTTGAATCCGCCTGTCTTTTAGCCTTATCCTATTATCCGGAATTAAAAGAAGAAAAAATTTCCTTTGTTTATACAAAAGGGGCATATTCCATGGCCGCAAGACCAGATCCGCTTTCATTATTATTTAAAAGCCAGAACGATCGGCAGTATTATGTTTATATAAATACAGAAAGTAAAAACAAAGGTTTGCTTCTTGGTGATGTTCCCTACAATGCTCAGGTAGGTATTGTTGGTCATGAATTAGCCCATATTCTTTACTACACAAAAACAAGCTCATGGAGAATTATTCTTGACGGAATTTTATATGCTTTTGAATCTTTTAGATCAAAATTTGAGCAGGATACCGATAAAGTGGCAATTGATAGAGGTCTGGGTTGGCAAATTTATGATTTCTGCAGTCATACGCACAAGGACCGCAGAGTTCCCGAAATTTATAAGGAATACAAGCGAAAAGTTTACATGACTCCTGAATCAATCATAGACTATATTCGTAATCAACCCCGTTCAGTATTAGATCATAATCATAATTAGCATTCCTTAACAAAGCTTTTACCTCAGAAAATAAGCTTATTTTTATTATCAAATTTTCATTGACTATCTTTGTGAATACTGCAACAAATGCATATTATATACGTTATGGAAATCTACTGTAAATAAATGGCAACAGACTATAAATTACTCATTAATAAGCTAGATGAGTTCATAAGGAAGTACTATAAAAACCAACTTGTTAAAGGAGGAATTTACAGTATTGGTCTTGTGTTGCTGTTTTTTATTTCAGTAGCTGTCTTAGAATATTTTGCCCGTTTTGAAAGTCTTGGACGGACTGTAATGTTTTATTCTTTTCTTATCCTCTCTGCAATTATTGTTGTAAAATACATACTTATACCTTTATCTAAATTATATAAATTAGGTGAAATTATTTCCCATGAACAAGCGGCAGAAATAATAGGGAATCATTTTTCAAACATTCAAGATAAGCTATTAAATGCTTTGCAATTAAATAAGCAATATACCCATAGCCAAGAAAATAGCTCGATGGTTATGCAACCCAATTATTTATTGGAAGCCAGTATAAACCAAAAGATCAATGATTTAAAACCTGTACCTTTTTCTTCGGCTATTGATTTAACTGAAAATAAAAAACATCTTAAATATGCAATTATACCCATTTTGGGCATTGTTTTTATTTTATTTGCTGCTCCCGGAGTAATAACAGAGAGCACAAAAAGATTAGTTGATCATAATACCTTTTATGAAAAACCAGCTCCATTTAAATTTGTAATTCAAAATGACAGCCTTCAATCCGTTCAGCACGAGGATTATCTTTTGCAAATAAAAGTTGTTGGTGATTTAATTCCCGAAAACGCTTTTATTGAATTTAACGGGACAAAATTTAAACTTGATAAAGAAGGGAAAATTAAGTTCGAATATTTATTTAAAAACATTCAAAAGACCTTTAAGTTTAGATTGTTTTCAGATGATGTATATTCAGAAGAATATGAATTTACTGTTTTACCTAATCCAATAGTTCTTGATTTTACTGTTGAACTTGATTTTCCAAAATATTTGGGAAGAAAGAATGAAAGCCTGAAAAATTCTGGGGATTTAGTGATACCAGAGGGTACAAAAGTAAAATGGACATTTAACACACGGAATACAAAAGCTATTCAAATTAATTTTAACGATAGTGTAAAAGTTTATTCTCCTTCATCTGAAGATCAATATTTAGTTAAACATACTTTTTATAAAAGTTCAAACTATACTGTTAGAACCGCTAATGAATTTATCACCGGGAAGGACTCTGTGGAATATGCTGTAAATGTAATATTAGATCAACACCCATCAATTGAAGTTGAAGAACGAACAGATTCACTTTCCTCTAAAAGAGTTTATTTTAATGGAAAAATTAAAGACGATTATGGTTTTAAGAGACTTTTGTTTCATTACTCAATTTTAAATTCAGATTCTTTAAAAAATCAAAAAATTGATATCCCTTTTAATAAAAGCCTTAATAGCGATCAATTTTTTCATTTTTGGGATTTAGTCCCTTTAAATGTAAATTCAGGAGATGAAATTGAATACTTTTTTGAGGTATGGGATAATGATGGAGTAAATGGAAGCAAATCCTCCAGAACTCAAAAAATGCTTTTCAAAGCGCCTTCCAAAAGAGAAATTGCTGCTCAAACGGAAATGAATAACCAGGAAATTAAAAAGAATCTAGAATCCAGTTTGAAGGAAGCCAGGGAATTGCAAAAAGAATTAAATGAGCTGAATAAAAAGCTAATGGAAAAGAAAAATCTTTCCTGGGATGAAAAGAAAAAGTTGGAAGACCTTATTAAAAAACAAGAGCAGCTTCAGAAAAAAATTCAGGATATTCAAAAGCAGAATAAGGAAAATATGAGGAATCAATCCGAATATAAACAGGTTGATGAAAAAATCCTTCAGAAGCAACAACAATTGCAAGATCTTTTTAATGAAGTTTTAACTGATGAGATGAAAGAAATGTTCAAGCAATTAGAAAAACTTTTAGAGCAGCTTGATAAAGACAAAATTCAGGAAACTATTGATCAGATGAAGTTTGACAATAAAGACATTGAAAAAGAGCTGGATCGATCTCTTGAATTGTTTAAACAACTGGAATTTGATCAAAAATTACAAGAATCAATTGAAAAGTTGAATGAACTTTCGGAAAAACAGAAAGATTTATCAGAAAAAACAGAAGATAAAAAGTCGGATAAAGAAGATCTAAAAAAAGAGCAGGATGAATTAAACAAGGAATTCGATCAGATTAAAAAGGATTTGGATGATCTCGAAAAAAAGAACAAGGAACTTGAACGTCCTAATTCTATGGATGATAATAAGAAAAGCCAGGAAGATATTGAGAAGGATATGAAAAATAGCAGTGAGATGCTAGAACAAAAGAAGAATAAAAAAGCTTCAGATTCTCAAAAAGATGCAGCTAAAAAAATGGATGAACTTGCTGAAAAAATGGAGCAGATGCAAGCAGATAATGAGATGGAACAATCCGAAGAGGATATTGATGCATTGCGTGAGATTTTGGAAAATTTGGTAAAACTTTCTTTTGATCAGGAAGAGTTAATGGGTAAGCTTAAAAACACAAACAGAAATGATCCGCAATACCTCAAGCATACCCAACACCAAAAAAAGCTCAAGGACGATTCTAAATTGATCGAGGATAGTCTTTTTGCTCTTAGTAAAAGAGTGCCACAATTGGATGCAATTGTAAATAGAGAAATTAGTTCTATTAATAAGAATATGGAAAAATCCCTTTCTTATCTTTCCGAAAGGCAAACTTCCCAGGCCACATCAAGACAGCAATTGGCTATGACCTCTGTTAATAATCTTGCCTTACTGTTGAATGAGGTTTTAAAGCAAATGCAGGAGCAAATGGGTAAACAGAAATTCGGTGAAGGAAAATGCAATAAACCAGGTTCTCAAGGCTCACCTAAACCATCTGCTGCCAATATGAAAAAGATGCAGGAGAAAATTAATCAGCAGATTCAAAAAATGAAAGAACAGATGGAGAAGGATGGAGGACAACAAAAAGGTGGTAAAAGTGGTGGTGGTGGCAATACTAGCCAGGAGCTAGCTAAATTAGCAGCACAACAAGCACAATTGCGCCAACAATTACAAAAATTATCTCAGGAGTTGCAAAAGGATGGTAAAGGAAGTGGAGGAAACCTGGATAAATTAAGTAAACAAATGGAAGAAACGGAAACCGATTTAGTCAACAAAAGAATTACTCAGGAAACATTAAAGCGTCAACAAGAAATTATGACACGCTTACTTGAGGCCGAAAATGCTGAAAGAGAAAGGGAGATGGATGAGAAAAGAGAGTCTAAACAAGCAAAAAATGAAGAATTTAGTAACCCTAAGGACTTTTTAGAGTATAAAATGCTAAAACAAAAAGAAGCCGAGTTGCTAAAAACTGTTCCTCCTTCTTTAAATCCTTTTTATAAGAATAAAGTTACGGAATATTTTAATAATATTGAAGAATAAGATATGTTACTAATGGACACACAAACAATTGAGTTTTCGGCCTTATCTGAAAATGTAACATTAGTTGAAAAACTAATTGATAAAATCTGTTCAGAATTTAAGATAAATGAAGACCATTATGGTAATATACTGGTAACTTTAACAGAAGCAGTAAATAATGCAATACATCACGGAAATAATTCTGATCCTGATAAGATGGTATTTGTAACATTTAAAGCACTTGAAAACGAGTTGTTTTTTACGGTTAGAGACCAAGGAGTTGGATTCGATTTTGATAACCTTGCGGATCCTACTGATCCTGAAAATATAGAAAAGCCTCATGGAAGAGGCGTTTTTTTAATGAAACATCTCTCTGACGCCATTGAATTTAAAGACAATGGGACTACAGTAGATATTAAATTTAAGCTAGTTAATTAAGTTTTAATTTTTCTGTTTTTTTTAAAGACGGGTATATTGCCCGTCTTTTTTATTTTTGCACCTTTGCACAATTCATATGACTAAGCCTGAAATTCATTTTTATTCTCAACATCCCTCTTTCTTAATTAAGAATAAGAATGTTTTAAAAAAGTGGGTAAAAGACACAATAATCAGTGAAAACAAAACTCCAGGACAAATTAGTATAATTTTTTGTAGCGATGATGACCTTCTTGATTTGAATAAACAATACTTAAACCATGATACCCTTACTGATATTATCACCTTTGATTATTCTGAAAAGGATATTTTAAACGGTGATGTTTTTATTAGTATTGATCGTGTTAATGAGAATGCCATATCTTTTGATGTTAAATTTCAAAATGAATTAAACAGAGTTATCATACACGGTGTTCTTCATCTTTGTGGATATAAGGATAAAACAAAGTCGGATAAAATGAATATGAGAAGTAAGGAAGATTTTTATCTTGAGTTAAATCCCCAACAGAAAAATTAATTTAAGAAGTAAATATTGCCTTGAACGATGCGTTTAAATAAGTCAGTTGTCTTAATTTTTGTTTTGAAAAAAATGAATTTTATCATTTTAAATAATAATAGAAATATTAAAAATGTTTAAAGAATACGATGTTATTGTTGTTGGTGCAGGCCATGCGGGATGTGAAGCAGCTGCTTCTGCTGCTAATTTAGGCTCTTCTGTATTGTTGATTACCATGAATATGCAAAACATCGCTCAAATGTCATGTAATCCTGCTATGGGAGGTATAGCCAAGGGTCAGATTGTGCGAGAAATTGATGCACTCGGTGGTTATTCAGGTATTGTAAGTGATAAATCAGCAATACAGTTTAGGATGTTAAACCGTTCTAAAGGACCTGCAATGTGGAGTCCAAGAACTCAAAATGACAGGATGTTATTTGCCCAGGAATGGAGAATCATGCTTGAGCAAACTCCCAATGTCGATTTTTGGCAAGACATGGTCAGTAGTTTGATTGTTAAGAATAATGTTGTATGTGGCGTTGTTACTTCAATGGGATTGGAGATTAAATGCAAAGCAGTTATTCTTACTAACGGTACTTTTTTAAATGGCATAATTCACATTGGAGATAAGCAATTTGGCGGAGGTAGAACAGGTGAAAAAGCTGCAACTGGTATTACTGAACAATTGATTAATTTAGGGATCGAGAGTGGTAGGATGAAAACAGGTACTCCTCCCAGAGTTGATGGCCGTTCTTTAAATTTATCAGTTATGGAAGAGCAGGCCGGAGATGAAAATCCAGGAAAATTTTCTTTTACTGATACTCCTGCTTTAAAGAATCAAAGGAGTTGTTATATTACCTATACGAATGACAATGTTCATGATATTTTAAAGACTGGTTTTGAAAAATCTCCCATGTTTCAAGGTAGAATTCAAGGTCTAGGTCCAAGGTATTGCCCCTCAATAGAAGATAAAATTGTTCGTTTTTCTGAACGCCCAAGACATCAAATATTTGTTGAACCGGAAGGTTGGAACACTGTTGAAATTTACGTGAATGGTTTTTCAACCTCACTTCCTGAAGATGTTCAATTAAGAGCTTTGCAATTAATACCTGGCTTTGAATCTGTGAAAATGTTCAGACCTGGTTATGCTATTGAATATGATTATTTTCCACCCATGCAATTGGATCTTACTTTACAAACAAAAGCAGTATCTAATTTATATTTTGCCGGCCAGATTAATGGAACTACAGGTTATGAGGAAGCGGCTTGCCAGGGCTTAATGGCTGGGATAAATGCCCACCTAAAGATTAATGAAAAAAAACCATTTATACTTCAACGCTCTGAAGCATATATAGGAGTTTTAATTGATGATTTGGTAACAAAAGGCACCGAAGAGCCTTATAGAATGTTTACTTCAAGAGCCGAATACAGGATACTATTAAGACAGGACAATGCTGATATTAGACTTACCCCTAAGGGGCATGAACTTGGTTTGGCAAATACAGATAGACTTAAGTCGGTTGAAAATAAAATACGGGAATCCTCAGAGATTATCCACTATATAAAGAAGGAAAGTATTTCTCCCGATGAAATGAATCCACAATTAATATTAAAAAACTCTGCACCACTTAATCAAAAAGTAAAAATGTTTGGGGTTCTTTCCAGGCCCTTAATTGTGATTTCTGATTTCGTAAAATCCAGTGCTAGGGTTGCTGAATTTATTTCTCAGTATGAAAGCGACAGTGTTGAACAAGCCGAAATATTGATGAAGTACGAAGGTTATATTGGTAAGGAAAGCGACAATGCGGAGAAGCTTGGTAGGTTGGAAGAAGTAGTTTTGCACGATGATTTTAACTACAACCAACTAACCTCCTTATCCAATGAAGCAAGAGAAAAGCTAACTAAAATTAAACCAAGGACCTTAGGCCAAGCTTCAAGAATTAGTGGAATTTCCCCTTCAGACATTTCAATCCTTGTTGTTTATTTGGGTAGATAAATGCATTTGTTCCACGTGGAACATTTAATCAAGAGTCAAATATTTTTAAACTGTTCCACGTGGAACAATAAGATAAATATAAAATGGAAGTGTTGAAAAGTTGCCCTGTATGTGAAAGTGAAAAACAGTCTGAGTTTTTGGTATGTAAAGATTATACTGTTTCTCAAAAAAACTTTTCTATTGCCGAGTGCTTAGATTGTGGATTTAAATTCACTAACCCAAGGCCGGAAAAGGAGCACTTAGGCAAGTATTATAAATCCAGTGAATATATTTCTCATTCCAACACAAAAAAGGGATTGGTGAATTCTCTATATCAACTGGTTCGTAAATACACACTAAAGAAAAAGCTAGAGCTAATTAACCAGCTTAGTGATAAGGGATCAATTTTAGACATAGGTTGTGGAACGGGTGAGTTTTTAAATGTGTGCAAAAATAATGGTTGGTTTTCTTTGGGTATTGAACCAGATGAGGATGCAAGATTGCTTGCAAAAAACAATTATGATCTAAATATTAAAGATGAGGCCCATGTTGATTTGCTGGAATCTAATTCATTTGATGTTATTACCATGTGGCATGTTTTAGAACATGTTCCCGATTTAAACCAAAGAATGAAAGAGCTGTACAGACTGCTTAAAGAAAATGGCGTAATTGTTATTGCCGTTCCAAACGCATCAAGTGCCGATGCTGCTTTTTACGGAAAATTCTGGGCCGCTTATGATGTGCCAAGACACTTGTATCATTTTTCAAAAAAAACAATAATTAGTTTGTTTGAAAAATACAACATGAATTGCATAAAAGTACTTCCAATGAAGTTTGATTCGTTTTATGTTTCTCTTTTAAGTGAAAAATATAAAAAAGGAAAAGTAAATTTATTTAAAGGATTTATCAATGGCTTGAGTTCAAATTTAAGCAGTAATGAGCATGGATATTCCAGCCAAATCTATATTTTTAAAAAATTGCAAAATTAGCTCATTTTAATCGATTTGATGCGTGTATTGTCTTTTTGGGGTTACGGGTTGTTTTTTTAGAGAAAGTCTTTTAGGGTTGATTTGTGGGTGTTGGGTTGCAATGTGCTGAGCTTAAATAGTTTGTAAGGACTTTTGGTTGTTTTTTGAAATAATCATGTTGTTTTCTTAGTTTTACTTTATACAATTATACTTGATTGTCCTCGTTTGTTAAATTTGAGGGTTTAAAACATAAAATCCGAATGAACCAAACCATCCTTTCGATATTTTTATTCCTGGCTTACTTTTTTAAAGTATCTGCAGGTGAACCGGCAATAGGTCATTGGCGTGATCATTTAAATTATAGTCAAGCTTTTGCTGTTGCTGAGGGCGGAGGAAAAGTATACTGTGCCGCTCAATTGAGTCTTTTTTCTTATGATAAAGCAGATGGTTCAATACAACGCTTGAGCAAAATCAATGGTTTGTCTGATATTGGATTCGAAACAATTGCATATAATAAAAAGTCCGAAGCCTTACTAATTGTTTATTCTAATTCAAACCTCGATATTTTAAAAGGCAATCGGATTATTAATTTAGCTGATATTCGAAGAAGCAATGTGCTGGGTGATAAAAGAATTTATGGCGTAACTTTTAAAGAGGATTTAGCTTATTTGGCTACTGGTTTTGGTATTGTGGTGGTTGATATGAGTAAAGAAGAAATTAAAGATACTTATTATTATCGCAAAGCAGGTTCAATTAAAACAAATAAGGTTATTGTTGATAATACCTATTTATATGCTGCAACAGATAGTGGAATTTTTCAAGCTAAGCTTAATTCTCCCAACCTTTCTGACTTTAACTCCTGGTCAAAAAGAATTGACCTTCCTGATACGAGTGCTTCCTATAAATCCATGGCACTTTTGAATGATAGTATCCTTGTAATTGTTAAAGCAAGTACCACTTTTAATAATGATTCTATTTTCTATTTTAAAGATAATAATTGGCAATATTTTGATAAAGGAGATAATCATACTGTTTATAGTATTGAAACCCACAAAAACTTATTGTTGATTACCAATTATAACGGATCAGCTGTGTTTAATCTTGATGGACAAAGAGAATTTTTTATTAGTGATTATTATACAGATATTCAGGTTAATCCCAAACATATGATAAGAGATGAGCAGGATATTTATTGGATTGCTGATTTTGGACAGGGTTTAATAAGGGTAAAAGACAATGAGGATTTTTCACTGATAAAACCCAAAGGACCAGCATCGAATAACATTAACCATTTAGCCGCTTCAAAAAATGATGTATGGATTGCTGCAGGGTCAAGGTCTGATTCATGGGCAAGTACATATAGTGTGGATGATATTTCCATTTTATCGGATCAGGAATGGAACATACTACCTCCCTTTGCATTAGATGGCAATAAAGTTTTTGATGTACTTAATATTACCGTCAATCCACAGAATAGTAAGCAGGTTTTTGCTTCAACCTGGAGTAAAGGACTATTAGAAATTACGAATCAAAGTATTTCAAATGTATATTCAAGCGAAAACTCAACACTGGAGAACCTATACTTAGATCCAAATTTTTACAAGGTTAATATTTCAAGTTCTGCTTATGATAAAGACAATAACATTTGGGTGACCAATTGGGGTGCTTATAAGCCCTTGTCTGTGAAAAAAGCAGATGGAACATGGAAATCATTTGAAATACCAGGTAAAGTGGTTGGCGATTTTATTGGCCAGGTTATAATTAGCCAAAGCAATCACAAGTGGATAGTATATCCAAGAGGGGGAGGAATTCTTGTTTATGATGACAACAATACAATAGATGACCCATCTGATGATAGGACAGTAACACTTACTGCAGAAACTGGAAAAGGAGGACTTCCCAGCAATTCAATAAATAGTATTGCAAGTGACCATGACGGGAAAATTTGGGTGGGAACTGAAAATGGAGTTGCTGTATTTTTTAACCCAGAAGCTGTTTTTGGTGAGGGTAATTTTGATGCACAACAAATTAAAATCCAACAAGAAGGAAATATACAGCTACTTTTGGAAAAAGAAACTGTTTCTGCTATTACAATCGATGGAGCCAACAGGAAATGGTTTGGTACATTAGACGGTGGTGTTTATTTAATGTCAGCAGACGGGACCCAACAAATTGAATCTTTCAATATTAACAATAGCCCCTTGTTTTCCAATAGTGTTCGAGCTATAACTATTACAAATGATGGAGAAGTTTTTTTTGGAACAGATAGAGGATTAATTTCCTATAGAGGAACCGCTTCAGAGGGAGTTACTTCATTTAATAAGGTATATGCTTACCCTAACCCTGTTAGGCCAGATTATGAGGGAGTAATAGCCATAAAAGGTCTTGTGAAAGATGTGGATGTAAAAATTACGGACATTAGTGGAAATTTAGTTTATGAAACTAAGGCATTAGGTGGTCAGGCAATATGGGATGGCAAAACACTAAGAGGCACAAAAGCCAGATCCGGCATTTACCTGGTGTTTTGTTCCGACCAGGACGGTGAAAAAACAATTGTAACTAAAATTTTAGTGGCCAATTAATACCTTTTGCAAACCGTCTAAAAACAACATGTTACAAAAAACCAGCGGTGTTTTTATTCACCAGTTAAAATATTCCGAAAGCAGCATAATAGCCAGAATTTATACTGAAAATTCAGGGTTGAAATCTTTTTTAATTAAAGGAGTTAGAAATAAAAAATCAGTAATTAAAGCCAATGTATTGCAACCATTAGCTTTACTTGACTTGGTGTTTTTATATAAAGAAAAATCAACCCTACATTATCTTAAAGAACTGAATATAAGTAACCCGGGATCTTCAATTCCTTTTAATTTTTATAAATCAGCAATTGCAATTTTTATGAGCGAAGTTTTGCTTAAATGTATTAAAGAGGAAGAAACCAATCCAGCCTTGTTTGCATTCATTAGTAATACTATTAAACTACTTGATATTAAAGAAGATAACCTTGGCTTTTTTCCAATACTATTTATGATAAAATTAAGCAGGTATTTAGGCTTTTCTATTGAAGATAGAGTTAACTCAGTTGATTTAATTATGAATTACGGATCAGTATCCCAGGATGTAATTAATTTTTTGCAGCATATAAAATCCCTGACTTTTGACGATTTGAACCAGCTAAAGCTTTCTAAGTCTACAAGGAAAGAAGTTCTGGGGTTTTTAATAAAATATTATGAAGTGCATCTTATAAAATCTGGAGATATTAAATCTCACAAAGTGTTGGAAACCATTATGTGATGTTATAATTGTAAATATGAATATATCAGAAGTCTTTTTTTATAGTATTAATTGGCTCTGTTTTACTGAATATTTGCAAATGATTTAATTTAAAAAATGCGACTAAGAATAGTTAGAAAAGACAGAATTTTAAAAGATTTTTTTTTCTTTTATTTTAAAGTTTACCCTATTACCTTTACATAAATTGTTGATTAAATTAACTCATGGCACAGGCTAAAGCTTACGATAAACACATATGTTGCCTGGAGGGCGATTGGACAAGCGATCTGTCTGTAAAACAGAGCATTCGCTCTGCTCTTGATTTTTTGGAAGTGAACTCAAACATAAAATACATTCATAAAAACTGTGTTACAAGAGAACAACTTAGCCATTATCTAAAAAAATATACCCTTCGTAAATACGCTACAAAATATTCCATTTGTTATTTGGCTTTTCATGGCGACCCTAATTTAATTTATCTTGGTAAAGAAAAGGTTACACTAGAAGATCTGGCAATAATTGCCAATGGAAAGTTTTCAAATATGATTATTCATTTTGGAAGTTGCAGCACACTTAAAATTGATAAAAACCGCATAGTTAAGTTTCTTGAAGCAACAAATGCCTTAGCAGTTTCTGGATACACCTCAGATGTTGCATTTCTACCAAGTTCAATATTTGATATGCTTTTTTTTGAAATGTGCCAACAGTATAAAAATACCTATTGGATAGATAAAAGCATGAATAAATATTATGGGAATTTGATTAAACAACTAGGTTTCAGATTTATATATCGTTAAAAAATGAATTTAATTTATTGTATTAAGAAGTATGCCCCAAAGGCTTCTTTGATTTATCCGGAAATGAATAAGTCCAATAGTATAATAATGGATTTTTCTGTGAATAACCAACGTTTAAAAAAGGTTGATTTAACTAATACACTTGTTTTCAACAATTATGTTGAAAGTATTTTATTAGAATCAAAAGCTTTATATGGAATAGGTGGATATAAAGAGCACCGTGAAATTTACAAAAGAAGCAATCATTTTGATGAAAAAGAGGAAAGCAGGTGTATTCACCTTGGAGTAGACGTATGGACTAAAGCCGGAACTCCCATTCATGCTCCTTTTGACGGAGTAATTCATAGTTTTAAAAACAACAATAATTATGGAGATTATGGTCCTACAATTATTCTGGAGCACAATATAGAAAACTGCACTTTTTTCACTCTTTATGGACACCTTGATCCTAATGATTTAAATAGATTCCATAAAGGACAAATAATAAAAGCTTCTCAAATTATAGGTTTAACAGGCGATTTTCCTGACAATGGAAATTGGCCACCACATCTTCATTTTCAACTAATTGATAAGCTGGAAGGGGCTGAGGGAGATTATCCGGGAGTATGTACTATTAAGGAAAGTGATCAGTATTTTAAAAATTGTCCTGATCCTTCTTTGTTTTTTGCTTTTTAAAGAGAAATAAAAAGAGCTTTATTAAGCCATTGCAACAATATGAACTTCTATATCAAATTCAGGTAATATTTTTTTTCCCCCATAAGACTCTTCTATCATAAAATCAACATTATGCTTGGTTCGAATAATAGAGAATTTTGCTTTTAAATCTACTTTATCTCCTTCAAAAATAATATTTGCAGGAATTTCCATTTTATGCATAACACCTTTAATGGATATATTTCCAATTATAACATGTGTTGTAAAGCCAGAAGAAGTTTTTACTTCCGTTAGTTCAAAAATAGCTGATGGATATTCTTTAACATTAAAGAAATCGGCAGATTTTAAATGGGACTCCAACTTTTGTTTTTGATCAATATTAAGTTTGGAATCTGTAATCCTGATTGTAGTTAAATCAACTTGAGCAAACCCCTCTTTTATAAGTCCTTCAAGAACCTTAATATTCCCTTGCTTAAAAGAAACTGTTCCAGTAATATTGTTTTCCGGCTGATGAGCTTCCCAAGTAATGTTGCTTTGGTTAATTTGTATATTGTATTTCATAACTTCTATTTAAATAATTGATACTAAATTCAGTAAAAAAAAGAAGAAATTCATAGGCTGTAATTTTTAGAAAATCTCTTAAAAAAAGTGACTTTAGGTGACTCAAAAATGGATGGAATTAAATTTTTGAAACTGTTTTTCACAGAATTCCCCATTCTGTGGAAAATCATCTACAATTTCAAATAAACAATCCAATTCTAAATAAGGTATTATTTAATTTTTATTAATGGCACTTAGTGTTTTGGGATAATTATTGCTTTTTCCTTGGGTTTGGATTTCTATTTGCTGGTTTCACCAAGTTGTTTCAGAAAGAGTTATTTAGAAACATGATATTATTGAAAAAAGTTAGCAATACAAAGTTTAAATATATTACCCATTCTATTGAATAAACTATTTCATTGAAAATACTGTCTTCAAACACTAAATCAGTAACGGGTTTTTGAATTTAAGGAACAAAGCTAATATGAAAGGAAAAGTGCTTATTACAGGAGGTGCCGGCTTTATTGGTTCTTATTTAACTGATGAATTAATAGGTCAGGGATATTCAGTGAGAATACTTGATAATTTATCTCAACAAATTCAAGAAACAAGAAAAACTACCCAAAGATATTTAAATTCCAATGCGGAACTACTCATTGGAGACATAAGAGATCCAATGATTGTTAGTCTTTCCGACCTTACCCATTATATTAATAAACAGGAAGAACTTGGAAATGCTATAGAATCTAAACATGAGTTTAAGATAAAACAATTAACATTTTAAAATAAAAGCAATAATGGAAAAGCCAAATCTTAATATGGAAGATTGCACACCAGAAACAGGTATCATTGAATGTTTTCAAACAGGTGATTATAAGGCTGTGGAAAGAGCAATTTCTGATATAAAAGAAATAGGTATAGGGCATATTCGCATAGAAATATCCTGGGCAGAATGGTCTACCCCAGAAGGTCAGACTTGGTTTGACTGGTTAATTCCAAAGCTTTCTAAAAACCTTTCCCTTTTACCTTGTTTCTTGCCTGTTCTTCCCAAAGGAATAAAAAAAACCTCCTCCTCTCCAGTAAATTCACAAGAATATGCTGATTTTTTAGATTTAATGATTACCCGTTATGGAATTTATTTTGATTGGTTGGAGCTATGGAATCATCAGGATGATATAAATGACTGGAATAAAAAAAGTGATTCTCAATGGAGCTTTTTTGCTAAGGCAATTGAAAATGAAGCTAAAATGGTTCAAGCAAGAGGGAAAAAAACAGTTTTGGGTGGAATTAGCCCAACAAATTTAAATTGCCTGAAATTGCTTTTTGAAACTGGCGTAATGAAGAATATTGATGCAATTGGAATCCATAAATTATCTGATGAAGATGAGGCTGAATCCAAGGAATGGGAGCTAAACATTGAGAAAATACAAGGATTAGTTAATATTAATAATTCTCCAACTGAACTATGGATTACTCAGTCAGGGTTTTCAACCTGGAAATTTGACGAAACAAGACAACTGCAAGAATATTTAAAGTCCACTGATCAAAAAGTAAAAAGAACTTATTGGTATAGCCTTTATGACTTTGATACCGCTATTTCTATAACAGATAATTTCGACCTTGAGGATAAAAAACTTCATTATGGAATGAAAAAGAGGAATGGAGCACCAAAACTTATTTATCGCTTTTTACAAAATGAATCTCTTGAAGAAATAAAGAAGAAAAAATGGTTAACACAAGAGTTTAAAAAGAATGTGGTTGATAAACATATTTTAATTACCGGTGGAGCTGGATTTGTTGGAATCAATCTTGCTCATCATTATTTACTGCTCGGTAAACCAGTAATGATTTTTGATAATCTTTCAAGGCCAGGGGTGGTAGACAACTTGCAATGGCTTATTTCAAAATACGGAACTAAGGTTAGAGTTCAAATTGCTGACATCAGAAATGAAAGCATCTTGCAAATGGCAGTAAAAAATGCTGAAAGTGTTTATCATTTTGCTGCTCAGGCAGGAGCAACTTCAAGTATTTATAATCCAATAGAAGATTTTGAAATTAATGCAAGAGGTACTTTAAATATATTAAACTCAATTGCTCTCTTAGAAACACCAATTCCTTTGGTTTTTGCCTCCTCTAGTAAAGTGTACGGGGAAATGAAACATTTGGAAATGAAAATAAAGGGGAATAGTTATGAGCCTGTTCTAAAGGAGGTAAAAAGTTTCGGAATTAATGAAAACAGCATTTTGGATCTAAACAATCCTTATGGTTGTTCAAAAGGTGTAGCCGAACAATATGTGCTTGATTTTGCAAGAACATTTCAACTTCCAGCAACTGTTTTTCGCATTAGCTCTACTTATGGACCTTATCAGCACGGAAATGAGGAACAAGGGTGGCTGTCGCATTTTATTTCAAACTGTATAAAGAATAAGACCGTGAATATTTACGGAGATGGCAGACAAGTAAGGGATATATTATTTATTGATGATTTAGTGGAAGCGCTTTTATTAACCCAGAAGAACATGAGTAGTGTTATCGGGCAAGCATTTAATATTGGTGGAGGCCCGCAGAATGCTATTAGTTTAATTGATGCGCTTGAAATGATTTCTAAAATAAGTAAAAACAAGATAGATGTTTCTTATAACCCTTGGAGGACAGGGGAACAAAGGTATTTTGTTTCTGACACAAGAAAATTTGAACTAGCTACTGGCTGGATACCAAAAACAAATATAAAAAACGGAATGGAAGCACTTTATAATTGGATTTCTAATCATAAAGAAGCAAAAATTGACAGGACCACAATTAAAAATTTTTAAAAAATGAATACTTTACTATTAAAAGAACATGCAATTAAAGATATATCCTATAGTAATATTGGATTAATGGAGGCTGCTATTCTGGAAAGTCCAGGAAAGTTTAGTATAAAAAACATACCCGTTCCAATGCCTGGACCACAGGAGGTTGTTTTTGAGGTTGAAGGTTGTGGAGTGTGCGCCTCTAGTTTGCCGATTTTTCAAGGAAGGGAATGTTACAATTATCCTGTAACGGCTGGCAATCCTGGTCATGAATGCTGGGGAAGGGTTGTTCTTACAGGTTCCGAAGTAAAAACGTTTAAAAAAGGAGATCGAATAACAGCTTTGTCCTATAATGGATTTGCTATTTATGACAAAGTAGACATAAGAAAAGCAATAAGGCTCCCATTAGAATTAAAATCACTGGATTTTCCAGGAGAGCCACTTGGAAGTGCAATGAATATTTTCAAAAGAAGCGATATTAAATCAGGACAAACAGTGGCTGTAATTGGGGTTGGTTTTTTAGGAGCTTTGATTATTCAGTTAGCCAAATCTGCAGGGGCAAAGGTAATAGCATTATCTAACAGAGCATATTCTTTAGAAATTGCTAAAAAATGCGGGGCAGATGAAATTATTCAACTCAATGACAAGCAGCAAATAATAGAGAAAGTAAAGGAAATCACAGAAGGAAAATTTTGTGATCGTGTTATAGAAGCTTCGGGTAAAGAGTTGACTTTGAATTTATCCGCAGAACTTACAAAAGAAAAAGGAAAACTTGTTATTGCTGGTTTTCATGAGCCGGGAATGAGAAGAGTAAATGTTCATTTGTGGAACAATAAAGGGATAGATATAATTAATGCCCATGAAAAAGATACACATATGCATATAAAGGGAATGAGAGAGGCTGTTGATGCTGTAATGGCGGGCAAAATCATTACAAAGGATCTTTATACTCATGTTTTTTCATTAGCAGAGATAAACAAGGCTTTTGAAATGCTTATAAACAGGCCTGAAGGTTTTATGAAAGCCTTAATAAAAATAAATTAAAGAAAAACAGGAATTAAAAACAAGGTTTCACCTTCCCCTTTAACGATACTTATAATACAAACTGGCTTATATTTATTAAACAACCAGTCCTTTCGGTTATTTATCTAACAGCTATTAAGGTTTCCTTAATAGCTAAATCGGCATTTCTTTTTCCCTCAGATGTAAGATTTGAAAAATCTCCTTTTAAAAATTTCATAGCAAAAATTTCACATTCTATTTCTTGTTTAGTTCTTAATCCTAATCTTCTTAAGAGCGGTATTGTAGGACTAAACCCCTTTAAGGTTTGTAGTATTATAAAAGAAAGGAATGTTCCGGAAACTATAAGCCAGTTTTTGTTTTTTAAAGAAAGCAACAGTCCAATCATGGCAAAAGAGGATGAGTTTAATAGAAAAACCCTTTCAATGTCCCATTCCAGCTCTAATTCATTTATACGATAAGAAATCTCATAATCTCCCTGGTAAGCATATCTTCTTATGTTTTCCTCGATTCTGTTATCAATTTTTGCATTTATACGAGGGTTGGTTACCGAACGTATATGTTCTTTATTTGTGAGTCGTAGTTTCATATTGAAAAGATTATGATTTATGGATGATATGAAAAAACAATGCCAATTAATTACACTTAGGGAAGACTTGATGAATGTTGGTGAATATTTTTTTTAAAATGAGTAAAAAATTTCCTAGTTAAATTCTAGTTGAAAAAAAATTCACGCCATTTTATAAAGGAGAAAACTCCCTTAAACAGGCCTTTAATTAATTTTAATGGCACACAATTAGGAAGTTTTTTAAGTATGAAAAACCCCCTTTCCTTAATTCTTGTTAATATATCAGGATTGTTTCTGGCAATGGTTATTATTATTTCTATTGGGTCTTTTATTCGTCCTGTTTTTAATCAAAATGCATCATTTCCCAATAACATTAATAAACAATCTACAATAACAGTTCCTTCTGAAAATATAAAGCACTCAACCAATGGAATTACTAAAAAAACTAATATTTTAAAACAGGATGAATCTGGATATTATATATCAAAGAGGATAGAAGTGGGTTTCATTTTACTTGGATTATGCGTTCTATTCATGGGTTTTCTTTTTATTAAACAGATATTAAAAAACAAAAAAGATAAAAGGGAATTAAAAAAAGTAAAAGAACAATTGAAAATAGCAGCAAATTTTAAAGAAATTTTTCTAAAAGAAACTACTTGTGACATTGAAACCTCTTTAAATGCCATCAGTGACCAAATTAAGAGGCTTTACAAGCCGTTAAGGCTGCAGCAAAACAACGAAGGTCTTTGCGGGGTAAAAAGAACGGCAAAAGGCTTAAAAAGTGTTATTGTCGATCATTTAACTTTTTCACAGATAAAACCGGAAGAATTAATACCAGAACCAAATTCTGTTTTGTCTAAAGAAAGTATTCAACAAGAAACAAAAGAGCATGAAGGTGAACAAGATTTTTTCCCTCTTAACGGAGTTAAAGTTCTTATTGCTGACAACGAGGTTATCAATAGACATTTAATCAAAATCATTCTTCAAAAAAACAATATGATTGTTGAGGAGGCAGATGGAGCAAGAGATGCAATTGATTTAATAGGTTCGCACAATTATGATTTAGTATTAATAAACCCGCTGTTGCCAAATATGAGCGGCTTAGAAGCCATAAAGGAACTAAAGGCGATGGAAATACAGGTTGAATTACTAATAATGGCATTGTTAAAAAAGGAAAGGCCAGAAGACGAGAAATTATGCCTATTAGCCGGGGTAAATGGTATTTTGACAAGTCCATTTAATGAAAAGGAATTAATAAATAAAATAGTTTTAGTGCTTAAGCAAAAAATCGGAAAAGAGCCTCTTTTCTATGCCCAAAAAGTTCATGAGGATTACAACAGTGAGGGATTTTATGATTTGAATGAACTTAAAAAAATAACTCGTGGAGATGAAACTTTTTTAAAAAAAATAATAGAACTTTTTATTGACCACACACCAGAATCAGTTGATAAAATAAAAATAGCAACAGCTCAACAAGACTGGGAACAGGTAAGTATGCTTGCGCATAAAATGAGGCCTTCTTTTGCCCATATGGGAGTAAAAGATATGGCCGAAAAATTAAAAATTATTGAAGACAATGCAGGTGAAAGAAAAAATCTTGATGAACTACCTGCAATGGTAAATGAATTTTATAAAAAAACGGAAAAAATAATTAAAAAGCTGGAGGAGCTAATTGATTACCACCCCCATTAATAACTAATTAAAATGAAAACAGAAGCGGCCGAAAATGTAAAAATATTTGTTGTTGAAGATGATAAATGGTACAGAGAATTTTTAACTTATAATCTTTCATTAGTACCCGAATATGAAGTAAAACATTTTGAAAGCGGCAAGGATTCTTTAATGCACTTGTATGAAAGGCCTGATATAATTACACTGGATTTAACCCTACCGGATTTGCATGGTTCAGAAGTCCTAAAAAAAATCAAGGAATTTGACCCTTGTATTGAAGTTGTGGTAGTTTCCGGACAAGATAAGCTAGAAGTTGCAGTTGATTTGCTTAAACAAGGGGCTTACGATTATCTGGTGAAAACAGATGACCTTAGGGAAAAACTAATGCATGTGGTCAACAATATCCGAAAGAAAAATAAACTTAAGGAAAAGATTATTCATTTAGAACAGGAAGTAAGCAAAAAATATGAATTTGGTAATATTATTATTGGACAAAGTCCTGCTATAAAATCGGTTTTTCATATGATTGAAAAAGCAGTACAAACTGATATAAATATTTCAATAACCGGAGAAACCGGTACTGGTAAAGAGTTGGTAGCAAAGGCCATACATTATAATTCCAAAAGACGAAATGGCCCCTTAGTGGCGGTAAACTTATCAGCTGTTCCTAAAGAACTTGTTGAGAGTGAGTTGTTTGGACATGAAAAAGGATCTTTTACCGGTGCTGCTACAAAAAGAGTTGGACGGTTTGAACAAGCAGATGGTGGAACTATTTTTCTTGATGAAGTAGCTGATATGGAAGCTCATTTGCAAGTAAAACTGTTAAGGGTTCTTCAGGAGAGGGAAATTTCAAGGGTTGGAAGTAATGCAACTATTAAAATTGATTGCAGAATAGTAGCCGCAAGCAATAAAAGCCTGAAAGACGAGGTGAAAAAGGGAAACTTCAGAGAAGATCTTTATTACAGGTTATTAGGTTTAAATATTCACCTTCCACCTCTTAGAGAACGAGGACCGGATATAATTTTGCTTGCCAAACACTTTTTAGAACTTTTCACAAAGGAAAATAAACTTGAAAATAAAACACTTACAAAAGAAGCCCAGAAAAAAATGCTTAACTATACTTTTCCGGGAAATGTTAGAGAGTTAAAATCAGTAATTGAACTCTCCGCAGTTTTGTCTGATTCAGATCAAATCGGCCCGGACGATCTTATTTTTAGTGAAATTTCTACCCCTGTTTTTATTCCAGAGCAAGAAACTACTTTAAGAAACTACATTAGAAAACTAATAAAGTCCTATTTAGACAAATACAATAATGATGTGCTTTTAGTGGCCCGAAAGTTAGACATTGGAAAATCCACTATTTACCGCATGTTGCAGGAGGAAAAATCAAGGCAGAGAAATGACTTTTACGATTAATAATTCAATAAAAACAAGCAGTTCCAACCCTGACCTGAAAATAAAAGAATTGATAATTGCGTTTTATTTAAAAAGAAAAATCAATGTATTCAGATATTAAATTAAAGAGAAATAAAGAGAGTTGCAATGAAAAATAACAAACACAGGTTTATCATTTTTGTAGTTGATGATGATCCTTTTTACAATAGCATTTTATCAAACCATTTAAAAAACTTGTCTAAAAATCCGGAATATCAAAGCTATGATATTGAAGTTAAATCATATTTCACAACCGAATCTTGCCTTGAAGCATTGGATTTAAATCCGGATATAGTACTTCAGGATTATTTCCTCGAGGAATCAGGACATCCATTAAGAGGGCTATATTTACTTAATGCGATAAAAGAATATTGTACCAAGTGTAAGGTAATATTAATGTCTCAGAGGGCAGAAATGCTCGCCTCTATTGAATTCTTGCAGCAAGGAGGAGCTTATGATTATATTGTAAAGAACACCTCCTCTTTATTAAAAATATCAAACCTTGTAGAAGATCTTTTACATAAAGAACTTACTTAAAACACTCTTTAATAAAAAAGCCCAGACTTAATAATGAGTCTGGGCTTTTTAAAGAATAAAAATTAAATTATCCGCTACAGCTCTCGCATGCATCAGGATTGTCAAGAGAACATGCTATTTCTGCCATTCTTTGCTCTTCTGTTATTTCTTCATCTTTTCCAACAACTGCCTCGTATTGAGAACCAGCCTGTTTTTCAACGGTGAATTTAATAGCATCTGTAGCTGCCTTTGTTCTTAAATAGTACATTCCAGTTTTAAGTCCCTTCTTCCAGGCATAGAAATGCATAGAAGTTAATTTTGCAAAATTTGCATTCTGAATAAACAGGTTAAGAGATTGTGACTGACAAATAAATGCCCCTCTGTCTGCTGCCATATCAATAATAGCTTTTTGTTTTATCTCCCAAACTGTTTTATAAAGTTCTTTAATGTTTTCAGGAATTTCAGGAATGTCCTGAACTGAGCCATTTGCAGAAATTATTTTGTTTTTAAGGCCATCATTCCATAAACCAAGTTTTACCAGGTCTTTCAAAAGATGCTTGTTAACTACTACAAATTCACCAGATAATACTCTTCTTGAATAAATGTTTGAGGTATAAGGCTCAAAACACTCATTATTACCCAGAATTTGGGAAGTCGAAGCTGTAGGCATAGGTGCAAGAAGCAAAGAGTTTCTTACTCCGAATTTAGCAACTTCCTCTTTAAGTATATCCCATTCCCATCTATTTGAAGGTGTTACATTCCACATATCATATTGGAAAATGCCTTGGGAAACAGGAGATCCTGGATATGTTTCATAAGTACCATGCTCTTTTGCCAGATCTTTAGATGCAGTCATTGCAGCATAATAAATGGTTTCGAAAATTTCTTTATTAAGTGTTGCTGCCTCTGCAGAGTCAAAAGGCATACGTAACAACATAAAAGCATCAGCAAGTCCCTGTACACCAATTCCTATAGGGCGGTGACGAAGATTGGATTTTTTTGCCTCAGGAACTGGATAGTAATTATTATCAATGATCTTATTTAGATTTTTAGTGATCACATAAGTAATATTGAATAACTCCTGGTGATCAAATTCTCCGTCTTTTACATATCTAGGCAATGCAATAGAAGCAAGATTACATACAGCAACTTCATCAGGAGAAGTATATTCAAGAATTTCGGTACATAAGTTACTTGAACGTATAGTACCTAGGTTCTTTTGGTTTGATTTTTCATTGCAAGCATCCTTGTATAAGATATATGGAGTGCCGGTTTCTATTTGAGATTCTAGAATTGCAAACCAAAGCTCTTGTGCTTTTATGGTTCTTCTTGCTTTTCCTTCTTTTTCGTACCTTGTGTATAGTTCTTCAAAGTTTTTCCCGTAAGTATCATATAAACCCGGGGCTTCTGTAGGACAGAACAATGACCAGTTGCCATTTTCTTCTACTCTTTGCATGAAAAGGTCAGGCATCCAAAGGGCATAAAATAAATCCCTCGCTCTGTTTTCTTCTTTTCCATGATTTTTCTTCAAGTCAAGAAAATCAAAAATATCAGCATGCCAAGGTTCAAGATAAATGGCAAATGAACCTTTTCTTTTACCTCCTCCTTGGTCAACATATCTCGCAGTATCATTAAATACGCGCAACATAGGAACAATTCCATTCGAAGTACCATTGGTTCCTTTAATGTAAGAACCTGTTGCTCTCACATTATGTAAGCTTAAACCAATACCCCCTGCAGACTGGGATATTTTAGCACACTGCTTTAAAGTATCATAAATTCCATCAATGCTGTCGTCTTTCATAGTAAGCAAAAAGCACGAAGACATTTGTGGCTTTGGTGTTCCTGCATTAAAAAGAGTTGGCGTGGCGTGAGTAAACCAACGCTCACTCATTAGGTTATAGGTTTCAATTGCTGAATCAACATCTTCTTTATGTATACCTATGGAAACTCTCATTAGCATATGCTGAGGTCTTTCCACTACTTTATTGTGCATCTTTAACAAATAAGAGCGCTCAAGTGTTTTAAAACCAAAGTAATCATAATTAAAATCCCTGTCATATATAATAGTAGAATCCAGTAATTGCGCATGTTTTTTGATGATATCCATTACATCGTCAGCAATAAGCTGGGCTTTTTGACCAGTTTTAGGATCAATGTACTCATGAAGAGAGCGCATTGTTTTAGAAAAAGACTTATTAGTAGTCTTATGTAAATTTGAAACTGCTATCCTGGAAGCAAGTAATGCATAATCAGGATGTTTTGCTGTAAAAGAGGCGGCCATTTCTGCTGCAAGGTTATCTAATTCAGAAGTGGTAACTCCTTCAAAAATACCTTCAATTACCTTCATGGCAACCTTTACGGGAGCCACAAGAGGATCCAGACCATAACAAAGTTTATGCACCCTTGCAGTGATTTTGTCAAACTTAACTGACTCTTTGTTGCCGTCTCTTTTTAATACGTACATAGTTTTAATAGTTATTTTTTGCTTAGCGCTAAATAAAGGCAAGCGAGGTTAATAATAAAATATTTTAATTCAATTTATTGTTTTTGGGGATGATGAATTTAAAATTCCTCGTCTAATTTGAAAACATTGTCTTCTTTATTGCCCATTACTCCTGATTTTTGATATTCTCCAACACGTTTTTCAAAGAAGTTTGTTTTCCCTTGCAATGAAATCAATTCCATAAAATCAAATGGGTTGGAAACATTATAAATACGCTCGTTTCCAAGTTCTATTAACAACCTGTCAGCTACAAATTCAATATATTGACACATTAGATCGGAGTTCATTCCTATTAGTCTAACAGGAAGTGCTTCGGTTACAAAATCCTTCTCAATATTTACCGCATCAACAATAATCTGTTTAATTGTTTCTTTAGATAATTTATTAACTATATGATTATTATATAACAGGCAGGCAAAGTCACAATGTAGTCCTTCATCTCTTGAAATTAGCTCATTTGAAAAGCTTAATCCAGGCATTAAACCTCTTTTCTTTAACCAGAAAATAGAACAAAAGCTTCCGGAGAAGAATATACCTTCTACTGCTGCAAAAGCAATTAGTCTTTCAGCAAAGTTTCCTTTTTCAATCCATCTTAAAGCCCAGTCTGCTTTTTTGCTTACGCATTCCAGGGTATCTACAGCATGGAATAATTTATCTTTTTCAGTATTGTCCTTTATATAAGTGTCAATTAAAAGCGAATAAGTCTCAGAATGGATGTTTTCCATCATTATCTGAAAACCATAAAAACATCTTGCCTCTGGGTATTGAGCTTCATTTAAAAAGTTTACAGCAAGGTTTTCATTCACAATACCATCACTTGCAGCAAAAAAGGCAAGCACATGTTTTATAAAATGTCTTTCATCATCATTCAACTTGTTTTCCCAATCCTGTTGATCAGCTGAAAGGTCAATTTCTTCTGCAGTCCAAAAACTAGCTTCTGCTTTTTTGTACATGGACCAAATGTCATCATGTGAAATAGGGAATAGTACAAATCTGTCTTTGTTTTCCTGAAGTATTGGTTCTTTGCTGTCTGTCATCTATATAGTTTTAAAAAAGTTTCAATTTAAGAGCATAAAATGCCCCTGTAATAGTTAATTTGCCGGTTTAAATTCAGGTTTTTAAATCACCTCAGAATAGCAACAATATTTGTTGCCCGAATTGACGAATACAAAATTTGAAAATATAAAACACCAAGTCAAGGCAATTAAATTAACAATATTGCCAAGTTTTAAACAATCAGTATTCACAGTTAATTGTTAATAAAGCTTCATTGTCTTGATTGAAAGGGGAGTCAGGAAAATTGACCTTATTTAGGAAATGAATATTTTAATTAAACCACTTAAAAGGCAATTATTTTTAAAAAATTTTTAAATGGATTTCTCTTTTTCTGCGAGTTCTAATTTTTCGAACCAGTCTTTACCATATTTTCTAATTAATGGTGCTTTAAGAAATTTATAAACTTTTACATCCAGTTTATCTCCACAATGGCATGCAGGACTGCAAATTTCCCATTCATGGTAGTTAACAGCATCAAACCCTTCATATTTGGTAACACGCACAGGATATAAATGACAGGAAACAGGCTTTTTAAAATCTATTTTGCCTTCAGAATGTGCTTTTTCAATAGCGCATTTTGCAATTCCTGCCTTATCAAATATTACATAAGCACATTCTTTCCCTTTAACAAGAGGGGTAACATAATCTCCATCAGAATCGATAACAAACTTACCTTGTGCTTCTACCGCTTTTATTCCTGCTTCATTCATATAAGGTTTTACATCCTCAAAAATATCATCCAAAATACCGCATTCCTCATCTTCAAGAGGGGCTCCTGAATCACCCTCAACACAACATGCTCCCTTGCAAGATTGAAGATCACACACAAATTTTCTTTTAAGCAAGTCTTCAGAAACTATTGTATTATCTATTGCAATCATTTTTCAATTTGTTGATTTGGTTGATATTTGAAGCTTTTACTCGTTGCAAATTTAACTAATTATCAAAGTATATTGATTGCATATGCGTATTAAAAAGAATTCTTTCTTAAAGCCGATAAAGATTCCTGCTATTTTAAATTTTTCAAATCAATGATTTGTTTATTTTTGCGGCTATGGCAAACAACGAAGATTTATTTAAAAATATTATTTCCCACGCTAAAGAGTATGGGTTTATATTCCAATCGAGTGAAATATATGATGGCCTTAGTGCTGTTTATGATTATGGGCAGAATGGCGCAGAACTAAAGAAAAATATTAAGGAATACTGGTGGAAATCCATGGTTCAAATGCATGAAAACATTGTGGGCATTGATTCTGCTATTTTTATGCATCCCACTACCTGGAAAGCATCAGGGCATGTGGATGCTTTTAATGACCCCCTAATTGATAATAAAGATTCTAAAAAAAGATACAGGGCTGATGTGCTAATTGAAGATCACATGGCCAAAATAGAAGGGAAAATAAATAAAGAAGTAGAAAAAGCAGCTTCCCGCTTTGGTGAATCCTTTGATGAAGCCCAATTTAAAGCCACCAATCAAAGAGTTCTTGAAAATCAGGCAAAAACAGATGCGATAAAAAGCCGATTTAAAACAGCATTAGAGAACAACGATCTTGCTGAGGTAAAACAAATTATAGAAGATCTTGCAATTGTGTGTCCTGTTTCAGGCACGAAGAATTGGACTGATGTAAGGCAATTTAACCTAATGTTTTCCACTAAAATGGGATCTGTAAGTGAGGATTCTGATGTTATTTATCTAAGACCAGAAACAGCCCAGGGAATTTTTGTGAATTTTCTGAATGTACAAAAAACAGGCAGAATGAAAATTCCTTTTGGAATTGCTCAAATTGGTAAGGCCTTTAGAAATGAGATTGTTGCAAGGCAATTTATTTTCAGAATGCGTGAGTTTGAACAAATGGAACTGCAGTTTTTTGTGCGCCCGGGAGAAGAAATGAAATGGTATGACTTCTGGAAAAAGACCCGCCTTAAATGGCATCGTTCTTTGGGTTTTCCCGAAACCAAGCATCGTTTTCATGATCATCTTAAACTGGCGCATTATGCCAATGCTGCTTGTGATATAGAATTTGAATTTCCTTTTGGTTTTAAAGAATTGGAGGGAATTCACTCCAGAACAGATTTTGACCTTAAAGCCCATGAAAAGTTTTCAGGAAAAAAACTACAATACTTTGATGCAGAGCTTAATCAAAATTATGTTCCTTATGTGGTAGAAACCTCTATAGGACTTGACCGTATGTTTTTAGCTATTATGGCGCAGTCTTATAAGGAAGAAAAGTTGGAAGATGGTTCAGAACGCGTT
Organism: Bacteroidota bacterium; assembly: GCA_030856445.1. Taxonomy (GTDB): domain Bacteria; phylum Bacteroidota; class Bacteroidia; order JACCXN01; family JACCXN01; genus JACCXN01. The sequence goes on from JALYPI010000067.1 coordinate 58,894, forward strand.
GTTTTAAATATTCCTCCGGTTCTTGCTCCTGTTAAACTGGCGGTTTTGCCTTTGCTTAAAAAAGACGGACTTCCTGAAATAGGGCATAAAATAATGGATGAATTAAAGTTTGACTTTAACTGCCAGTATGACGAAAAGGACGCCATTGGTAAACGTTATAGAAGACACGATGCTATAGGAACTCCTTTTTGTGTAACCATTGACCATCAGTCAAAAGAAGACAATACAGTAACAATACGTTACAGGGACACTATGGCTCAGGAAAGGGTTTCAATTGATCAATTGTCTGCTATACTTGAAGATAAGGTTGGGTTTAAAAGGGCGCTGCAGAAACTGGCCTAGGTTTATATGTTAGTATATAAATTACGTATTTTGTAAGCCAAACTTCTTTTGCTGTTTATTCAATCTCCACTGCTTTTTCTCCTTTGTCTTTCATAACACCAATTGGTTCAGAAAATGCTTTTAAACCTGCCTCATTAAGGGCTTGCTCGAATTCCTGCCTGAAGTCAGGTGATACTGTAATAAGCAGTCCGCCATTGGTTTGGGGATCGCACAGCGTCATTAATGAATCTCCGCTTATTCCCGATACTTTGGATTCATAGCTGCTCCAGTTACGAAAAGTATTATCAGGAAAGCAGAATTGGGAAGTGTAAAATTTCAGATCATCGATTAAAGGAATTTTGGAATAATCTATAACTGCAGTTAATCCGCTTGCTTCGGCTACTTCCAATAAATGCCCAAGCAAACCAAATCCGGTAACATCGGTCATAGCAGTTACTCTAGATAGTTTTCCGGCCTCCTCCCCAAATTTATTTAATTCAATCATTTGCTCACATGCAATTCCTACGTGTTCGGTTTTTAATATTCCTTTTTTTTCGGCAGTAGTAAGTATTCCAACGCCTAGTTTTTTAGTGAGGTAAATTAAATCTCCCGCTTTGGCTTTGTTGTTTTGTTTCAAATTATTCAATTTGACCAGGCCATTTACAGCCAGTCCAAAAATGGGCTCCTGGCTGTCGATGCTGTGCCCACCGGCAAGAGGAATTCCTGCTTGCTGGCAAACTGCACGCGCGCCTTCAAGAACTTTTTGTGCCAATTCCACAGGAAGTTTACTGATAGGCCAACCTAAAATAGCCACTGCCATTAATGGTTTTCCGCCCATAGCATACACATCGCTGATTGCATTGGCAGATGCTATTCTTCCAAAATCATAAGCATCATCAACAATGGGCATAAAAAAATCGGTAGTGCTGATTAGGCCCATGCCATCACCAATATCATAAACAGCAGCATCATCTTTGCTACTGTTTCCAACAATTAATTTTTCGCTGGCAGGAATAAACAGATCTGATTTTAAAATTTCATCCAGCACCCCGGGTGCTATTTTACAACCGCATCCTGCACCATGACTGAACTGGGTTAATTTAATTTCTTCCATAAAAATGTAAAAAGCGTATTATATAAGATGATTTAAAAGCCCTATAAAGCGACTATCTATTTACTTAATTGAATAATTTCATTGATAATTTTTTCATGATCCAGATGCTCAAAGCTATACCTTATAATATTTTCAGGAGCCCGTTTAGCAATACCAAAATCATAGGCTTTATCATAATAAGCCAGGTTAATTCCACAGGCTGTCTTTAAATCTCCATGCTGAATGGCTTCAATAGCCTGTTTGGCATGTTGTCCACCAAGGCGCTTGCTAATTCTGCTGGTTGATTCAATAAGTTCTTCCTTAGTGAATTTCCCATATTCCTTTACCAGATAATTTACCCGTTCATTAAAGGGGATATCCAGATAAACAACTTTAGCTTCACGCATTTGTTCCCACAATGCAGCAGGAATTACTTTTTGCCCAACCATGCGGCTTTCGTCTTCCAACCAAACTGTTTTTTCTTTTTTTACAGTAAATAAAGCAGCAGCCAGTTCATTTTCAAATGATTCCTGGGAAGGCTGTTTGTTTTCACCCAGAGAGCCGAAAGAAGAACCTTTATGATTAGCGAGTTTTTCAAGGTCTATTATTTGCTCGCCCTGCTCTTGTAATTTATACAATAAGAGAGTCTTGGCCGCCCCAGTTCTCCCTCCTAATATAAGTATGTTTTGAGCCTCATTAAATATATTTAATACAAAGTTGCGGTAGGATTTATAACCACCCTTTAAAACAAAGGTTTTTAATCCATAAGTTTCCAACAGCCATGAAATACTGGAACTTCGCATGCCACCGCGCCAGCAATGAACTAAAAAACGCTCTCCTTTATTTAATTTATTTGCCGAAAGAATAAGTTCTTTTAATCTGGGTCCAACAAATTCTAAACCTTTTAAAACAGCAGCTTGCTTGCCTTGTTGTTTATAAATTGTTCCAACGACTTTTCGTTGCTCATCACTAAATAAAGGCAAATTTACTGCACCTGGAATGTGCCCCTGATTAAATTCAGAAGGTGTTCGAACATCAAGAATGGGCAAAGTTTCAGCGTGTTTTAAAAACTCCTGAATTGTAACAATTGAAGGCATTTGAAAATTTAAACAGATTATTCAAACCTAAAAGGCTCAGAAAAACCAAATTTAACTCAAATAAACCAATAAAACCGGGGATCTAAGAAAAACTTAAATAATATACACAATCAAATATTTTATATTTACCATGCCTCTGTTTTATTATACTAAGCCCAAGTAAGCCAGTAAATTATTTTACAAAGGTTTATAAAACAGATAGAATTTTAAAAGAAGATCAACTATCCATAGTTGAAATATTTACTAAAAAAACTACTTACTCCTGTCTTTTTTACTTGAAATTTTTTTATCAACCTGTGTATTACTTTTCACTCTTTGAGAACCAGTTGAACTAACTCCTGATTTTTTTTCTGCATTCGCCTGCGATTTTGTTCCTGTTTTAGCTGGCCCTGTTGATTTTTTTTTAGTTCCTGTACTGCTTTTGGCAGCAGTTATTGTAGTAGGGGCTGTATCCTTTTTTTTGTCTTTTCTGGAAAGCGTATCGTCTTTTGTAACTGTTTTTTTTGTAGTTTTCATTGTTGAATCATATTAGATTAATAATGAAATTTAAAATAAGAATAATGCCAAGTATTAAAACCAGTAAATGCAGATTCTGATTTTTAAGAATTAATACTAAATTAATTTTCATTCAAATTTTTTGGATTATAAATGAATCATTTAGGAAAATTTATTATTGTTGCGGGTGTTATTCTGGTTATAATTGGAATACTAATTTCATTTGCCGGGGATAAGCTCGGGTGGTTTGGTAATTTACCAGGAGATATAAAAATCGAAAAAGAAAACCTTAAAATTTATTTCCCAATCACCACCATGATAATTGTTAGTGTTATACTAACTGTATTAATCTGGCTGCTGAGAAAATTGTTTTAAACCTTACATAAATACCTTAAATTCAGTTCTGCGATTTTGCCTATGCAGTTCCTCGGGGCATTCAACCTCACTGGTACAGTAATTCATCAAGAGGGAATCGCCTAATCCTTTACCATTTACTCTATTGCTATCAATTCCCTTTGATATTATATAACTTACAGCAGCTTTAGCTCTTTTTTGAGAAAGATCAAGGTTAAAGCTCTTATTGCCTCGAGAATCAGTGTATGAGAGGATTTCAATTTTCAATTCACTGTTTTCTTTTAAAATTCCAACTACTTTATCAAGAATTTTAGAAGCATCAGGTAAAATAGCAGCTTTCCCATAATCATAGTATATATTTTCTATAATTAATATACTCTCTTTTTGTTTTGATTTAATATCCTTTATTTTTAACCAGGGATCTTCTGAATAAATAGTTGCAATAGCATGATGATCAGAGGGTAAAATTTCAAACTTATAAACACCATTATCAAACACAAGGCGCTTGATGACCTTTCCATTTGAATCTGCCAAAAAAAGATATTTTTGATTTAAATTGGTTGAAACCTCATCTACAGTTACTAAATAAATCTGATCGGGTGGAAGGTTGGTAAATTTAAAATCACCATTCATATCTGTTTTAGAAGTCTGAATCAATTCTCCTTTCTCATTGAATAGTTTTACCTGTGCATTTTTTAAGGGCAGGTTTCCTTTCTCACCCTCCATTATTTTTCCCCGTACTTGAATTTTAAGTTCCGTGTCACTATCCTCGGACATTAATTTTAGCTTGGAATTCTCCATGGCTAATGCCTCATAAGTAAAACTGCCTTTAAAATCAGCAACAGTAGTATAAATTGTTTTTCCTCTTTTATCGGTTATTACAACTTTAGTGTTTGGTTTGATTTTGCTGTCGGTTTCAGGAATAGTAATTAAGAATTTTTGATCAGCAGGGAGATGGGTAAATTTAAAAAACCCAGTAGAATCAGTTTCGGTAATTCTCACAATTTCACCTTTTTCATTTATCAGGTGAAGAGTTTGTTCATTTAAAGGTTTTAGAGTTTCATTCCCGGTAAGCACGCTTCCTGCCAGAGTAACTAATTCGATATCTGTTTGAGCAGTTTCAATTTTTACAACAGGTAAATTGTGGAAAGAATAAAAGCCATGCTCTTCAACTTGAGTAGTAAGAATAATATCTCCAGCATGATCTTTTAAATAGACGTTTGAACCAGGAGTGTTTTTATTTTTTTTTGTGTCATACCTTACCTGGTATTTTTTATGTCCTGGAAGGTTTTTAAAAAGGAAATACCCGGAGGTATCAGTAAAAGTAGTATATAGTCTTTTACCTTCAGGAGTTATTAAAGTTACTTTAACACGAGAGATGGAATTGTTGTTTTCATCCTTTAAATATCCAGTTACTTTAACAGATTTTGTAGTGGCAAAAAAATTGTTAATACTTTCAGCAATTTGGGATAATGGATCAGGATAAATTCTTTCGGCAAAAAACTTTTGTTCTGTGGTTTTAATGGAAAACAAGCAACTCTCTTCAATAAAATCGGATTTCTTTCTAATTGAACCATTCTTGTCAGCTAAAAATAAAGAATCTGGGGCGTTTTTAATTTCTTTTGAATCTATAATTAAAATATAATTTTTTTCAGGATCAAGATTCGAAAATTTAAAATTCCCAAAAGCGTCCGTTTTAGAAGACTGAAGTTTTGCTTTTTGTTCTGTTATTATATTGATAGTTGTAAAAGTTGCGGGGTCATTTATATTTGAAGATAAAAGGAGCTTCCCTTTGATATTTATTTTGAAATTGGTCTTGCCTGTTTCTTGAGATACGACAGGAAAACTTAGAATAAATAAAAGCAAAGGAAATAATACCAGGATCTGTTTTTTCATTAAATCATAATTAATAATTATTTCAAAGATAAAGTATTTTTTTTGAGGTTAAAATTTTCAAACTAATATCTCCCTGAAACCCTCTATAATAAAAAAACTATAGTTGTTTCTGTTTATTTCAACAAGCCAATGACTCCAAAAGATTAAACCAACGCATATTGTTTAGTCGACAATTTATTTTAATTCGTGATATAAATACTTATATTTGACTATAAAAAAAGTATATCAAGAAAGGTTAGATAAACGAAAACTGAAGGTATGAAATCAGTCAAAATCGAAACATTGAAATTTCTTATATGGTTGGAAAATGATATATTGTTTTTACAGTATAAAAAGGGTGCTGATGTTGAAATTGAAGACATTTATGAGTATAATCAAATTATAAATGAGCTGGGAGAAGGCAAAAGGTTTCCAATGTTAATTGATGCAAGACTGGGATCTTCTGTTTCTCCAGAAGCCAGAGATTTTGCTGCAAGCCCTGAATCAGCTAATTTAAAATTGGCAAGTGCCATAGTAGTGAATACTTTCTCCAATAAATTAATTGCTAATTTTTATATAAACTTTAATAAACCAGTTATTCCTGTTAAAGTTTTTAGTTCCATCAACGAAGCTCTTGACTGGCTTAAGCAATTTCATGTAAAATAATAAAAAGAGGTGCATACAAAAAATGATTATAAACACCTCTTTTAAAATTTTTTGATAAACTCATTACTCTTGCAGCATTTCATTTATTTGTTGCTGAAAGGCTGGATTGTTGTGATAATCTTCTACTATTTTTTGGTAGTCCTCAATTGACATATTATTATCAACAATGGCTTGTTCCATTTCCTGTTGAATTTCAATTTGAAGGAGCTGAAGTTTTTCTAAAACAAATGTAAAAGAATCCATTTGTCGAGGTGTTACTTCAATCTGTTCGGCATTTTCGGGATTAATCATCATTTCAGCAATTTTGTTAAAGGTATCAATATCGAGATCTTCGTTTTCAATTGTTTCCACCATTTTTTGTTCTCCCTGTTCCTGAATTAAACTTATTTGTTTTGTTGCTAGAATAAATTTATCAAGCGTTTCCACAGAATACTCTGATTCCTGATTAAAAACAGGTGAAGATATTACTGTTGTTCCCGTTGTAGTAATCAAAAACATCAAACACAAAACACCCAGGTATTTTTTAATTTTAACCATTTTCATTTTTTCATAATTTTAGTTCGTATCTAATTTTCCTAAACCTGAAAAAGTTGGTTAAAAAAGAAGGGAGAAACTGTAATTCAAATCCCAATAATTCCCTTTTTTGCAACTTAGTCTTTTTCACCAGTATATTACTACCAATTAAAAAATCGGCCAAAATAAATCGTGTTGCAAACAGGGCTAATCGTGGGATTTAAAATCGTTACATTTCCCTTTTAGAGAAATGTTTTTCTTTTGTGGAACTTACTATGTAAAAAGACATAGTCAATTTGAACTTATAGAAAGATCTAGCATAAGAATGGATATAAAAAGAAAAACCCTTGGCAGAAAATTGCTCTGTAAAGAGATGTTTCTTTTCAATGGAAAGGATCAGTTTCAAAAAGTTGAATTTTTTATTCCTGTCATTTTCAACCATCTCTGAAAAAGCTCTCCGGATAATATAATGCAACAACCTTTCCAGTTGCTTCAGAGAACCCTGTAACTACTTTTGTAAATCTTATCAAAATAAACTTTAAATTTGAACCATAATCTCTGGTTAACTTTAATTACTTCAATCCTAATAAATGAGAAAAAAATTACCTCTGCTACTTTCATTATTTTTATTTACAATAGCAATTTCTCTTGCCCAACCAGGCGTTAACGACCCAACTTTTAACACTGCTGATGACGGTACCTATGGTAATGGTACAGGATTTGGTAATAGGATCTATACAACTGCTATTCAAAGTGATGGAAAAATAATTGTGGGAGGTTCTTTTGGCTCTTATAACGGGGAGATAACCGGCAAAATTACTCGTCTTAATACAGATGGATCTATAGATGTCTACTTTAATATTGGAGCTGGATTTAATGATACTGTTAAATCAATTGCTATTCAAAATGATGGGAAAATAATTGTTGGAGGATATTTTACTTCCTTTAATGGGACCACAATAAATCGAATTGCCCGCCTCAACACAAATGGATCTCTGGATAACTCCTTTAACCCTGGAGCTGGATTTAATGGCAATGTTGAATCCGTAGCTATTCAAAGCGATGGGAATATAATTATAGGCGGAGCGTTTACTTCTTTTAATGGAACGACAACAAATCGTATTGCCAGACTTGACATAAATGGTATTCTTGATCCCACCTTTATAACCGGAACTGGATTTAGTAACATAGTCACTTCGGTAGTTATTCAAAACGATGGGAAAATAATTGTAGGTGGAGGATTTACCTCCTTTAACAGCACCTCAAGAAATTGCATAGCCCGCCTCAATACAAATGGGTCTTTGGATAACACCTTTAACCCAGGAACAGGCTTTACTGGTATTGTCTTTTCAACAGCCATTCAAAGCGATGGGAAAATAATTACAGGCGGAGCGTTTTCTTCCTTTAATGGAACGATAATATATGGTATTGTCCGTCTTGACACTGATGGATCTCTCGATACATCCTTTAATCCCGGTAGTGGATTTAATAATCATGTAATTTCAACAGCTATTCAAAGTGATGGGAAAATAATTACGGGAGGAAAATTTACTTCCTACAACGGAACTACAATAAATCGTATTGCCCGCCTTAACATAGACGGAACCCTAGATACCTCCTTTGATACCGGAAGTGGATGCAATGATCATGTTTATACAATAGCTGTTCAAAGCGATGGAAAAATAATTATTGGAGGAGGTTTTCAATTCTTTAATGTAGATTATAGAAACCGTATTGCTCGTCTTAGTACGAATGGAACTCTTGATCCCTCTTTTATAACCGGAACTGGATTTAGTCACCCCGCATCTTCAATATCTATTCAAAGCGATGAAAAAATAATTGCCGGAGGTTCATTTGCGTCCTATAATGGAACATTAAGAAATCGCATTGCCAGGCTTAACGCGGATGGATCTCTGGACACCACTTTTAACCCGGGAATTGGATTTAATAATCATGTAATTTCAACAGCTATTCAAAGCAATGGGAAAATTATTGTTTGTGGACAATTTACCTCCTTTAACAACACCCCAAGAAATTTCTTAGCCCGCCTTAACACGAATGGCACCATAGATACATCATTTAGCCTTGGATTTAATCATTATGTAAATTCAATAGCTATTCAAAGCGATGGGAAAATAATTATTGGAGGACATTTTACTTCCATTAACGGAACCACTATAAATCGTATTGCCCGTCTCAACACAAATGGATCTTTGGATAACTCCTTTAACCCAGGAACTGGATTTGAAAATATAGTATCTTCTACAGTTATTCAAAGCGATGGAAAAATAATTATAGGAGGATCTTTCACCTCCTTCAATGGAGTTTCAAGAAATAGAATAGTCCGCCTTAACCCGGACGGAACCCTAGACGCCTCTTTTAACCCTGGAACTGGATTTGATAATACAGTATCTTCAACAGTTATTCAAACCGATGGAAAGTTAATTGTAGGAGGAAGTTTCAACTACTTTAATGGAAATTATGCAAAGCATATTGCCCGCCTAAACACGGATGGAACTATAGATGCATCTTTTAGTACCGGAACTGGGTTTAATATCAGCCCTATGTCAATAGCTATTCAAAGTAATGGAAAAATAATTGCGGGAGGTCAATTTACAACTTATAATGGAATTCAAGCAAACCGCATTGCCCGACTTAATACGGATGGATCATCGGATGTTTCATTTATTGGAACTGGATTTAATAATGGAAGCAATACCCTAGGCGGCGGCTCATTATTATATGTAGGTTCTATAGCTATTCAAAGCGATGGAAAAATAATTACGGGAGGACATTTTTCCTCCTATGATGGAATAACAAGAAATAGAATAGCAAGGTTGTTTGGAGATTTCTCTCCAGGTTATTACCCTCATTATATAAAAGGATTAACATACAGTGATTTAAATAATGATTGTGAAAAGCAGTCCAATGAACAAGGCATTCCCTTAATTCTTACTACAATACCTCCTCACAGTTATGCTTATTCAGATAGCACAGGATTATATTCTTTAGGAGTTAACGACTCAGTTAATTACCTTATAAAACCAATTATACCTCAACGCCTTCAGCATTATGTCAGTAATCCCTGTCCTGCAGATTATTCTGTTTTATTAGATATCACCCATCCTCAGGATACTGCAGGTTTTGATTTCGGCTTTGATTATCTGCCTTGTCATCAATTAAGAGTTGATGTAGCAAGTAACCGCAGAAGAAGATGTTTTTTAAATACTACTACTGTCTTTTATACTAATGAAGGGATAATACCAGCTAATGGAGTGGAGGTTTCTGTTAAAATGCCGGAGTATGTTATTCCCGTTTCGGCATCTCTTCCTTATAGCTGGAATGCCTCTGATAGTACAATGAAATTTAATATAGGCACTCTTAATAACTCTCAATCTGGCTTTATTACTATTGTTGACTCTGTAGCTTGTGTTAATGGAATTACAGGTCTAACACAATGCACCAAAGCTTGGATTACTCCTGCAAATTCATGCATTATGAATGATACTGTTGGATCGGGATGGGATAAATCTTCAGTTATGGTAACTGGTAGTTGTATAAGCGATACTGTTGTATTTGTTATATATAATACAGGAGATTTTGGAGATGGAGATATGGATGGACCATCTGAATATCGTATTTATGCCAACAATGCATTAATGCAAACAGTGCCTTTTCAATTAAATGGAGGAGACAGCCTTGTGGTTTCAGTTGTTTCAGGAGGAGCAACGATCAGACTGGAAGCAGACCAAAGGCTAGGTCATCCCGGCAATAGTCAGCCAAGAGAAACAATAGAGGCATGCGGAACTAGTACTACCGGAACATTCACTACCGGAGTGGTTAACCTTGCTCCACAAGACGATGTGGACCTACATGTTGAAATCGATTGTTTGTCTATAATTGACAGTTATGATCCAAATGACAAACAGGCATCTCCTGCAGGTATTGGTCCGGATAAAATTGTTTTACCCGGTACCCTGCTTGATTTTACTTTACGCTTTCAAAACACAGGAACCGATACTGCCTATAAAGTCGTTGTAATAGATACACTTTCTAATCACTTTGACATTTCCACCCTGGAGCTTGGGACTTCTTCCTTCCCATTTACTTTTAAAATGAGCGGGTCAGGAAATCCTGTTCTTATATTTACATTCAATGGCATTAACCTTACAGATACCTTTACAAATGAAGTGGGAAGCCATGGTTTTGTCAAATTTAAAATTGCACCTAATGATACAATCCCTTTAGGTACTATTATAGACAATTTTGTGGATATTTTCTTTGATTACAATCTTCCTATCCGTACTAATACTGCTACTGTGAGAATAGATAGTCTGAATTATACTGCATCAGACCTTGCTACAGTTGTAAATAGTCCCTTTTTGAATGCTTATTACTGTTCTGGTGATTCTGCAAGACTTATAGCGAATTTTTCAGGCAATAATTTAGAGTATCAATGGTATAAAGATAGTATTGCTATAGCTGGTGCTGTTAATGATACTTTATTTTTAAATCCTGTTGCTCTTTCAGATACAGGTAGTTATTACTGTCAGGCAACAGGTCATTTAAACTCTGTTAAAACACTTAGTGCAATTCTTCAGGTAAAAGAAACAACCTCTATCACCCAAATGGCTGCTGCGGTTTTAGCTTGTGAAGGAACAACCGGACAATCTTTATCTGTAACAGCAAATGGAGATAATCTTTCTTATCAGTGGTATAAAGATGGAGTAGTAATTAATGGGCAAAGCAATGAATTAATCTTTTCCAATTTATTATCTCCAGATGCAGGAGAATATTATTGCACAATAAGCGGAACTTGTGGAGTGGATGTTTCTGATTCTGCAATGGTAATGGTTTATGAGCTACCTCAGGTTTTAGCAAATACAACAGTAAGTGTAATATGTTTCAATGATACAATAACCCTTACAGGATCAGGAGCAGTTTCTTACATTTGGAATAATGGAGTAACAAATGGAGTGACCTTCAATCCTGCTTCTACACTTACATTTACAGTGATTGGTATGGATAGTAATGGTTGTATAGATTCTGATTCATTGGAAATAGTTGTTAATCCTTTGCCTAATATTACGGCCTCAGCCGACCAAGCAACTGTGTGTTTGGGAGAAAATGTAGTACTTACTGCTTCTGGATCAATGAATTACATTTGGGATAATGGAGTTATCAATGGAGTTTCATTTACACCTTCAGTTACCACCACTTATTCTGTAAATGCCTCTGATGGGAATGGTTGTGAAAACACTGATACAATTACTGTAATAGTAAACGAGCCTACAACCCTTTCTTTAACGGAAACAGCCTGTGGAAGCTTTACTTTAAATAATCAAACATATGCTTCCGGTGGAATTTATACTCAGCTTCTTCAAAACTCAGTAGGTTGCGATAGTACCATTACTTTAAACCTAACTATTATTAATACTACTACAAATATATTAACAGAAACTGCCTGTGATTCTTATACTTTAAATAATCAAACCTATACTGCAAGTGGAACTTACTCTCAGCTTCTTCAAAACACAGCAGGTTGTGATAGTACCATTACTTTAAATTTAACTATTAATACAGCAAATGTTTCAGTAGAACAAATGGATGTTATGCTTTCTGCTAATACATCAGGAGCTAATTACCAATGGTTGGACTGTAATAATTCTTTTGCAGTTATAAGCGGAGCAAGCTCTCAAAATTTTATACCTGCAACTAATGGGAATTATGCAGTAGTGGTAATAGAGAATAATTGTATAGATACTTCTGCCTGTTATGCAATAACCACAATTGGAATAGAAGAAAACACAGCAGGAAACAACTTATTAATTTATCCTAACCCAACCAGTGGTAATATTACCCTTTCATCAGAGACTCCTTTAAATAATGCAGGAATTAAAATTCTAACAATATCAGGACAGGTGATTCTGGAAGAAAAAAACCTAAAAGGAAAGAATTTCCAGTTTGATTTAAACAAAGAGGCCAGAGGAATTTATCTCATGGAAATAAATACAGGAGAGGAAATAAAAAGAGTAAAACTCATCTTAAATTAATGTTTATTTAATTTAAAAATCTTCAAAATTTGCTTGTAAATCGTATCCAAATAAACTGAAAATTGTACCCTAATCTCTGGTTACTTTAATTATATCCTTATAATTAGAAAAAATCACTTCTGACCCCAACTCCAAGTATAAAACCTTTCCAGCTTTTGAGAATATATATTAAATAGGAGCCATTTTTATTTTAAAATAAAAAAAAGCCCTCCATTTCTGAAGGGCTTTAGTACTTAATCTAACCCCCAATAACTAACGGGGCTGCTATGTTTTGTACCCGGAGCCGGAGTAGAAACTATACAATCCCCCATTTTTTGCCCATAACTTAAAACCATCATAAAACCCCTTAAAATCAATGACTTGTAAACGTAATTAAATCTAAATGTAATTGAATGAAATGGAATAAAAGGGAATGAAATAGTAAAAAGGTCGGACAATAGGCGGACAATTTTTAGGATTGTATTTAAAAGTATTTTATATTTGAATTGTTCAAATGTTCAAAATATGGCAGCAGTTCATTTTAAGATAAGAAGTAAGGAAAATAAAAACGTTTCTATTAAAGTGCGTTTTATGTTGGGTAAAAAAAAGGCAGACATCGAATTAAGTACAGGCTTTACAATCAACCCCAAAGACTGGAGCGAAAAGAACCTGCCCAAGCAAAACAGCGCAGAAAACAAAGTTCTTATTAATAACCTTAAAAAGTTAGAATCCTTTATTTTTGAAAACCTTAATAATGATTTAGCAAACGGAGTTTTAATAGATAGTTTTTGGTTACAATCTCAAATTAACGATTGTTTCAAAAGAATTGAGAAAACAGATACCGGATTAATTACAAATTATTTACAGGATATAATTAATAATGCAGCAACCAGAAAGGTAAAGGTCAAGGGTCGTTATAATGTGGGATTGTCCAAAAGCAGGATAAACAGTTTTGTCGCCACTAAAAACATAATTATAGAATTCCAAACCATAACAAAAAAGCAAATCCATTTTATTGATATAAGTGAACCTCTTATTGATAAATTAACGACCTGGTTATTACATACAAGAAAATATGCCATCAATACCGCCTCCAAACACATTGCAAATATTAAAACCATTTGCATTGAGGCCGAAAAGAAAGGCATTCAAACAAATCCCTACGCAAAACAAATAATTGTTTTTTCTGAAAAAGATGAGGACAGGTTTATACAAACATTGTCTTTTGAAGAATTAGAAACAATTAGAAATGCAGACATCCCGGGTCAGGCCTTGAGTAATGCCCGGAAATGGATCCTTTTAGGGTGCGAGTTCGGACAACGGGGACAGGATTTAGTAAATATTACAAAAGACAATTTTCGCTATAAGGGGGGGAAATGGTATTTGGATATTATCCAACAGAAAACAAAAAAGGCCGTAACCATTCCAGTAATTGCTCCTTATGTAATTGATATAATAGAGAACAGTTTTCCATATTATATCAGCACCCAAAAATTAAACACCCATATTAAAAATGTTTGTGAACAGGCCGAGTTAAACATCCCAACAGAGGGGAAAATATTTGACAAAGAAACAAAAAGGAAGGAATTAAATTTTTATCCCAAACATAAATTAATCACGACACATTCCTTCAGAAGGAGCTTTGCCTCTAACTATTATAAAAAGATTCCAACTGCTATTTTAATGAACATAACCGGCCATTCAAAAGAATCCCTGTTTTTAACTTATATAAATAAACCTGCTGATAAAGATGATAATGCAGATTTATTTATGAAGTTTTACGAGGAAATCCATAAAGTTCAGGAACCAGTTTTGAAAGTAGTTAAAACCACTAATTAATTCACTAACACAAAACAGAACAGAAAAGGCTATACAATTAAGCTGAGTATTTTAAATAAAAGTAAAATATTATATTGACCAACCATCCCTTTACAGTCAAAACCAATTTCAAATATCCAAAAGAATGTCTAATAAACTTACACCAGAAGAAGAGGAAAAAGCCTTCACCTCACAGGAATTTCATTCTCATCAATATGATGTTGATTTGCTTTTGGCCTATAAACAAATGCGTAAAATTGCTAATGATAACAGTATTGGCGAAAAAGAAGCAAAAATGAAATTTTTAAATTTCCTTGAAGGGAAAATTAGGCATTATAGTAAAACAATCTGCAATTCTAATTTTAATCTTCATTTAAAACATGATAAGGCTATTGTATTTGATATAAATAATCAACTTTATGATAAATATTTAGCCATTTTGCTTATTGGCTATGATGTAAATAGAATTAAAGGATTGCTCGATTATCAACTTGCATGTAATAATAATCATTTAGATTTCATTGCAATGGTTGAATTCCTTGTTTACAGGTTTGTTGAACAGGATAGTCCTTTTGAAAATAGCAAAAGACTGAAAGAAATAATGAAATGGGTGGAAACAAAAAGGATTTTTGTTCCGGTAACCGAGGTAAATTTAACAACGGAAAGCAATAATGCGAGTAATCCTAAGAATGATTTACAAAAACCAAATGGAGATACTGAAGATAATGGAAAAGAAGAACAACCTGACAAACCCCTCTACAACCAAAAAATATTTACAAGCTATAAAGGGTGGCAAATATTTGAAGAGTATAAAAATGAAATAGTTACATTTAAGAATGAATATTCTGCTTATAGTTACCTTTTTGGAGAATTAAAAAAAGATGAATTTATACACGAAATGAAGCACATGAAATTTATAGACTATTTAAGTGAAGAACACGGTTCTAAAATTAAAGAAAAGGGGTATAATCAATTCAGTTCAGCTTCTTCAAAAGAAAACATTAAAGCCTATTCACGTTATAAAAATCGTTTTCAATAAGATTTTACCCACCATACTACAAATAGTACAATCTTAGTATAGTACCATACTATATTCAAGATACCATCCAAGATATTTTTGCCCTGTTTAACCCATAAAACAGGAAATGGAAAAAAAATCAACACCCCAAAAAACAGAAATCACTTTTGAAACCATGCCTCAGGCAATCGCAAAAGTATATGAAGTGGTTTATTTAGTTAGTGATCAATTAATCGAACTAAAAGAAAAGTTTGAGCCTAAAGCCCCCTTGGAATTGCTTACCCGGAATGAAACATCAGAAAAGCTTAAAGTTGACCTAAGTACACTTTGGAATTGGCAGCAAAAAGGCATACTTGTTCCTTTTGGCATAGGCAATCGAGTTTATTATCGAAGAAGCGACATAGAGGCCGCTTTAATCCAATTAGGAGAAAAGAGAGGGGGCAGTAAGTTATGATTAACAGCACTACCCCCAGCAATTCTTTGACTTCGCAAAGCAAAGATACATTTTTATTTTCTTTTTTCAAGGCCCCAATAAAAAACACTAAACCTTTTATAAACATTGGCCTTCATGATGTTTTTAATTATTTAATTTCGGATAGAGACAAGCAAATAACTGATAATTTAAGAACAATTGAGAATGATAAGGTGGCAAAAAAGTACAAGGCCAAAAGATTTGATTATGTAACATTTTCAGGGACATTTTCTTATCGCGAAAATAAGTCATTAATTAATCATTCAGGATTTATTTGCATTGACATGGACGGACTGAATGATATTGCTGCGATAATGCAGCGTCTTTTAGCAAATTTCACTCCCACAATGGTATTTATTTCGCCAAGAGGCAAAGGATTAAAAATTGTTTTCAAAATCGACATTAACAGAGAAAATGTAAAAGAAAGCCATTTGCAATATTTTATAGCATTTGAGGAATGCTTTAAACAGGAAATGGGGATTGAAATAGATCCCGCCTGCAAAGATGTTGCAAGAGCTTGTTTTTTACCCCATGATCCGGCTTGCTATTTTAATGAAGAAGCGGAGATACTTGACAGTTCTTTTATTGCTAAGTATCGGCCCGAGCGAAAAAATAAAGAGAAAAAAAACATCCTACAATCATTGGAAATCAGAAATAACATACTTGAACGTGCAGTCAAAATGATAAATCAGGCACAGGACGGGCAAAAACACAATGAGCTGTTAAAAGCAAGTAGGTTATTAGGAGGCTATATTGCTTCGGGTGCAACAGATGAACGGGAAGCAATTTCTGTACTTGAACGAGCAATACAAAACAGGGATATTGACTGTTTTAAAACAGCACAAAAAACTATCCTTTCAGGAATAGAACATGGCAAAATGGAACCGTTGGATGACCTTCGTCAGTATTTTAATAATGAAGAAACCGACAATTTGCCACCCAATATACCTTTGACAGAGCCAGTACCAACTCCTTTACTACCAATAGAAGGTTTTCCTAAACCTCTTCAAACATTTATTAATGAATATCAGGAGGTTTATAGTTCGCCCAGAGATTTTATTGCCGCAGCTGTTATACTCTCAACAGCCTTAGCAATTGGTAATAAATTAGAACTGCACACTAAGTATAAAAATGTACCAGTCTTGTGGTTAAGTATTATTGGACCCGTTTCATCCGGTAAAACAGCACCTTTAAACTTTGCACTTAGTTTCTTTGAAGAAAGGGATAATGCGAGTTTTAAAGAATACCAGCGATCATTAGAATTGTACAATGAGGAAAGCGAGAAAAAGAAAATTGAAAGAGATGAGACCATCCAAAAACCTAATTGGTATCAATATATTTTAAACGATTATACTCCTGAAGCACTGGCACGTGTTCATTCAATTAATGACAGAGGTATCTGTATTTATAGAGATGAGTTAAGTGGGTGGTTAAAAGATTTTGGCAGATATAACAAAGGAGGTGAGCAAGAAAATATGTTATCCTCTTATTTTGGTTTGCCAATGAAATTTAATAGGGCTGGTTCTGAACCAATAAATATAGAGAGGCCTTGCATTTTTGTCACGGGTGGAATCCAACCTGATTTGTTACCAACACTTGCTGATGATAATAGAGCCGAAAACGGGTTTCTGAGTAGGTTTTGTCATGCTTATCCAGATGAACAAAACAAACCAGATTATACAGAAAATAAATTGAACCCCGAATTTAAGGACAAGTTATATAAATACCTTACTGTATTAGCTGATCTCGATAAAGTATCAGATTTGGAGCTTTGCAATGATGCATCAAAGGTTTATGCAAATTGGTATGACAAGAATGCCCGTATTAGTAATGCAGAGCAAAATGGGTATTTAAAAGGTGTTTATGGTAAATTGGATGTCATATGTTTAAGAATCGCTATTGTTGTACATGGAATGAACCTGGTTTATTGCCAAAATGTAAGTACAAAAATTTCCGCGGAAACGATGGCAACCGCCATTTCTATAACAGAATATTTTAGGGCAACAGCCCTAAAAGTTTATCGTAAAATATTTGTTGAAAAAGGCGCTAAATTGGTTAAAAAGGATGTGATAAAATATCTTGATTCAATGGGGGCAACTCAAAATGAAATCAAAAATGCAACAAAAGTATCTCAACAGTATGTACAGAAAATATTGAAGTCTTAAATGATTGTTGTATGGTTGTATGTATATAAACCTCAATAGAATCAAGTAAGAAAGGCTTAACCCATATACAACCAAAAAATGAAATAAAAAGGAGAGACCATAAATTTGGTTGTATTCAGAATGAGGGGTAAAAGCCTATAAACAAAGAGAAGTAACAGCATACAACCATACAACAATTAAATTCCTAAAAAATGGAAAGTGAATATTTAAAACAACACCTCGCAAAAGCAGATTTATCATTCACCACAATAATTAACAAAGAAGTTATTTCTATCAAGGAAAATGAAGCTGCAAAAGATTTAGAAACAAAAAAAAAATCAATAAAAAGCACACAGGAAACACTAAAACTGGTAAGCTGTGAAAAGAATATTGCCCAGTTTCAAAAGTCAACAGGAAGAGATGCAATAAAACAAAAAAGCATTATAGCCTACGTTGATGATAACGGCAGACTATTAATTGAAACTCCACTTGCTACCACTTATACTATTTACCCCAGCATTAATCAGTACAATAAAAGACTTTGCATTCCTGACTTTAGTCAAAAGTTTAATATTGATGTGGATAAGATGAATTCTGTTTTTATTAATATGGAAACATTAGTAATAGACAATAACCCCAAATAAAATAACCGCATGAAAAACATACCAGATAATAAAATAGATGAAATTTCCGAGCGGTTAAAAGCTATTGAGAAATTGATCACCTTTAAAAATAAAATACCCCAGGAGATAATTCTGGACAATTGCGAATTCATACGCCTGATGCGGATAAGCAAACGAACTGCCCAAAATTGGCGGGTAACAGGAATAATAGGTTATAGCATGATAGGCAATAAAATTTACTACAAAATGGCTGAAATTCAAGCCCTGATTGATAAACATTACCACCAAGAAGGAAATTGAAACACATCAATTTGCTTTAATGACATTAAATACACATCTATTTACTGTAATGTGTTTTCATTTGCTTTAATCTGCTACATTTTGCATAGTAAAAGTGCAAAAAGTTGCAATTATCTTTACGCCATGAAGCAAAAAGAGAAAAAAGACCTACTCACTGGAGAGCTTTTTACCCCCAAAAGGATTAATCAGCGTTTTAGTTCTCCAGCAAATAGAATTATGTACTATAATAACCAGGCAAACGAGTTAAGGCATAAGGCAGATTTCGTAAACAAGCCATTACACCTTAATCATCGAATTTTGAATGAGCTATTAACAGATAAGGAAGAAATAACTTTGCATAAGCAATTTATAATGGGAAAAGGATTCTCTTTTGGTGTACATACTCATTTTGAAGAGTACGATGGTAAATATCTATACGCAATTTATAATTACCTCTGGATTACTTTAGAAGAAGAACAAGTAAAATTTATAAAAATAAAATGATAGACTTAACTACCGTTGAATTATCTCCTGCTCCTAGGCTATTGGTTGAGCAAATAGAAAGCCTACAAGAACAAAATTTAAACCTTGCTGGAAATAATAAAACTTTGAGTACTGCATTGGTCATAACTGCCATAGTCATTATCAGTGGTATTGGTGTTATGTATGTAGTTTATAAAAATTATTCTGCCAGTAATGATGACAGGGAGAATCGAAAAAGCAACTAACATTAACAGAGTATTCTTACAGACCTATTATTATAGAGAATGATAAAGGAAGAAAGTAAAAAACAGGAATCAACAAACGACTATCAAGACACTTTTACAGCAATTGTAAAGCATCCCGTAACTAAGGTAATTTTAATTGGGGTTTCTGTGGTTGGAATTATTTTTATTTCCGGCCTAGTTATGAAGGTGGTAGCCAATAGTGTTGTAAGCTATAAGGAGATGAAAGAAGCAATTAGAAAATAACCATTTCCCGTACTTTTTTCTCTCATGATTTTTGAAAGCATAAGTCAGATAAGATGAAGGGGAAGGAAAGATGCAGATGTTCGGAGGATATGTCTAATTCACATAATAAAGCTAGATTTATTTGGTTATGTATTAATAATATAGCCTTTATAATGACGAAAAATTATTATATTTATCAATAATTTTATTTACATTCGCGGCTTCGGGACTTAAGTCATTATTTCGCATGACTAAATAAGCAATAGTAGAAATGATAAAGGTTAATAAAAAATCAGTTGGTGGAGAATCTTCAAAGTCTCTTGATATTCACTACATAAAAAACCCACTTTATAGACAAATTTATGTTGATGGTGCAATTGGTGGTATTACTGCTAAAGGCAAGTTAAATATAAATTTTTATGCAGAAAGAATTGTAATTCCAAAATCCGAGGAATATGCATTGCAAGAAAATGGCGATCTTTCAGATAGAATTAATATCAGCACAGATTCAAAAAGTGGAATAACTCGAGAAATTGAGTTTGGCACATATATGGATATTGATACAGCAAAGGAACTGCAAAAATGGCTTGATCTTAAAATTCAAGAATTTGAATCACTTATTAGAAAATAAAAGATGACTCTTATACCTACAACGTTTATAGCTACAAGTAGTGGTGATACTAAACCATATTTTGAACATCATGTTGCATGTATTAGGAATAACTATACAAGTCTTGATAATAAAAATAGTTGTGCATTAATAACTGAACTAGGTTTTGATGGATATGTTTTAAAGTCCTCATTAAATTTTAATGTAAGTAGGGAAAACAATGAGTTTTTGGCTTCTTATGAACAATTAGGTATTTTCGAGTATTCGGATAGCTATGAATCTTTGTTGAATGATGTAAAAGCTTACATTGTTGATTTATATGATGAGTTAACTTCCACAGTTAATGCTAAACTATCTCCTGAGTTACAAAAACAAAAGAAATTTTTAAAAAAGATTATCTTAACAGTTAAAAATGTCGATTCAAGTATTTAAAGAATCAGAAGTAAGAGCAGCAATTTTAAAAAAGGCCCCCTACGAAGAAAAATCTGGTAAAAGAAGTCCTCACAAAACATGTTGGATAACATATAAAGATGTTAAAATAGACCACATGAGGATTCCAAATAATCATAAAAAGGAATTTTGGCAGAATAAAGGGAAAGAAGTAGCAAGAAAACTTCGATTGTCTGAATCTCAGTATAATGAATTTGTAAAGTGTAATTTATCAAGAGAAGAATATGAGAGTATATTAAATGATTATCTTATTGATCAGAATTTAATTCCCTCAGAATAAACCGTTAATATTACTCCTGAATATTAGCCAATTCAAGAGTGCCATGTTTTTGTCCACTTCTCTCCTGTTTTTCCTGGTAACGAATAAAGGGACAATTGTTTGCCATCTTGGTTAAGACTTCAAATCAATTTGTTTTCATTCTATTCCATCCCATATTTTTCATCTATCGGTCTACCTTATTAGAAAAGGACTAGAATTCCCCTGCCATTTTCCATTTATAAGGTTAACAAAATATTTTTTTTAAGCCTTCAAATTAGAATTTTTGGCCTAAATTCGGGAGTTCTAACAAACCGATAGTACAAAAGAACCAACACCAATGACACAAGACCTCGAAAAAACCCTTTGGGCTACTGCCGACAAGCTCCGCAACAATATGGATGCTGCCGAATACAAACATGTAGTGCTGGGCTTAATTTTCTTAAAATATATATCTGATAGTTTTGAAGAGCTTTACAATAAGTTAAAAGAAGATAAGCATTCTGACCCTGAAGATAAAGACGAATACCTGGCAGAAAATGTGTTTTATGTTCCACCATCTGCACGTTGGAACTACTTGCAACATCAAAGAGCAAAGCTGCCTACTGTTGGAAAAGACATTGATGATGCCATGGATGCAATCGAAAAAGACAATCCAAGCTTAAAAGGAGTTTTGCCAAAAGATTATGCTCGGCCTGCTCTGGATAAAAAACGTTTGGGTGAACTGGTTGATTTAATTGGAAATGTAGGATTCAATAAACCTGGTCACAGCAGTAAAGACGTTTTGGGTAGAGTATATGAATATTTTTTAGGAATGTTCGCAGATGCAGAAGGAAAACGTGGAGGACAATTCTATACACCGGAAAGTATAGTAAAAGTGTTGGTTGAAATGCTGGAACCATACAGCGGCCGTTTTTATGATGGTTGCTGTGGTAGTGGCGGAATGTTTGTGCAAAGCGAAAAGTTTTTAAATGCACACGGTGGTAAAATTGGAGACATTGCTGTTTATGGGCAGGAAAGCAACCCAACAACTTACAAACTAGCAAAAATGAACCTTGCCATCAGGGGAATTGATGCAAAAATTGAATTGGGAGATACCTTTCATAGCGACCGTCACAAAGATCTAAAAGCGGATTTTATTATGGCGAATCCCCCTTTTAATATTTCAGATTGGGGAGGCGAACAATTGCAGGAGAGCCACCTTTGGAAATATGGTGTTCCCCCTGCTGGAAATGCCAATTATGCCTGGCTGCAATTGTTCATGAACAAACTTGGCCCTAATGGAACAGCAGGAATTGTTTTAGCCAATGGCTCTATGACCACCAATGCAGGAACAGAAAATGAAATAAGAACACAAATGATTAAAGAAGGCCTGGTGGATTGTATGGTTGCTTTGCCTACACAGCTTTTTTACAATACCCAGATACCAGCCTGCCTTTGGTTTTTGGCCCGAAACAGAAAAAACCACAAGTTCCGTGACAGAAGCAATGAAATTCTTTTTATTGATGCCCGTAAAATAGGCTCCATGACCAGCCGGAAAAACAAAGCTTTTAACGACAATGACATTGCCAAAATTACTGAAGCGTACCATAACTGGAGAAACAAAGACGGAAAGTATGAAGATGTGCAAGGCTTTTGCAAAGCAGCGACTATTGCTGAAGTTGAAGCAAATAATTTTGTTTTAACTCCTGGTAGATATGTAGGTACAGAAGATGTAGAAGATGATGGAATTTCATTTGAAGAAAAAACAGCGGTCATTTCAGCAAATTTAAAAGCTCACTTTGAGAAATCTATTGAGTTGCAGGAAAGGATAAAGGAGAATTTAAAAAAGGTAGGTATTGAAATATAAAAACCCACAGAGTATTATCAGTGAAACTCTGTCAAAATAATTGAATATGGCAAAAGAATCTTATGTAAATTGCAGTCAACAAGCAACAGACGATATCTTTCAACCCAAACGAAATGGTATCTAATTGTAATGAACGGACATCTAAAATTTAACCAATGACAAGGGACCTTACACAGTCTGCGATTGACAGGCAAAATATATTAAATAATACCCAAGCAATTGAGTTGATTAACTCCAATTTGGGTTTAACGGGTTTATTTTATAATGGGGAGTTTATGTTTACCACTAAAATGGTTGCAGACTTTTATGAGGTAGATGTAAGAACGGTTAAAAGATATGTTGAGAATTTTGAAGTTGAAATAGAACACAATGGATATTTAGTTCTAAAGGGAGCTAAACTTAAAGAGTTTAAAGAGTTGTTTGGTCATCTTATGTCTGCAAATGATGATGACGTTTCACAGAGGGACACTGATGTCCCTCTGTCAAAACAAAACGATGATAATCAATCATATAAGAAGATAAAAGCACTTGCCGTTTTCAATTTTAGGGCAGTTTTAAACCTTGGTATGCTACTTACCGAAAGCGAAAAAGCCAAACAAATTCGTAGCTTAATGTTGGATGTGGTCATAGATACCATAAACAAGCGCATAGGTGGTTCTACTAAGTATATCAATCAGCGTCATGAAGAGTTTTTAGTAGCCATTACCCGAGAACCTCTATACCGCAAAGAATTTACAAATGCCCTCAATCTTTATTTAGATATGGGTCCAATGAAATACAGCATTTACACAGATGCCATATACAATGCCATTTTTATAGAAAACGCCAAAGAGTATAAGGCAATATTAAAACTGGAAGCTAAAGACAATCTAAGAGATACAATGTATGCAGAGGTGCTTAAACTCATTGCTTCTTTTGAAATTGGTTTAGCAGACGAAATGAGGGAGAAATCAGAAGAATTAGGCAAAAAGCTAAGACCTTCTGAGTTAAACTTACTTATAGATCGTTTCGCCAATAAACGCCTTTGGATTCCACAAATAGAAGATGCAAGAGCTAAAATGGCTACTCGTGATTATGGCTTACGGAATATCATACATGAGCGCCTTCAAAATTATATTGGTGCTTTAAGCAAAGAAGATTACAACTGTTTCTTAGGTGACCGAAGTAAAGACCTTATAGACCGTGTACTCGAAAACCCTGATTTAATAGATGTATTTAAACGGTTAAAAGACAGATGAGTATCGAGTTTCAATATTTTACGGCAGAATATGCCATTGAAGTTCACGATAGCATCATTCGTGAGTCAGGCGGGTTTATGGGCATTAAAGATTCAGGACTTATAGATAGCACCCTGTATCATGTTCAAAATGAGGTTTATTACCCAGATATAGAACATAAACTCACTCATTTGCTTTTCTCTTTTAATAAAAACCATTGTTTTAATGATGGTAACAAAAGAGCTTCATTAGCACTTTCAGTTTATTTTTTAGCCATTAACGGCTTAGACATTTTAATTGACAAATTTATTATTGAAATGGAAAATATGGTAGTAGATGTAGCAGACAACCGTATTGATAGAGACTTGCTTTTTGAGATTATAACCTCATTGCTTTATGAAGATGACTACTCCGAAGAGCTTAAATTGAAAATTATTGATGCCAAACTGAAAATTAGAGATTTATAAAAAAGCAAATGAAAAGCAAATATGAAAATGAGACATCGCAATACCTTGATTATCAACTAAATATTTCGTTTTTAGCCAAAAGCAAATCACAAGTAAACTTATGACCAATTGGAAAGAATATAAATTAGGAGAAATAATGAATATTATTGGTGGTGGAACTCCAAAGACCTCAGTGCCTGAATATTGGGGTGGAGAAACACCTTGGCTATCTGTGGTTGATTTTGGTAATAGTCAAAAGAAAGTCTATGACACCGAGAAGAAAATAACCGAAAAAGGCCTAAATAATTCCAGTACTAAAATTTTAAAGAAAGGGCAAATCATTATATCTGCCCGAGGTACTGTTGGAGAATTGTCTATGCTTGGTCGAGATATGGCATTTAACCAATCGTGTTATGGCTTGGATGCTAATAAGTCCATTTGCTTAAATGATTTTCTATATTATTTGATGAAATTCAAGATTTCAGAATTAAAAAGAAATGCACATGGTGCTGTTTTTGATACAATAACAAGGAATACATTTGATACAGTTTCTGCAACCCTCCCCGACCTCCCCACCCAAACCGCCATTGCCGAAATCCTCTCCTCCTTAGACGACAAAATAGAACTCAATAACAAAATAAACCATGAATTAGAAGCCCTTGCTCAAGCCTTATTTAAGCAGTGGTTTATTGATTTTGATTTTCCAAATGAAAAAGGAGAACCTTATAAATCCTCAGGTGGGGAAATGGTGGAGAGTGAAGTTGGAGAGATTCCCAATGGATGGGAAGTGAAAAGTTTGAAAGACGAATTCTTAATTAATATGGGTCAATCTCCTAAAGGTGAAACTTATAATGAATTTGGAAATGGAATAATATTTTTCCAAGGTCGTTCAGATTTTGGATTTCGATTTCCATCAATCAGAATATTCACCAATGATCCAAAGAAAATTGCAAAAAAGCATGAAACATTAATTAGCGTACGAGCGCCAGTTGGTGATATAAATATGGCATCTAATGAATGCTGTATTGGTCGTGGACTTGGTTCAATTTCACATTCTGAAAAATTATATTCATATACATATTATAAAATGCTTTCAATTCAGCGTGAGTTAAAGTCTTATGATAATGAAGGAACTGTATTTGGCTCTATCAATAAAGAAACTTTAGGTAATATTAAAACTATTGTTCCCTTACATAAAGTTTGTTTATTGTTTAATAACTTAATTAAGGATAAGGACGAAATGATCCTTATTAATTCTGAGGAGAATAAAGAATTGACTATACTTCGTGACATACTTCTCCCAAAACTAATTTCAGGCGAACTGAAAGTATCAGAAGTCTTAACCAAAAAAGCAGTATAACCTATGGCAGCAGTAATCTCAGAGGACCATATAGAGCAAGTAGTAATCCAGGAATTTATTGAATTGGGCTACCAATATATTAATGGAACTGAGATTTCTCCCGATGGCTTATTTACCGAAAGAGAATACCACGAAGTTGTTTTAAAACAACGTTTACAAAATGCCATTGCTTTACTTAATCCAAAAGTTCCGGCAGAAGCACAGGAAGAGGCCTTGCGAAAAGTATTACGCTCTGAGAGTCCCAATTTATTTCAGAACAATTACCAGTTTCATAAATACCTTACCGAAGGAGTAGATGTAGAATACCGCACAGGAGATAGAATTGCAGGAGATAAAGTTTGGCTTATAGATTATGAAATGCCGGAGAATAATGAGTATTTGGTTATCAACCAGTTTACCATCATTGAAGGAAATATAAATAAAAGACCAGATGTAATCCTCTTTATAAACGGCTTGCCATTAGTGGTGATAGAACTAAAAAATGCAGTAGATGAAAATGCAGATGTGCAGTCTGCTTTCAATCAATTGCAGACCTACAAACAGGCTATTCCCTCTTTGTTTCAATACAATGCTTTATTAATTGCTTCCGATGGTTGGGATGCACTTTATGGTTCATTAACGGCATCCAAGCAGTTTTTTGTTCCCTGGAAATCCATTGATGGAAAAATTGTGGCAGATGAAGATATACCACAAATGGAAGTGATGGCAAAGGGCATGCTCAACAAAAAAGTATTGCCTGACCTTATCCGCCATTTTACCATTTTCCATCAGAATAAAGACCAGATAATAAAAATAGTTCCCCGCTATCATCAATATTTTGCAGTAAACAAAGCAGTGGAAACCACTAAAAAAGCAACGGCTGAAAACGGAGACCAAAGAGCCGGTGTAATTTGGCATACACAAGGCAGTGGTAAAAGTTTGAGTATGGCTTTTTATGCAGGTAAACTGGTATTGGCATTAAACAATCCTACCCTTGTAGTACTAACAGATCGCAATGATTTGGATGATCAGCTTTTTGATACCTTTTCTTTAAGTCAGGATATTCTAAGGCAAACACCGGTACAGGCAGAAAATAGGGACAATTTAAAAAAGCTGCTGAGTGTTTCATCAGGTGGGATAGTATTTACAACCATTCAAAAGTTTTTACCCGAAATAGAAGAACGCATTGATATTGGAGAGGGCAAAACCAAAAATATTAAAGGGCAGTTTGAACAATTGTCTGACCGCAGAAACATAGTAGTTATTGCAGATGAAGCCCATAGAAGCCAGTATGATTTTCTGGATGGCTTTGCAAAGAACATGCGTGATGCTTTGCCCAATGCTTCATTCATCGGCTTTACCGGAACCCCTATTGAAAATACAGATAAAAACACACAGGCTGTTTTTGGTGATTATATAGATGTTTATGACATTCAACAAGCGGTTGATGATGGGGCAACTGTGCGTATTTTCTATGAAAACAGATTGGCAAAAATAAGTCTGAAAGAAGAAGAAATGCCAAGAGTAGATGCAGAGTTTGAAGAACTAACCGAAAGTGAAGAATTATCAGGCCGCCAGCAACTCAAAGCTAAATGGGCAAGAGTAGAAGCCATAGTAGGCAATGAGCACCGCTTGAAATTAATTGCAGCGGATATAGTTAAACATTTTGAGGACAGAAATGAAGTGTTAGAAGGAAAGGCAATGATAGTGTGCATGAGCCGCAGAATTTGTGTTGACCTTTATGCTGAAATAGTGAAAGTACGACCAGAATGGCATAGTGCGGATGAAAATGAGGGTGCAATAAAGGTAGTTATGACTGGTTCCTCTTCTGATCCCTTGAGTTTCCAATCTCATATAAGGAGCAAAACAAAAAGAAAAGCTTTGGGTGATCGATTAAAAGACCCAAAAGACAAACTAAAAATAGCCATTGTACGTGATATGTGGCTTACAGGATTTGATGCTCCGGCATTGCATACCCTATATGTAGATAAACCAATGAAAGGCCACAACCTTATGCAGGCCATTGCAAGAGTTAACAGGGTTTACAAAGATAAAGAAGGTGGCTTGGTGGTAGATTATATAGGAATTGCCACCGACCTGAAAAAGGCATTGGCAACCTATATAGAAAATGGTGGAAAGGGAAAGCCTGCATTTGATCAGGAAGAGGCCGCTTCTGTAATGATGGGCAAGTATGAAGTAGTGGCTCAAATGTTCTCCGAACAACCTACAGACACAACTCAACCCAAAGGCTTCAACTATAAGTCCTTTTTTAGTTTAACTCCAAAGGAAAAACTCTATTTCCCGATAAAAGCTTCTAACTACATACTCGGTTTAGAAAACGGAAAAGAAAGATTTCTGAACGCTGTAATAGCATTAACAAAGTCTTTTGCAATTTCGGTTCCCCATCCATACACGGTGGACATTAGAGACGAGGTAGGGTTATTTCAGGCAATCAAAGCAAGAATTGTTAAGGTAACTCAAGGCACTAAAGGAAAAACAGACGAAGAAATAGAAACAGCCATAAAACAGATTTTATCTGATGCCATTGTACCAGATGAAGTGGTTGACATTTTTGACGCAGCAGGAATTAAAAAACCCGATATATCCATACTGTCAGATGAATTCCTGGCCGAAGTAAAAGGAATGAAACACAGGAACCTTGCGCTTGAACTATTAAAAAAGTTACTCAATGACGAGATAAGAACAAGAAAACAATCAAATTTGGTGCAATCCAAAAAGTTCTCCGACATGCTGGAACAAGCAGTAAGAAACTACCAGAACAATTTAATAACATCAGCCCAGGTAATAGAAGAACTAATAAACCTGGCCAAAACAATCAAAGAAGCAGACCGCAAAGGAGATGAATTAGGCCTCGATTTCCGGGAATATGCATTCTATACCGCCTTAGAAGTAAACGATAGCGCAGTAGCCGTATTAGGCGATGATGTGCTTAGGCATATCGCCCGTGAGTTGGTAGATACCGTAAGAAGCAACACAAGCATCGATTGGACAGTCCGTGAAAGCATACAAGCTAAGATGAGACTTGCAGTTAAAAAGATTCTCCGCAAACATGGTTACCCACCTGATATGGAATTAAAAGCAACTGAGACTGTAATTGAACAAGCCAAGTTGTTTGCTGAAAGGATTACAGCGAAAGAGTATGACAGAGGGGATGATTTGGGGATGGCTGCGGAAGAGAGTGGGAATATTATTTAATTTTATGAATCTCACTATAAAAAATCATTATATTCCTTGCTTTTGGACAGCTTTTTGGAATCCTGATTATCTAAATTCAAAAAGAAATGGAAATAATGCAATAGATAGTCCACGAGAAATAAAAATATTTGCCTTGAATCTAAAAAGCAATAAAATTATTGAACAAAAAACTAAAAAAGTGTTTTTTGAAAAGGGTGCAGGAATAGATAATTTGACAAAAGAAGATTTATATGCAGCACACAAAAGAGCATATCCTGAAAAATATAAAGTAGAGAATAATTATTTTGAAAAGTACCCCTCTGGATTAACTTTTGATTTTGAAAGTCATTTTACTTCATTTGAAGAAAGTTACAAAACAACCCTAGAAAAGGCAATAGTAAATTGTAAGATTGAGAATATCATTGATAAATTTTCTATTTCAATGTTTGTATTCTTCCAAACTAAGATGAATCATAACAGTTTTAATAAAATGGAATCGCTGTATAAATCAAAAAATCTTACAAAGCTAGAGATGTTTTTACACTTGAAGCAAACATTATCACAACCCGAAACTTTAAAAGAAATCACAGATCCTTTTCTTAAAGCAGAGTGGAGTTTATATAAAACAAAAAAAGAGATATTTCCTATGTCCGACAATCCAGTCTTATTTAGACCAAAGCATGTTTTTTTACCCCTTGCTCCTGATTTATTATTAGAGATTAATTTAAATAATAGTGTTTCCCCAGATAATATTTGTACCAATTACGAACATTTGCCATTTTTTAAATATAGAGAGTTTAAAAAGAGAACCATAGAAAACTCATCGAGGGAAATAGTTTTTGGAAAACAAAATTTGCTTAAAAATTGGCAAAATTCTGATACATATAAGAGACATTTAAAGAATAACCTGTAACTTATATTTACAATTGCAGAAATATTAAAATAATGCTCTTCTAGAAAAAAACAATAAGCCGCACTTGCCTAAGTAAGCAGGGCCATTAAAATTAACACAGGCAATTTAATCAAAAAGAAAAACTAAAATATCCTTTCTAAACTCTTGGCATTCTTTGCAGCAAGTTGGTAGTAGTCACCATTAATCTCCTGGTAGAACTCAATCCCTAAACATGCAATTACTCCTACAGTAGCAAGAATTACCGGAATTAATAAAGGGTAATTAATGAAATTATTTTTTAGTTAATTTTATCGTTCTACAATCACTTTCTGTTATTGTAACTACTCCAGACCAAGACCTATTTTTGCTTTTAGCATTATAAGAATAAGTCCCTGGTTTGTAATTTATTGTCAGAGTTCCATCTTGTTTACAAAAGGGTACTCCTTCTTTAAAACAGGATGAAATTTTTCCAAAATATATTCCATCTATATAGATGGATGTATTTGCACCATTTTTAAAATTTGTCCAAAAGCTAACACTTCCAGATTTTAAAGGTTTTGTTGTCTCCGATTTAGAATTAATTATATATTCCATGAAAAATATTTCAAGCAACGAACTCTGTGTGCCGTCTTGAAATTTTAATTTAACCATTCCTTTCCCTGAATTTATAGGGCCAGTAAAACTTACTTTCCTTTCAATCCAATTATCAATATAATAGTGGGTGATTTCATTGTTTTTTACAAATACTTTTCTTTCATCACATACATCATAATTATTCGTTGAAATAACATTGTGCCAACCATCACGTATTGTTTTTGGGTAATTAGAGAAGGAATTATAGCTCTGTTTTGTCTGATTAATCATTGCAGTAGTTTTTTGCTTCTCCAATTCTCTCTGTCTCTCCCTAATTTTATTCATTTCATTTTCATGATAACGTAAGTCCTGAATTCGTGCATTACTTCCAAAGTCAACTGCAAGGGGGTTTTGTCCAAAACAAGATGAGCTAACAATAATCAAAATAGAAAATAAAAATAATTTCATAATAGTATTTTTGGGTGTAAAACCCTTTTCCATTAATTAATAATTGTATTATTAATGACAATAATTTTCTTTAAGCAATTTCTCTTTTTTATGTTAAATATTCTAATTTGAATCGGGTATGGGTTCAGATTTAGTTTGTTCTGTTTGTTCTACTACTTCCTGTTTTTTATCAATTAATTTTAAAAATTTCTTATTATTAGAATTTATAATTTCAATTGAATCTTTATAAAATAATAAATTTACATCCATTATTAAATTTAAAATTATTAAAAAAAAATACAACAGTACAATAAAGATAAAAACTTTATTAAGTGGAGAATATAAAAACGTTTTTATTAGAAAAAACAAAGGAACTACATAAGAAGTTAACTTAGCAACTATTTTCAATATTGAAAAAACCCTTTCTTTAGTGGGTAGATGTTTCTCTATAATGGGCATTAGATGATTATTAATAACATATATTATAACACCAGTAATAACAACTTCAACAATTCCATTTAGACTCATCATAATTTATAATTTTTCACAAATTAAATAATAAAATTAGAATGGGGTGTTAATTCATCTTTTTTTGTAATTTATTGAAAATATAGTTCAGTCTCAGATTGGCTTCTTCTAGTTAGTCATAATAGTCCTTACTACCAGCTCCACTGATCGTAGTTTTAAAGAAAACAGCGTTGAGTGATGTTGTTTGGAGTGGTTATCTTCCTTGTTTGGGTTCAAACCA
Organism: Bacteroidota bacterium; assembly: GCA_030856445.1. GTDB lineage: Bacteria > Bacteroidota > Bacteroidia > JACCXN01 > JACCXN01 > JACCXN01. The sequence continues at coordinate 90,666 of JALYPI010000067.1, forward strand.
GTATTCCGCTTATTTGATCCAAATAGCTTTCATGTTTGGCTTTCTTTTTATTTTTGCTACAGGTTTTGCTTTTTTAGCAACTGGTTGGCTGTTTTTTTTACTCTTTTTGAATTCTCGGATCTCTTTTTTTAACTCTTTTATTTTGCCCATTGTGTCATTAATAGCAAAATTAAAACTTTCCGAAATATGCGGTGGGCAAAAGCCCCACATGCTATAATCAGCATTGATTTGTCTTAGAATTGATTCTTCCTTGAAAAGTTGTGTTTGCAGGTTGCTTAGGTTCATGATTCATTAGAGCTTTCTTCAAAATGAGTGGAAATGCCTGGCACATGTGCAACTCATGCCAGCCATTTATTTATTGAGTTTTATTTGCTATTCTGCATTGTTAATTCAGAT
>JALYPI010000102.1 GCA_030856445.1 Bacteroidota bacterium
GGCTAGTGTTAATAAACGCTCCACATATTGCTGGTCACTTTTCTCAATGTTACTGATTCCAGCTGCATTAGCAAATAAGTTGAATTTTAAATGATCTACAGGAAGTAACCAAGTGGTCAATTTAGGATGAATGAAATTCCCGGATTTACCTGTTCCAATTCCTAACATATGGCAATGGTAATCTCTGAAATCTCCATCTGCTATTCCTTTAAAAGCTTTTTTTATATACCCTTTGGTAATTTCTCCTAAATCTTCATAATGCAATTCATCATTATAATTACCAGCAATTACTGTTAACCAGGGATAAATTGGATCTTTTCTTTTTGCCATAAAACCAGCTATTTGTTAAATGTTAATCTATTTGTTTGACTGCTATTATTTAACAGTTTATCTGCTACTATTAAATTTAATAAAATTTAATCAAAAATAATAGTGGCTTTTGTGAGCTGATAAATTTGGGAATCGTACTTTTGAGAAATTAATTAATAAAATGATTGTTAACAGAGGTTGAGAAACACTCTGTTTCTATTTATAAGAATTCTATCCATCCTAATTTATGAAAATTACATTCACAGCCTTTTTAGCTTTACTAATTATATCCTGTTCATCAGATACGGATGCTCCAATTAAAACCCAAGAGAAGCAAGATCTTGCTTTTGAAAAACAAAAAGAAAATTTTATTGATGCCTTATGGCAAAATTCACCGGGCTGGGCTACATATGTTGGCAATGAAAAATACGATACTGTTTTATCCATTCCTGATAAAGCAAATAGAGATGAAGAATTAACTTTTGTATCTTCTTATCTTGATTCTTTAAAAAAATTCAATCCCCTACTACTTTCCCCATCTAATAGAACTGATTACCATTTAATTGAAAACCAGTTAAATAAAACAAGGTGGAGAATTGAAAAATTTAAAGAATACCAATGGAACCCTGCCTCTTATAATGTAGCAGGTGGATTTGCCAAAATTCTTGGAAATAAGAAAATCAACTTGGAAGAAAAAAGCCGGAGAATTAAAGAACGTTTAAGAAATGTGTCTGCTTATTATGAAACCGCTTTTCAAAACATTAAAAACCCTACTCTTGAACATACTGAACTGGCCATAGAGCAAAGCAAAGGAACACTTCATTATTTTAATAAAACTATTAGAGATTCATTAAACCAGGCTAATATTAGTCTGCATGAATTAACCAGCTATGAAGCCTTGCTTAACAAGTCTGTTGTTGCAATTGAAAAGTTTATTAAGCAGCTTGAAAATGAACTGTTACCTGAACTTAACAAATCAGGAGCTAAACAATTCAGAATAGGGAAAGAACTTTTTGAAGAGAAATTCGCTTTTGATATTCAATCTGCCTACACTGCTGAAGAAGTTTACAATAAAGCTTTAAAAAGAAAGGATGAAATAAGTACTGAAATGATAAAGCTTTCTAAAGAATTATGGCCAAAATATTTTAAGAATAAAAAACAGCCTGAAAATGACCAATTACTAGTTAAATCCCTGATTGATAAGATAGCTGAAAATCATGTTCACCGTGATTCCTTTATTTCTGCCATTGAACAACAAATTCCAGAATTGGAGGCTTTTATCCGAGAAAAAGATATTGTTTATCTTGATCCAACAAAACCTCTTGTTGTAAGAAAGACTCCTGAGTATATGGCAGGAGTCGCAGGAGCATCTATTTCTTCTCCTGGACCTTATGATGCCGATGGAGATACTTATTATAATGTTACTCCACTCAATAAATACACAGAGAAAGAAGCCGAAAGTTATCTAAAGGAATATAATCACTATATCCTTCAGGTACTGAATATACATGAAGCAATACCCGGACATTACCTGCAATTAGTTTATAGCAATCAATCTAAAAGTATGATAAAAAGTATTTTAGGTAATGGTGCTATGATTGAAGGATGGGCTGTTTATACAGAAAGAATGATGCTGGAGGAAGGTTATGGCAATCATGAGCCAGAATTATGGTTAATGTACAATAAATGGCATTTAAGAGTAGTATGCAATACTATTTTGGATTATAGCGTACATGTATTAAATATGAAAGAAGAAGTAGCATTAAATTTATTAATCAATCAAGCTTATCAGGAAGAGACTGAGGCAAGAGGGAAATGGAAGAGAGCAACTCTCTCACAGGTTCAACTTTGCAGTTATTTTACTGGTTACACTGAAATATATGATTTCAGAGAAGAATTAAAACAAAAGAAAGCTGAAAATTTCAGTTTGAAAAAGTTTCATGAACAGTTTCTTAGTTATGGCAGCGCCCCAGTTAAATATGTAAGAGAATTAATGATTGAAAATTAAAATTAAAGCTCTCTTTTCTCAAACAATAATTATCTAAGAAAAATCAGTTATGCGTGAAAGACAAATACATATTGCCCTAAAAATTCTTGGCCTTTATCTAACCAAAGCAGATGAACATAAAGGAATTTTACCACTGCACATTTTCTTGCAGGGATATTTCCGGGAAAATAAACAAATGGGTTCCAAAGACCGAAAAATTGCTTCTTCTTTAATCTATAATTATTTCCGTCTAGGTAAAAGCTTATCTACTCTTGAACCTCAAGAAAGAATGGCAATAGGAAGCTTTTTATGTGAAAATGAATACTCCGAAATTTTAAAAGTTTTGTTTTCTTCTATACCTTGGTTTACTGAATCAATGTTGGAGATAAAGCTTGATGAAAAAGTAAGCTTGCTTAAGGAAAAGTACCCTGATTTTAAGCTAGAGGAGGTGTTCCCTTTTAATAATGAACTGTCAGAAGGTATAGATAAACATAAATTTTATATGTCTTTTCTTATGCGTCCAAAGCTTTGGATAAGGATTAAAAGAGGATCTGAAAATATAGTTATTGAAGAGTTGAAAAGCAAAGATATTTCTTTTGAAACTTTCCCTGATAAGCCACAAACCGTTGGAATGGAAATTTCAACAAAGTTAGATCATTTAGTAAGCAAGAACAAAGGATTATTCGAAGTGCAGGATTTTTCTTCTCAATTAACCGGTACTTATCTGGAACCTGAAAAAGAGGAGAGATGGTGGGATTGTTGTGCAGGATCGGGAGGAAAAAGCTTAATGTTATTAGATAAGGAGCCTAAAGTTAAATTGTTTGCCAGTGATATAAGGCCACAAATCATAGAAAATCTTAAAGTGAGGTTTAAAGCTGCAAGAATTAATAGTTACCAGGCAGCTGTTTTAGATTTTATTGGTACCCGTACAACACCAGGAAAAAACTTTGATGGAATTATTGTAGACGCTCCTTGTTCTGGTTCTGGTACCTGGGGACGGACTCCTGAAATGCTTAGTTTGTTTGATTCTAATGAAATTAATAATTTTCAACAGAAACAAAAAAATATTGCTGCCGCCATTTTGCCAACTCTTAAATCTGGTAAATCATTAATTTATATTACCTGTTCTGTATTTAAAGCTGAAAATGAAGATGTAGTGAATTATTTATGCCAGAATTTAAATCTAAAGCTAGATAAAATGCAACTTATTCCAGGATATGAAAACAGGGCAGATAGTCTGTTCGTAGCCAGATTAATTAAATCACTCCCCTGATCTTTAATCTCAATTGTTAATTCTTTAATTTGATGAATTAATTAACTTTGAACGTTTTATAATAAAATTATGGCCGAAAAACCATCCGTACCTAAAGGAACCCGTGATTTCTCTCCTGAACAAATGATCAGAAGGAATTATATCTTTGATACTATTAGAACTGTTTATCAACTATTTGGTTTTATGCCCATTGAAACTCCAGCCATGGAGAATCTATCTACATTAACAGGAAAGTATGGCGATGAGGGGGACCAGCTTATATTTAAAATTCTGAATTCTGGTGATTTCCTTTCAAAGGTTAAAATTTCAAAAGAAGCTTTGCAGGCAGTTAATAATTCTTCAATATCCCAGGAAAGTTCTGTTGCTGCTGATTCTATTATTCCATCAAAATTAATTCTTAAGGATATTGCTGAAAAAGCCTTGCGTTATGACCTTACTGTTCCATTTGCAAGATATGTGGTACAACATAGAAATGAAATTACTTTTCCTTTTAAAAGGTATCAAATTCAACCTGTTTGGAGGGCCGACAGACCTCAAAAAGGCCGTTACCGGGAATTTTTTCAATGCGATGCTGATATCATAGGCAGTGATTCACTCTTAAACGAAGTGGAACTGGTTCAAATAATGAATGAAGTATATTCCCGACTAGGTATTGGAGTTACCATAAAAGTAAATAACCGAAAAATTTTAACTGGAATTTCTGAAATTATTGGAGAGCCGGACAAAATCATAGATATCACTGTAGCAATTGATAAACTAGATAAGATTGGACTTGATAAAGTAAATGAAGAATTACTTTTAAAAGGAATCTCTCAAAACGCAATTGATCAACTCAAGCCACTTATGAATTTATCAGGTACTTTTAACGAAGTGATAGATTTTTTAAAAGAGTTTTTAAATACTTCCCCAATAGGCCTTAAAGGTATTGAAGAACTCGAATATATCTTTAATAGAACTTCTGATATAGCCCTAAATAGCGATGAAAGAAATTCTATTGTAAGTGCAGGGTTAACTCATGCAACACTTGAATTTGATGTAACATTAGCCCGTGGTTTGAATTATTATACAGGAGCTATTTTTGAAGTAAAGGTTAACGATAATAGAAGCAACTTTAAAGGCAGCATTTGCGGAGGAGGACGCTATGATGACTTAACCGGTAACTTTGGTCTGCCGGGCATTTCCGGAGTTGGCATATCTTTTGGTGCTGACCGAACTTATGATGTAATGGAAGAAATAGGCTTGTTTCCTGATTTCTCGGGTGAAACTACACGATTAATGTTTGTAAATTTTGGGGAAGAAGAAGAGAAATATTGCCTTTCTGTTTTACAAAAAATAAGAGCTTCAGGTATAAATGCTGAAATATATCCTGACCAAACAAAAATGAAGAAACAAATGGCTTATGCAGACAGCAAAAAAATACCATTTGTTGCAATTGTAGGATCTGAAGAAATGAGTAGCAATAGAATTACATTTAAAAATATGGCAAGTGGGGAGCAGCACAAACTTACTGCTGAGGAAATGATAAATTTCTTAAAAAATCAATCTTAAACCCTAAAAATTTTAAGCATGAAAACTAGTATAATGAAACTCGCTGGGCTTGTGACAATTTTATTAGTCTTACAAGCCTGTACTACAGGTCTTCGGATTTCTGTATTACAACCTGCAGATATTAATATGCCAACACATATTGAAAAACTAGCAATTGTTCATCGTCATAAACCTTCTCAGGAAAATATGCTTACTAGTGTTCTTGATGGCATACTAAGCGGAGGAGTTGGTTTATTAACTGATAAAGAAGCAGGCAAAAATTGTTTAAATGGATTAAAAGATGCCCTTCTTAAAACCCCTCGTTATACAATTACGGAGCCATCCGGATTGGATTTAAGAGGAACTGGAACTGCTGTATTTGCATCTCCACTTTCATGGGAACAAATAGAGAAAATATGTATGGAAAATCAAGCGGATGCTTTAATAGTACTTGAGGTTTTTGATACCAAATCTACTTTGTCATTTAATACAGAAACACGACAAGTTAAAAACTCTGATGGAACTACAAGGGATGTAATTGAACAGGTAGCCAATCTTAGAATGATGGTGACGGCAGGATGGAGAATTTATGATTATAAGAATAAAAGAATAGTAGATGAATATAGAGGAGATTCTTTTCTTGATTTTGGTGGAAGAGGAACTACACAGCAACTTGCAATCGCAGCCTTAATAAATGGAAGGGATGCGGTAAACCGAACTGCATTTAATGCCGGAAGTGTTTATGGTTATAGAATAGCTCCCCAATGGGTATGGGTAGATCGTGTATACTATACTAAAGGATCAGAAGGATTAAAAACTGCAGGGAGAAAGGCAAGAACACAAGATTGGGCCGGGGCAAGAGATTTATGGTTGAAGTTAGCCAATAGTCCAAAGAAGAAAGTTGCCAAAAGAAGTACCCATAATTTAGCCATTGCCTATGAAGTTTTTGGCCAGTTGGAAGAAGCACTGCAATGGTCACAAAAATCTTATACTGTATACAACAACAAGAATTCGTTAAGGCATTCCCAGCAATTAAAATCAAGGATTAGGGCAAATGAGCGATTAAAAATACAAATGGAATAAAAGATATTTAAATATGCTAATACATTACATTACCTCAGGTAAATTAGAATTCTCAAGCCTGGAAAAAATTATTAATGAGAATTTAAGAATTGAACTTTCCCCAAAAGCCGTTTCAAAAATTAGTAAATGCAGGAATTATTTGGATAAAAAAATAGCATCAGAAAAAAAACCTGTTTATGGTATTAATACTGGTTTTGGATCATTATACAACCATTCTATTTCTGATGAGGATCTGGAAACTTTGCAAAACAATCTTGTGAAATCTCATGCTTGTGGTACAGGGGAGGAGGTTCCTGAAGAAATTGTAAAATTAATGTTGCTGCTAAAAATTCAGGCATTGTCTTATGGAAATTCAGGCGTGCAAATTGAAACCGTTGAACGTTTATTATATTTTTACAACAATGATATTCTACCCATTGTATACCAGCAAGGTTCTCTTGGTGCATCAGGTGATCTTGCTCCGCTTGCCCATTTATGCTTGCCATTAATCGGGGAGGGAGAGGTGACCTATAAGGGAAACCGTATAGATACTCAGGAATTATATAAAGACCTGCAAATGCAGCCTATACACTTAAAATCGAAAGAAGGCCTTGCTTTATTAAATGGTACGCAATTTATGAGTGCCTATAGTGTACATTGTATTTTAAAAACATTTCGTCTGTCTGAACTTGCTGATATTATAGCTGCCGTTTCCCTTGATGCTTATGATGGAAGAATTGAGCCGTTCAATCCACTTGTTCATCAAATCAGGCCACATAAAGGACAGCAAAAAACTGCTTCAAATATATTAAAGTATACACATGGAAGCGAACTAATTAACAGGCCAAAAACACATGTTCAAGACCCCTATTCATTTCGCTGTGTTCCTCAGGTACATGGAGCTTCTAAAGATGTATTTGATTATGTAGCAGGTGTCTTTTTAACAGAAATTAATTCTGTAACTGATAACCCTACCATTTTTCCTGAAGACGATTTAATTATTTCTGCCGGTAATTTTCATGGACAACCTCTGGCGCTTTCTCTTGATTTTCTTGCAATTGCGCTTGCTGAATTAGGTAGTATTTCTGAACGCAGAACCTATAAATTAATTTCCGGACAAAGAGGATTACCTCCTTTTTTAATTGCAAATCCAGGACTTAATTCTGGCTTTATGATCCCTCAATATACTGCTGCATCTATAGTAAGCCAGAATAAACAGTTATGTACACCAGCATCTGTTGATACAATTGATTCATCAAATGGTCAGGAAGACCATGTGAGTATGGGTGCTAATGCAGCAACCAAAGCATATAGGGTAGTATATAATGTAGAAAGGATATTAGCAATTGAATTATTTAATGCTGCTCAGGCTCTTGACTTGAGAAAACCTATTAAATCATCTCCCTTTATAGAAAAATTTGTTGATGATTTCAGGCAATCCGTTGATTTTGTTAATGAAGATAAGCTAATGTATAAAGAAATCAAAAAAAGTATTAATTTTATTCAAACCGTTAATATTTAAACTAAATATGAGTGAATATAAAGATAGGATTTGGGAAATTTTAGGTTTAAGATATGTATCTCATCCCTGGCATGGAGTAAATATTGGAGTTGGCGCACCAGACATAGTAACTGCATTTATTGAAATTGTTCCAACAGATACTGTTAAGTACGAAGTTGATAAGGATTCAGGTTATTTGAAAATTGATCGCCCTCAAAAATTTTCAAATATTATACCTGCATTATATGGGTTTATTCCTCAAACCTATTGCGATGAAGAGGTTGCTAATTATTGTTCTGAAAAGACCAATCGTCCAGGAATTGTGGGAGATAAAGATCCTTTGGACATCTGTATTATGACCGAAAGAAATATTACCAATGGAAATATTCTGGTTCAGGCCATTCCTATTGGAGGATTCAGGATGATTGATGGAGGAGAAGCTGATGATAAGATTATTGCAGTAATGAAAGGGGATGAGGTTTATGAAGCTTGGGATGACATATCAAAATTCCCAATATCTATGGTAAAAAGGCTTGAACACTATTTTTTAACATATAAGGAAATACCAGGAGCAGAAACAAAACGTTGTGAAATTACCCATACTTATGGAAGGGAAGAAGCTCTTGAGGTTATCCGTAGGAGCCAAAAGGATTATCATAAAGAGTACGGTAATTTAGAACAAGTACTTACTAAGGAATTTTTGACCTGATATTTCAATTTGCTTAAATGGCATAATTTTGGAATTCCTTTTCTAGAAATTTGAATAAAATAAACAGATATTCTCTATGAAAAGGTTTTATTTAATTCCAGGATTAGCAACTGATGAAAGGTTATTTTCAAACCTTAAAATTAATGGAGCAGAGTTAAATGTTATTAAGTGGGAAGTCCCCTTAATTAACGATACAATGGAATCTTATGCCAGGAAGCTTGCAGAACAAATAGATGATTCTAAACCATTTTATTTGCTTGGGGTTTCTTTTGGGGGAATGTGTGCTATAGAAATAGCTAAGTTTTTAAATCCTGTTAAAACTATTATTGTTTCTAGCGCAAAGGGAGCAGATGAAATTCCCTTTTTTATTAAAATGTTCAGGTATTTTCCCATCCATTTAATTTTTTCACAATGGTTTATCATTATGCTTTCCAAAGCTGTAAAACATGTTTTGGGAAGACATTCCAAAAAGGACAGGGATCTGCTTATTGAAATGCTTAAGAAATGTCCTGAAAAATATATTAAAAGGGCAATCAATTTAATTATTAACTGGTCTTGTACATCAGGAACTTGTAAGGATTTAAAAATAATTCATATTCAGGGAACTGCAGACAGAGTAATTCCAATAAAAAATTTAAAAAACACAATACCGGTAGCTGAAGGTACTCACTTTATGATAATCTACAATTCAAAGCAAATAAGTGATATTATCAACAAAGTGATAAGCCTGGATATGAGCACGAGTAAAGATCATAGATTCCCGACATCTTCAAAATTATAACTCGCCTATTCCCTGCCTGATTATTTCGGGTTCCCCTTCAGTGCAATCAACTATAGTTGATGCCACGTTATGTCCAAAACCACCATCAATTACCATATCCACCTGGTTTTTGTATCGTTCGTAAATTAGTTCAGGGTCAGTAGTATATTCAATAATTTCATCAGGGTCATAAACAGATGTTGATAGAATAGGATTAGCAAGTTCTTTTACAATTTCCTTAGGAATGAGGTTATCCGGAATTCGGATCCCGATTGTTTTTTTCTTGCTTTTGAAAAGTTTTGGAACTTTATTATTCGCGTTAAGAATAAAGGTAAAAGGACCGGGCAGTGATTTTTTTAGCAGCTTAAATGTATTGCTGTCAATCTGTAAAGTATAGTCAGAGAGATTGCTCAGATCATGAAATATAAAAGAAAAGTTGGCCTTTTCGGGCTTAAGTCCTTTTATCATACATATGCGTTCAGCAGCCTTCATGCTATTCATATCACAGCCAAATCCATAAACTGTATCTGTTGGATAAATAATTACACCTCCATTTCTTAAACAATCAGTAATCATTTTAATATGGCGAGGAGCTGGATTGTCTGGATGAACTTTTAATAACATGCTTTTTAATATTTTGTAAGTGTACTATGTAAAACTACAAAAGTTCATTTGAAAAGCAAATGAACTTTTTAGTAGGTGAAGATTCCTGAATCAGAAAAAAGTATACAGCTTATACGTTACTTTTTTTATGATCAGACAAAAATTTCTCAAGACCGCTGTCTGTTAATGGATGTTTCAACAGGTCTGTAATTACATTTAAAGGACAAGTTACAACATCAGCACCAAGTTCAGCACATTTAACCAAATGCATGGTGTGCCTAACTGAAGCAGCAAGAACCTGTGTTTCGTATCCAAAATTCTGATAGATTGTAACAATCTGATCAATTAAATCTAAACCATCAGTTGAAATATCATCTAATCGTCCAATAAATGGAGAAACATAAGTAGCACCTGCTTTAGCCGCCAATAATGCCTGACCTGCTGAAAATACTAAAGTGCAATTAGTTTTAATGCCCTTATCGGAAAAGTACTTTATAGCTTTAATGCCATCTTTTATCATAGGTACTTTTACAACGATTTGTGGGTGAAGTGAGGCTAGAAACTCACCTTCCTTTACAATTGTTTCAAAATCGGTTGCAATTACTTCGGCACTAACATCTCCATCCACAATATTACAGATATCAACATAATGTTTCATAACATTATCATGGCCTTTAATTCCTTCTTTAGCCATTAATGAAGGATTGGTTGTTACACCATCTAAAACGCCAAGGTCCTGAGCTTCTCTAATTTGGTCAAGATTTGCTGTGTCAATAAAAAATTTCATGTTTTCTTTTTAGGTTAATTTCTGCAAAAATAATCAGCCTAATCGGGATTAGCAATTTAATCTGTATTGTATTTTTTCTTTTAATTGATAAAAAAACTCAATATATTACAACTCTTTAACTAATTCATAATTCTTATGGAACTTAATTTTACTTCTTTAAAATTTACAATTATTGCTCTTGTTTTGGCTTTAATTACAAACATATCCTTGGCACAGGTAACTTCAGAGCCTTTTCTGCCAAAAGGGTTTGCTCCTGGTGAAAAGGAAAAAATGGGAGAATATTTAAACAAAAAAAACAATGACAGATCTTCAAATGTTATTACTTCTCCTCCTAATGGTTCTGTAATAAGAACCATGTCAGAATGGGAAGAAGTTCAAACTCTGGTAATTGCATGGACCAGTTATTTGCCCGTACATAGAGAAATTATAAAAGCAGTTCAAAATGAAACTCCGATTATAATTGTCTGCAATGATTCTGTCACCGTAAAAAACAATTTAAATGCCAATGGAGTTCCCTTGACAAACTTAAGCTTTCTAATTGCTCCTTTTAATTCTGTATGGATTAGAGATTACATGGCCAATTCAGTTTACACAAATAATGTAGATTCTCTTGTTTTAGTTGATTGGGTTTATAATCGTCCAAGACCAAAGGATGATACTTTGCCTAGAGCTGTAGCGAGCCATATGAATATTCCTATTTACGAAACATCAAGCAGCCCATACAATCTTATTAATGTTGGCGGAAATTATATGACTGATGGTTTTGGAAATGACTTTGCTTCCAATTTAATTCTGGACGAAAATCCTTCCTATAACTCTACCCAAATAAATGGAATTATGAATAGTTTTTTGGGTACCAGCAATTATATTAAGATGAACACACTTCCATATGATGGTATTCACCATATAGATATGCACATGAAACTTTTGGATGAAGAAACACTTTTAATAGGAGAATACCCCCCTGGAACTGCAGATGGACCACAAATAGAAGCTAACCTGCAATATGTTTTAAGCACCCATAATTCAGTTTTTGGCACACCGTTTAAAGTTGTTCGTATACCCATGCCTCCTGAGCCCGGATATGGATATCCCCCAGATAGTTACTACTATACTTATGCAAACAACAGCATAATTAACAAAACTATTCTGCTTCCTACTTATCCTATTAATAGTACAACACCATCAGAATATGATACAATTGCTATTCGAATTATTAAGGAAGCAATGCCGGGATATAATGTTGTTGGAATAAATACTAAAAGTACTATTTCTGCAAGTGGTTCATTGCATTGTATTACTCATACAGTTGGAGTTGCCGATCCGCTTTTAATTAGTCATCAGGCTTTACAAAACACCATTATTACTACTGTTCCCTATCTGGTTGAAGCAAAAATAATGCATAGAAGTGGAATAAGTATGGCAAATTTGCATTACCGTGCTGATACCACCCAGCCTTATAATATTGTTCCAATGGTTTTAATTAATTCTGCAACTGATACATGGGCAGCAAACATTCCTTCACAAATTGCCGGAACAAAAATATATTACTATGTTGATGCTCAGTCCGTTTCTGGTAAACAACAGGTAAGACCAATTACAGCTCCTGCAGGATACTGGACATTTGAAATATATAATGATGTAAATGTAAAAGAGTATAGTGCTTTAGTTGATTTTCAACCTGCTTATCCAAATCCATCAAAAGGAATTACCTGCATACCCGTTAATACTTTAAGCTCTGAAAAAGGAAGCATTAAACTTTTTGATATTGCCGGACGTGAAATTGCTACTATCTTTGAAGGAGAATTTATTAGGGGAAGTAAAAATTATTTTATAAATACTTCAGAAATTAATTCAGGTGCTTATTTTCTTATTTTACAACAGGGAGATGTAAAGCAAGCACAAAAATTAATGATTAAATAAAATATAATTAAAACAAAAAAGCCATTTTTATAATCATAAAAACGGCTTTAAAAGACAAAAAAAATGGGTAAGCTACTTATATCGCACCGCTACAACCGTTTACCCTTGCTTCCTTCCGGACCTGGGGGAGTTCACAGGAGCTGGTCGTATAAGACTTACCCAGTGCAAAAATAGAAATTTAGATTTGATTACACAAATTATATCATTTTTATAATTTTGCACTTTATTATAACGCATGAATATGGAAAATATTAAGATACCTTTAAATTATGGGAGCATTGCCGGAGTTGTGAGTTTTGCAATTTTCCTTCTTGCTTATTTTGCGGGATATGACCCCCTTGGTGCTGCGAGTTGGCTTGGTGCTTGGGTGCCCATTGTATTTATTGTTATTGGAATTAAAAAACAAAGGGATCAAATTTTCAATGGGTATATAAGTTATGGACAAGCTCTTGGAATGGGCTTGATGATAACATTTGTTTATGCTTCATTATTTGGATTGTTAGTATATATATTCGGAGTGTTAATTGATCCGGGTATAGTTGAATTGAGAAAACAAGAATCTCTTGAAGCAATGCAAAAGGGGTATGAACAGCTTCCTCAATTTTTTAGCGAAGAATATTATGATACAGTAATTGAAGAACTGGAACAGATGAGCGTTTCTTCTATTGCTTTTTCTGAGTTTACTGGTAAACTTTTTGGAGGCTTATTAATTTCTCTTATTGCAGCTGCTTTTCTTAAGCATTCCAAATCACCATTTGAAGAAGACAACGATGAATAAAAAAGATATTTCTATTGTAATTCCGCTTTTTAATGAAGAAGAATCTTTGCAGGAGCTCTCTCAATGGATAATAAGAGTTATGGAGGAAAATAAATTCTCATGGGAGATAATTTATATAGATGATGGTAGCAAGGATACCTCGTGGCAGCAAATAGAAGAATTATCGGCAGTAAACAGTGATATTAAAGGAATAAAGTTTAGGAGGAATTACGGAAAATCCGCAGCACTAAATATAGGTTTTGAGGCTGCCTGTGGAGAGGTAATAATTACTATGGATGCTGATTTGCAGGATAGTCCTGATGAAGTTCCTGCTCTTTATAAAATTATAAAAGAGCAAGGTTTTGATCTTGTTTCTGGCTGGAAAAAGAAGAGATATGATCCAATTACCAAAACAATTCCTACTAAATTATTTAACTGGGCTACAAGAAAAATGTCAGGAATTCATCTTCATGATTTTAATTGTGGACTTAAAGCCTATAAAAAGGAAGTAGTTAAAAGTATTGAAGTTTACGGTGAAATGCACCGCTACATTCCAGTAATTGCAAAATGGAATGGATTTTCAAAAATTACTGAAAAAGAAGTTACCCACCAGGAAAGAAAATATGGAGTGACAAAATTTGGTATGGAAAGGTTCATTAATGGATTTTTGGATTTGATCTCCATTATGTTTGTATCCAAATTTGGTAAAAAACCCATGCATTTCTTTGGTTTCTTAGGCACAATAATATTTTTGACCGGATTGCTTATTTCTTTAGCATTAGGAGGCCAGAAACTTTATTTAGTGGCCAATAATATACCAGCTCCCCTTATTACCCAGCTTCCTTTGTTTTATATTGCATTAACCTCTATTATTCTGGGTACTCAATTATTTTTGGCTGGATTTCTAGGAGAGCTTATTTCCAGAAATTCACCCACCAGGAATATATACCTTATTGAGAAAAAGACAGGGATTTGAAGAAAATAATAATTATAGGATCTGCCTGGCCACTTAGAGGAGGAGGATTATCTACTTTTAATGAACGACTGGCAAAAGCTCTTTTGGATGCAGGAAATGAAGTGATAATTTATACCTTTTCTTTACAATATCCTTCCTTTCTTTTTCCAGGAAAATCACAATACTCTGAAGAAGAAGCTCCCAAAGAGTTGAATATACAAGTAAGGATAAATTCTATTAACCCACTAAACTGGCTTAGAGTAGGAAAAGAAATTAAAAAATTAAATCCTGATTATATTATTATTAGGTATTGGATACCTTTTATGGCTCCCTGTTTAGGCTCTATTGCCCGTATTGCAAAATCTTCTTATACAAAAGTAATAGCAATTACCGACAATGTAATTCCCCATGAAAAAAAGCCAGGTGATTCTTTATTATCCAGGTACTTTATTAAATCAGTAGATGGATTCATCACAATGTCAAGGTCTGTTTTAAGTGATCTTGAAAAATTTGACAAAAAGAAACCAAAATCTTTTTGTCTTCATCCTCTTTATGATAGTTATGGTGATATAATTCATAAAGTAGAAGCAAAACAACAGCTTAATCTTGATAAAGAAACTGCTTATATATTATTTTTTGGTTTTATTAGAGAATATAAAGGCTTGGATCTTTTATTAGAAGCTTTTACAGACAAAAGGTTAAGACAAAAAAATGTTAAACTATTAATAGCAGGAGAGTTTTACACAAATCCTGATCCCTATTTGAAGATTATTGAAGAATCTGGAATTAAAAATGATGTTTTACTTCATACCTTCTTTATTCCAAATGAAAAGGTGGCAGCTTATTTTTGTGCATCCGATATAATTGTTCAACCCTATAAAGATGCAACTCAAAGTGGAGTAACACAAACAGCATATCATTTTAATAAACCTATGCTTGTTACAGATGTTGGAGGGTTGGCCGAAACTGTGCCTCATGGTAAAGTAGGATATGTGGTAAAACCTGATGCAAAGCAAATTGCCGATTCACTAAATGATTTTTTTGAAAACAACAAAGAAGAGTTGTTTATGCAGGGCGCGATGAAGGAAAAAAAGAAGTTTTCATGGGAGCAATTTGTTGATTGCATTGAAACTCTTTATGCCAAACTGTTAGAAAAATAGAAATCCATTGTTGAACTTTACTTTCTCTTTTTTCTTAAAGAGAGATTTTGAAACAATTAAATAAACACTTTTATTGATACTATATATGAAAAATCATTATATTTCGTTAATTCATTATAGGAAATATAAATTATAATTTTTACATTTGCAGCCCTTAAAATAAAAGAAGATTTAAAAAAATGGCAAAAAAAGGCAACAGAGTTCAAGTAATTTTAGAATGTACTGAACACAAAACAACTAGTGCTCCTGGAACTTCCAGGTATATAACCACTAAGAACAAAAAGAACACACCAGAAAGAATTGAGATTAAGAAATTTAATCCTATTCTTAAGAAAATGACTGTTCATAAAGAAATTAAATAATTAACCTGATTATTGTTTTACAACAGCAATCAAAATATTTTTCAAAATGGCTAAGAAAACCGTTGCAACATTGAAATCCGGAAAAGGAAATCAATTTACAAAAGTAATTAAAATGACTAAATCCGCTGATTCCGGTGCATATTCTTTTAAAGAAGAGATTGTACACAATGATCATATCAAGGATTTTCTCGCAAAATAATTTTAAGTATTTATATAGATGAAAAAAGCTTTCTTCGTAAGGAGGAAGCTTTTTCGTATTTTTATGAATTAGCATTCAGGTTGTTGATTTTGATATTTAAAAATTTAAAGTCTAAATTGAACTTGTTTGTAAATTTAAACAAGGGAATTAAATAGTATTAAAATTAATTGCACATGGGTTTATTTGATTATTTCTCTAAGGATAAAAAAGAAAGTTTAGATGCTGGTTTAGCCAAGACAAAGGAGAATGTGTTTTCAAAGCTTTCAAAGGCAGTTGTTGGGAAATCAAAAGTAGATGAAGAGGTTTTAGATAAGCTTGAAGAAGTCCTTATTTCTTCCGATGTAGGAGTGAATACTACTTTGAAAATAATTAAAAGGATAGAAGAACGTGTGGCAAGAGATAAATATGTAAGCATTTCTGAGCTCAATACTATTTTAAAGGAAGAAGTTGCAGCCTTGCTTGAAGAAAATAATGCAAAAGACCTTACTGAATTCACAGTACCTCAAACAGGATCTCCATACGTAATAATGGTAGTGGGAGTAAATGGAGTGGGGAAAACTACAACCATAGGTAAGCTCGCCTATCAGTTCAAAAAAGCAGGTAAAAATGTTGTACTTGGTGCTGGGGATACTTTTAGAGCCGCTGCAGTTGAGCAATTAACGATTTGGTCAGAAAGAGTTGGAGTTCCAATAGTTTCACAAGGAATGGGCTCTGACCCTGCTTCTGTGGCTTTTGACACACTGAGCTCAGCGGTTTCCAAAAATGCGGATGTAGCAATTATTGATACAGCAGGTAGGTTACACAATAAAATAAACCTGATGAATGAACTTTCTAAAATAAAGAAGGTAATGCAAAAGGTTATACCAGGAGCCCCTCATGAAATTCTGCTTGTGCTGGATGCCTCTACAGGGCAAAATGCAATCGAACAATGCAGGCAATTTACAGCAACTACCGAAGTTAATGCCCTTGCACTTACAAAGCTTGACGGTACTGCAAAAGGTGGAGTTGTAATTGGTATATCAGATGAATTTAAAATTCCCGTTAAATATATAGGAGTTGGGGAAAAAATGGAAGATCTGCAGGTTTTCAATAAAACGGAATTTGTTGATTCTCTTTTCTCTATGAACAATCAATAAATTGTCTAAAAAATTAAATTTGACAACTTTATGAGATTAGATAATTAGCATAAGAACATATGAAATAGCCATGCACGAGTTCACAAACACTGATGAAGATAACATGGCGTATTCCATATGACATTAAAAAAAACAATTACTACATATGAAAACGAAAACATTAAAGAAAAATAAAGTAAATGTAGTAACCTTAGGCTGTTCCAAGAATATTTTTGATTCTGAAGTATTGATGGGACAATTAAAGGCCAATAATATTGAAGTAGAGCATGAATCCTCAAGCGATGATTCAGGAATAGTGATAATTAACACTTGTGGCTTTATTGACAATGCAAAGCAGGAATCCATTGATACTATCATCCGTTATGCAAATGCTAAGGAAGCTGGTTTGGTAAATAAAGTGTATGTTACTGGTTGCCTGTCTGAAAGATACAGGACTGAACTGGAAAAAGAAATTCCTCAAGTAGATGCTTTTTTCGGAACAAGAGAATTGCCAAGGTTGTTAAAAACCTTAAAAGCAGATTATAAGCATGAATTAGTAGGTGAGAGGCTAATAACCACTCCTATGCATTATGCTTATTTTAAAATTGCCGAAGGTTGCGATAGACCTTGTTCTTTCTGCGCTATTCCACTTATGAGAGGAAAGCATATTTCGACTCCAATAGAACAATTGATTACCAATGCTAAAAGTTTAGCAAAAAATGGTACTAAAGAACTTATCCTTATAGCGCAGGATCTTACTTATTACGGTCTAGATCTGTATAAAAAAAGAAATTTAGCTGAACTACTGGATAAATTGTCTGATGTGGAGGGAATTGAATGGATAAGGTTGCATTATGCCTTTCCTGCCGGTTTTCCAATGGACGTGATGGATGTAATGAACAATAGAAAAAATGTATGTAACTATCTTGATATGCCTTTACAACATATTTCTGATAACATGCTTAAATCCATGAGAAGGGGAACCACTAAGCAAAAAACTATAGATATAGTTGATGCAATTAGAAATAAAGTTCCAGACATTGCTTTAAGAACCACTCTTATTGCTGGCTATCCTGGTGAAACAGAAAAAGATTTTGAAGAAATGCTAGAGTGGGTTGAAAATACAAGATTTGACAGATTAGGGATTTTTACTTATTCCCATGAAGAAAACACACATGCTTTTAAGTTAAATGATGATGTGCCAAAGGCAGTTAAACAACAAAGGGCAGAGGCAGTTATGGAAGTTCAACAAAACATTTCTCTTGAATTAAATAAAGCCAAAATAGGCAAGACATTTAAAGTCTTAATAGACCGTAAAGAAGGAGAATATTTTATTGGAAGAACTGAATTTGACTCTCCTGAGGTAGACAATGAAGTTCTTATTTCAGTAACTGAAGATGCATTTTTGAGAATCGGTGATTTTGCCAATATAAAAATTACTTCGGCCGAAGATTATGACCTTTTTGGGCACTCCGTATAACTCAATTGTATAGAGTGTTTCCAAATTTAATTATCCAACAAAATCAGCATACACAAAATGAATTTAGCGCAGATTTATAAAGAAAGAATAGATAAATTCACTGAACAAGAAACATTTTTTGCTAAGCGAGCTGCAAAATTTCCTTTATACAGACTATTGGTGTTTTTGGCAGGTGCTGTTGTTTTTTATTTTGCTTTCAGCTTTACTCCAATTCTTTCTGTTGTTGCTGTTATTGTTTTTCTTATTGTTTTTGGCTTTGTTACAAAATTAGATGCCAAAACAAATGACAAGAAAAATTATAATAATAAACTTAAGATAATCAATGAAAATGAGCTTAAAAGCTTGGGAGGAGATTATAAAATATATGATGATGGTAGTCGCTATATGGACCATTCCCATCCTTATACTTCAGATCTTGATATATTTGGCAAGGCCTCTTTATTTCAGTTTATAAACCGTACAACCAGTAATTCTGGCAGTGATTTGCTCGCTTCAATGATTAGTAAACCTGCTCAGGAAAATGAAATACATTTACGTCAACAAGCAATTGGTGAATTAAAAGAGTTGATTGACTGGAGGCAGGATTTTCAAGAATCCGGGCAGTCATTTGAAGGAAACCCCGGGGAAAGGGCAAGTATTGTAAACTGGCTAAGTGAACCGGCTTATTTTTCAAACAAAAAAGTATTAACTGTATTTTCAATTATCTTTCCTTTTATAACTATTGCTTTAATAATTGCTGCTTTTAAAGGAATGCCTCATGGCTATGCTTATCTGGCCGTATTAATTCAAGGCATTATTACTTATTTGAATAGCGGCAGGATAAATGAGAGTTATCAGCACATTTCCAAAAAGGTTGGATTGTTAAAATCACACGCTTCCCTAATAGCAGCAATAGAGTCGGCTAGTTTTAAAACAGAAAAATTAGCAGTACTTAGAGATAATTTTATTCTCGATGGAACAAAAGCATCTGATAATCTAAATTCCCTTTCCTCTATTGTTAAATACCTTGACTTTCGTTTACACCTGTTTTTCTTCCCTGTAAATCTTATAACATTTTGGGATTTGCATTGGATCAGAAAAATGGAAAGTTGGAGAGAAAAAAACAGGGATAAGGTAATTAAATGGTTTGATGCCATGGCAGAGTTTGAAGCCTTATCCTCTTTTGCAAATACTTATTTTAACCATCCGGGCTGGGTTTTTCCTGAAATTGCCCAGCAAGAGTTTGTGCTTAAGGCAAAAAATGCAGGACATCCACTTATAAAACCCAAAGAGAGAGTTACTAATGAAATTAATATAGAAGGAAAAGCAA
Organism: Bacteroidota bacterium; assembly: GCA_030856445.1. Lineage (GTDB taxonomy): Bacteria > Bacteroidota > Bacteroidia > JACCXN01 > JACCXN01 > JACCXN01. The sequence continues at coordinate 19,779 of JALYPI010000102.1, forward strand.
AAGTAATGCTCATCACCGGTTCAAATATGGCTGGTAAAAGTACTTATTTGCGCACTGTAGGAGTGAATATTGTACTGGCTAATGCAGGAGCGCCTGTATGCGCAACATCTTTTAAAGCAGCTATTATTACTCCTTTTACTAGTATGCGCATCATTGATTCCTTAGAGGAGAACGCCTCCTCTTTTTATGCTGAATTGAAAAGATTGCAGGATATTATTAATGCGGTTAAAAATAGGGAAAAAGTTTTCTTTTTACTGGATGAAATATTGAGAGGAACAAACTCCAATGACAGGCATATAGGCTCAAAGGCGCTGATAAAGCAGATGATAAAATACAATGGAACTGGTATTATTGCAACCCATGACCTTGAACTGGGAAAACTTCAGGAAGAACTGCCAGGACATATTGAAAACTATAGTTTTGATGTACAAATAGAAGGGGAGAGGTTGTTTTTTGATTACAAATTACATCCCGGAATTTGTAAAAGCTTAAATGCTTCTGTGCTGATGAAGAAAATGGGGATTGAGATTTAACAATATAAATGCGAATTTTAAAGCCATCCTGCTGCTAATAAGTAAGATGGCTTTTTTTATAATTAAAAATCAAATGGGTTTCGGTAGATTTTAAATCATTTAAAATGTGGTTATAATTTCACATTTTAGCATCCATTATCCTCAAAATAAAATCAATCTTTTAGATTCTTTTCCTCACAATCATTTAGGAATGATAATGGATTTAGTTTTTTGAAAGTTTGAATAATGAGGATATGTTTTTTTCTTTTGCTACTGCTTTTTTCCACAACATCCTATTCACAACACATAGAGTGGGCAAAAAAAAGACATTTACCAGAAAGATGTTCCCAAAAAGCTTTATTGAGCGATAAATATGGAAATATTTATGAGCATGGAGGAGCATGGAATTTTTACAATGATTACGATAGTAACATTCCTGCTCCTTCTGATACAATTGGCTCTTTTTTGACAAAATATTCCGCCCAAGGAAATCTGGTTTTTTTAAAGAGATGGAAAAAATCGTTTCATGTAACTAAATTAATTTATGATAATAATGAACATTTTTATTTTTCAGGAACCTTTAGCGGAAACCATGTAATAGATGGAATAACATTAACTTCAGATGGGAACTATGATGGAATGTATGGCAAAATGGATTTAGATGGTAGGCTAATCTGGATTAAAAAGATTAGTTCTTCTGAAAATATCATTATTAATGCTATTTGCTTTTATAATTCCAACGACCAGTTTTTATTAACAGGTTCTGTTTTTGGAAATACTTATATAAATAATCATAGTATTGGTAACTTAGAAGAAAGGTCTCTTTTCTTTGGGAAATTCACTTCTGAGGGAAATCTTATTAATTCGAAAACGTATAATTTTTTACCCGATACCAATGACTATTACAGGTTTAATAATTCAGGAATTGAACTCATTTCAAAAAATGGAAATATTTTTGCTTTATATGACAGGGAGGGTAAGCATTGGGTAGATGATCTTACCCCAGAAATTCAACAAAAAGGAAGATACCTGGCAAGGTTGGATAAAAATCTAAACATCTTATGGAATGAGCGTAAGCATGGTCCTGATTCTTACTATGGTTGGCAAAGTCATAGATTATCGGCTGATTCAAAGTTTAATCTGTTTCATTTAACTTATACCGGGGGGAAATACGGTGGTTGGGGATCAATAGTTCAGTCAGATTTCAAAATAGGTGAAAATATTATAGCACATGGAACTAATTGCGGCTGGTACACGGATTATCTATTAGATGCAAACGATGATATTTTTTTAATAGGCAGAGAAGCATGTATTCCTTATGGTCCAGCATCTGATCCCGGGCATTGGGTAATAAAAAAATTAGATCAAGAACTTAAAATAAAAGGTGAGCTTAGATTATACAATGGAGCTTTTCAAAATATTGTTCAAACATCAATTGGAAGTATTTATGCATCAGGAAATATTAGCGGTGACAGTGTTTTATTGGGAGAACATGTTTTACATAAATCAGATTATCCTGAATTCCTTGTTAAAATAATTGACATAAGCTGTACACCCCCTGTAATAAATGTAAATGCAGGATACGATATTTATGACAAATCCCATTTTTTTTGTGAACAAGTTTCCCTTGATGCCGGTCCTGGTTTTTCCGAATATTTATGGAATAATGGAGAAAATTCACAGAAAATCACCACATCTCTAAACAGCATTTTTTATGTTAAAGTTAAAGAGTTTTCGGGTTGTATTGCCACTTCCAAAAGTGTGAAAACTACCAGGGTGCCTGCTCCTGATAGTGTCGAAATTCATTTTGTAACTGTCCAAAATAATTTAAATAGAATTGAATCCAGTAATTCGTTGCCACATATAACTTATTTTAAAGTATTGAAAGAAACAGAACAAGGAGTTTTCCATCAAATAGATTCTGTTCCAAGAAACGGGTATTATTTGTTTCAATATTCAGATTCTTTTTCAGTGCCTTCGAAAAAATCTGATAGATATAAACTCGTTGCAGTAGATAGCTGCGGACAAGAATCCTCGGAGTCTCATATTTACAGCACCATTCATTTAAAAAGCAAAATTGAGCAAGACAAAATAAAACTAGAATGGAACCATTATGAAGGCAAAAGAAAATTTACACATTATTTTATCAGTACTGCTAAACCCGGCTTATCTTTTCAGGTACTTGATTCAGTTGAAATAGCAATTAATGAGTATGAAATCACCATGGTTGATTCCTTGCGTGTTCAAATTGTGGCTATGGATTCCCCATATTATTATTACCATTCTTATCAGTCAAAATCAAATATTATTTCAGTTCCCAACAAAAGTGACACTATAACTAATATAGCTTGGCAATCACAACCATTAACTGTTAAAATATCTCCTAATCCAGCTAAAGATTATGTTATGGTGGAATTATCTAAAAAAACAGAAGTACATGTAATGGTGCAAAATTTGCTTGGTGAGGTTCTCTATCAAAAAACAATTAACCACAATGAATTTCAAATTCCAATGCAGAATTACAATCCTGGACTATATATTATTTCTCTAGATGATGGCATAAATCAGAAGCAATTTAAGCTTATAAAAAATTAAGCATAAAAAAAATAGTATCTAAAATAATGTCGGCTATTTAGTAAATGATGTTCTGTCCGACCTTTTAAAAGAAATAAATCTTACACTTTTAACCAATTTGAAATAGATTACAATTTAAGTTTCAACTCATACAAATCATTCCTGCGGTCCTTTAAGTTTCTCACACTTCCTGACATATGTAGATGTTTAAGCTGCTCAATATCCACATCAACAATCAAATGCATTTCAGAGTTGGAAGTAGCTTCTGCTTTAATTCCATTTGGGAAAGGCAAAACCCGTACCTGCGAGTAATAATTGCAAATGCAGCCGCTGGTGTCCTCACCAGTGGCACTTATTTTTGAGCGTCCCGCTCTTTTTCCCAAACCAATAAAAATATCAAAGCTAAACATCCAGCTTTGGGATTTATAGAATTTAAAAGCGGGACGCTTTTTAATAAAAGCCGCTGGTGAGGACACTAGCGGCTGAGTGGTATTTTAAAAGCGAAAATATACTAACCAAAAAGTTAGTGTTTTGACAGATACCCTCCATCAGCTTTGAGAACATTTTTGCTTAAAAATGATATTAAGTTAAGCTATCCCAATTTTCATTCCTCACTATTTTTCCTTAAATTAAGGTTATAGCTTTTTTATAAATGAGGGTAGTTTTCACTTTTTTAGCGGCATTATTTTATGTCCATATTTCCGGCCAGGAAATAAAGCCCTCATTGGCACTGGTTAATGAAATGGCAAAACCCAAAAGCCCTGTTTACTTCACCGAAAACAAAGGCCAGGTCCACGATGGGCATTACAACCCACGCCCAGATGTACTTGCAATGGGCATTAGTCCGCAACAGCAATTAAGCATTACGGCCAGAGGCACTTCACATCAGTTGAAAAGGATGTATTGGAAGGAAAAGGAAGATAAGGATTCCCTTTTTTTTCCTAATAAATTTATAGCAGAAAAGGAAGTGGAAAAAACCGAGTTTTACCGGGTAGATATGCAATGGATAGGTGCAAACGAAAAACCGGAAATAGAAAAAAACAAAGAACTCCCCGGTTATATCAATTACTACAATGTAACTTATGCAGAAGATGGAATTTTAGAGGTACGGGATTATGAAGAAGTAGTGCTAAAGAAAATTTACCCGGGCATTGATGTGCGCTACTATGGAACGGGAAACAGTATTGAATACGACTACCTCATTTCACCCGGTGCCGATTACAAACAAATAAAAATAAAAATTACAGGGACACAAGCAAAGCTCGACAAAGAAGGCAACCTACTTTTAGAAACACCTCTTGGCACCATAGCGGAATCTGCCCCAAAAGTATTTCAGGAAGGAAAGGAACTTAAAAGCCGCTGGAAGCAGCTTGGCAAAAACACCTGGGGCTTTGAAATTGAAGCATACAAGCCCGAACTGGAACTCTTGATTGACCCTGTGGTACGAGTTTGGGGAACTTATTACGGTGGCAGTGGATATGATTATGGCTATTCCTGTGCAGTGGATGGCAGTGACAATGTGTATTTGGCAGGTTGGACAAACTCCGACAATGCCATTTCAACCATAGGGGCGCACCAGGCCACCCTTGGAAGTAATAGTGATGCCCTTCTGGTGAAGTTCAACAGCCTGGGAATCCGGCAATGGGGAACCTATTATGGTGGCAGTGGATATGAGTGGGGCTTTTCCTGTGCGGTGGATGGCAGCGGTAATGTGTATTTGGCAGGTAGGACAGAGTCCGCCAATGCCATTGCCACCCCGGGGGCGCACCAAGTCACGCTTGGAGGTAAATGTGATGCCTTTTTTGTGAAGTTCAACA
>JALYPI010000086.1 GCA_030856445.1 Bacteroidota bacterium
CAATAATATTAATAACCGTATTATCCTCTACCCTTGTTAAAATACCAGTATCTCCTACCTGGCCTCCACTCTCTGGGTAAAACGGAGTTTGATTGAACACCAATTGGAATTGTTCTTTCCCTTTTGATTTTATTTTCCTGTATCTTATTATTTCAACTGCTGCTTCCATTTGTTCGTAACCAACAAATTGAGTTTCCCTTCCTGGCTTTAATTCTATCCAATCACCGGTGTCCATACTGGTGGCAGCTCTAGAGCGGTCTTTTTGTTTTTGTAATGCCTGTTTGAACTCTTCCATATCCACCTCCACATTATTTTCTCTTGCCAAAAGTTGAGTTAAATCAACAGGAAAGCCATAGGTATCATATAATTCAAAGGCAAACTGTCCATCAATTTTACGGGATTTTTTTGAAAGGTATTCCTGAAATCTTAGTATTCCCTTGTCAAGTGTTCTTAAAAAGGAAGCTTCCTCCTCCTGAATTACTTTTTTAATTAATTCTTGCTGGGATCTTAATTCTGAGAATTCATCACCCATCTTATCAGACAATATAGCTACCAGTTCAAAAATAAAGGGCTCTTTGAAATTCAGAAAACTATAACCATATCTAACAGCCCGTCTTAATATTCTTCGGATAACATAACCAGGGCCTGTATTTGAGGGAAGCTGTCCATCGGCAATAGCAAAAGAAATGGCTCTTAAATGATCAGCTATAACACGCATTGCAACATCCTGCTTTTTATCGCTTCTAGTATATTCAACACCTGATTTCTTTGATAAATGGTTTATATAATCCTGAAAAACATCGGTGTCATAATTGGATTTTTTTCCTTGTATAACCATACAAAGCCTTTCAAAGCCCATTCCTGTATCCACATGTTTTGCGGGAAGTTTTTCAAGTGAACTATCCGCTTTTCTGTTAAACTCCATAAACACCAGGTTCCAGATTTCTATAACCTGTGGGTGATCATTGTTCACAAGTGTTTTGCCATCAACCTGGCTTTTTTGAACCTCATCCCTTATATCAACATGTATTTCAGAGCTGGGTCCGCAGGGGCCAGTATCACCCATTTCCCAGAAATTATCCTTTTTGCTTCCATTAATAATTCTATTCTCAGGTACATGTTTTTTCCAACAATCAAAGGCTTCCTGGTCAAAAAGCAATCCGTCTTCAACGCTTCCTTCAAAAACAGTAATATAGATATTGTCTTTAGAAATCTTATATACTTCCGTTAATAGCTGCCATGCCCAATCTATTGCATCTTTTTTAAAATAATCACCAAAAGACCAATTCCCAAGCATTTCAAACATGGTATGATGATAAGTGTCCACTCCAACCTCTTCAAGATCATTGTGTTTCCCTGAAACTCTAAGGCACTTTTGAGTATCCGCTATACGGGGAAATTTTATGGGGGCATTACCTAAAAACAAATCTTTAAACTGATTCATTCCCGCATTGGTAAACATCAAAGTGGGGTCGTTTTTTACCACCATTGGGGCAGATGGTACCAGCTTATGTCCTTTATTTTGGAAGAACTCCAAAAATTCCTTTCTTATCTGATTTGAATTCATTATTCTTTAATTCTTTCTATGAAACGCTTATAAACACTATTAAATGCACTTGCAAAAATAGATTTTTTAATTAACTTTGGCTCTCCCTTATAAAAAAACAGGCACAAATAGTGCATTATAACTAAAGGAAAAGATAAAATTAACAAATGTAATTCAAGAAAATGTCGAAAATAAAATATCGTTTCGATACAAAATCACTCACTTATCAAAGAGCAAATTTAAGCACAAAAGACATTTTGCTTAAATTGTTTTCCTATTTGGCTACTGGGCTTGTTTTTTCCACTCTTGTAATTGTATTTGCTTATAAATTTCTTGATTCTCCAAAAGAAAAACAATTGGAACGCGAGAACAAACAACTTCTCCTTCAGTATGAGTTATTAAACAAGAGAATAGAGTTGATTTCAACTGTTTTAGAAGACATTCAAAACAGAGATGATAATGTTTACCGGGTTATTTTTGAAGCAGAACCAATTCCTGACAATATCCGAAAAGCAGGTTTTGGAGGTGTGAACAGATATATTGATCTTGCAGGATATAATAATTCTGACTTGATTATTGAAGCATCCAAAAGACTGGATAAAATTTCCAAGCAGTTGTATATCCAAAGCAAATCATTTGATGATGTATTTACTCTTGCTAAAAACAAAACAGAAATGCTGGCATCAATTCCGGCAATTCAACCTGTTTCAAACAAAGATCTAAGAAGGTTAGCTTCAGGCTATGGATATCGTACACATCCTATTTATAAAATTCAACATCTTCACACTGGACTTGATTTCTCAGCCCCCACGGGAACAGAAATATATGCAACCGGAAATGGAGTTGTAATCAGCGTAGACAGCGAAAGCAGAGGATATGGAAATCACGTGGTTATTGACCACGGATATGGCTACAAAACACTTTATGCCCATATGAATGGATTTGAAGTTAAGCCAAGGCAAAAAGTTAAACGTGGAGACGTAATTGGTTATGTAGGAAGCACCGGCACATCTACTGCTCCTCATGTGCATTATGAGGTGATAAAAAATGGACAAAAAATAAATCCTATTAATTTCTTCTTTAATGATCTTTCTCCTGAGGAATTTCATCAAATGATAGAAATCTCTACACAATCTAACCAATCATTCGATTAGAACTGATGCCTTATAAAGAAAAAGAAACGGAAAAATTATATTTCACAATTGGAGAGGTTTCAGAAATGTTTAAGGTTAAAACTTCTCTTATTAGATTCTGGGAAAAAGAATTTGAATTGATCAAGCCTCATAAAAACAATAAAGGCAACAGGCTCTTCACACAAACTGACGTTTCCAATTTCCATGTTATTTTTCATTTGGTAAAGGAAAGGGGATTTACATTACAAGGTGCAAAAACAAAATTAAGAGAAAGCACAAAAGACACTGTTGATTCAATTGAAATTATCAAAAGCTTAAATAAGGTAAAAAGCTTTTTGCTTGAAATAAAAAAAGAGTTGTAATTAATAAGTAATTCTCTGCATGCAGGAGATTCATCATTTGGTTGCTTCAATAGGAATAACTAGCATTTGGACTTCTTTTTCCTACCCGAAAATAATATTCTTGTTCTTGGATAGCTAATAATACTTCTCTTCTTCCAAATAATTAACCACATAATCTTCTATACCTTCTTCTAATGTGGTAAAAGGCTGATGATATCCAGCAGCTGCTAATTTTGCCATGTTGGCTTTGGTGAAGTATTGATAATTTCCCCTAATATCTTCGGGAGTGTCAATGAACTCTATGTTTGGTTCTTTCTTAAGTGCTGCAAAGGTGCTGTTAACAAGGTCTAAAAAACTTCTTTCTTTGCCTGTTCCAACATTATACAAACCAGACCATGGCCGAAAATGCATTAAGAACAAACAGATATCCACAAGGTCTTTTACATAAATAAAATCCCGTAGCTGTCCCCCATCAGCATATTCAGGATTATGGGAGCGAAAAAGTTTAACCTTACCTGATTCCTTAATTTGATTAAAGGCATGAAATACAACTGAAGCCATTCTGCCTTTATGATATTCATTAGGACCATATACATTGAAAAATTTCACACCCGCCCAAAAAGGAGGCGACTTTTCCTGTTGCAAAGCCCATTTATCAAAATCGTTTTTAGATTCACCATAAGGATTCAGAGGCTTTAATTGAGCAACCATCTCATGGCTATCATCATAGCCGTATTCTCCAAGACCATATGTTGCAGCCGAAGATGCATACACTAAAGGAATATGATATTTAGTACATGAATTCCAAATGTCTTTACTAAAATTAAGATTTAACAAATCAAAAATAGTTTTATTTACCTCTGTGGTATCGGTTCTTGCCCCTAAATGAAATACAAATTTAATTTTGCTGTGGTTATCTTCAATCCATTCATGCAATACCATTCTATCCACTTTAAGTGTATAATTATGCATTGAATAATTTAGATTTTTTTCCGCGTTAGTAAAGTCATCAGCGATAATAATATCTTTATAACCTTCTTTATTTAATTTACTTAATAAGCAACTTGCAATAAAACCTGCGGCACCTGTTATAATAATCATGTTACGTTAAAAATAAATTGTTTGAAATTTCCGGAACAACATTTTTTTCACGGGCTTTCTCAAACAATAGTTCAATAGCTCTTTTTCCTTCTATACCTAAATTTAAAGAAAATTTATTTACATACAAATTAATATGGCTGTAAATTACACTTTCTTCCATTTCTTGCGCATGCAATTTGATAAAATCGTATCCTGATGAAGGATTGGCAAATGCATACTCCACGCTTTTCTTTAAAACGCGATTTATTTTATGTTTAATATCAGAGGGTAAACTTCTTTTAACTGCAATTCCTCCCAAGGGTATGGGTCCATTAGTCAAAGATTGCCAATATTCACCCAGATCAATTATTTTATGTAATCCTTTTTCCCGGTATGTAAACCGGTTTTCGTGAATAATTAATCCTGCATCAACACTTTCATTTATAACAGCATTTTCAATATCTGAGAAAAGCATTTCTATTTTATTTGTTGCCTCTGGCATAGCTAAATTAAGTAAAAAATTAGCTGTAGTAAATTCACCAGGAATAGCTATTGTTTTGTTTTGAAAAAAGGACAAATCTTTTCCAGGTATTTTGCAAACAAGCAAAGGTCCGCAATTATTTCCCAACGCACTTCCTGAGTCTAGCAATTCATACTTTTCAGTTAAAAAAGCAAAAGCATGAAAACTGAGTTTAATGACATCAGCTCCATCTTTAAATCCATCCCGATTGAGCTGCTCCACATCCGCCATTTTAACATCAAATTGCAATCCTTCTGTATCAATTTTATGGTGCAGCATAGCATCAAATATAAAGGTATCATTAGGGCATGGCGAAAAAGACAAGGAAATGTTCATTAATAAAAGATTAATTGCAAAAATAGGAATTTTGATATGATCATTGTAATATTTATTTAAGCATCCTTTTTAAATTTATCTTTTAGAAAACATCAAAAAATGGCTAAAAGTTGTTTTGTTTAGAAAAAGACTTTATGTTTTACTTCATAATGATTTAAATTGAAAATTTGTTTTTTTTCTATTGGAAAAGAACTACTTTTGTTATTATAACAAATTAACTTCTAAAGATATGAAAAAAATTTACCTTTTAGCTGGAATTCTATTGACATGTAGTTTCAGTTTTGCCCAAAATTCCAGGCAGTCCAATTTGCAATTGAAAGAGGCTATTCAATTAGAAGAATCTCTTCAGTTAGATGGTTCAGATCAAAATAATTTAAGCAGGTCTTTTTCTAACGAGTTATCATATTCCAATAACCAATTAAGGGCAGTGGGTGATACTATATGGAAAAGTGATTTTTCAGTACCATCTGATTGGGTTGCATCGAGCCCCTCTCCAAATGGCTGGGATATTACCTCAACAAATAAAGGCTGGTTTTATGGTTCAAGGATAAATTCTACTTCCTTAGGGAATTATGCATTGCTTGAAAATGGAAATCCTTCAACTAATAATCCAGCTCCTACAGCAGGACCATTTACACTTACTACAGTAAATCCAGTTGATTTAAGTTTAAAGCCAGATGTGAAATTGACTTATCAAATTTATGGAGCAAGATTTTATGATACGCTTCAAGTACAGGTAAGTACAAATGGTACTAATTTCATTACAGTAGGAAACCATCATGATTGGCCTATATTATCTAGCGCAGGTGGAAGTGTTTCGGCCAATCCTGAAACAAGAAGTATTAATGTTTCAGCCCAAGTGGGTGGACAACCTCAAGTTTGGGTGAGATTCAACTGGAAAAATGGTGGTGGCTCCAATGGTAATATAACATATGGGTATATGATAGACGATGTTGCTTTAATTGAAGCCAACGCTAATGATCTTCTACTTTCTAATGCCAATTTTACAGAAGTATGGGACAATAATGACCTTGAATGTACTATTTACCCATTAAAACAAACCTTAGCAAGTCCATTCACCTTCGAAGCCGCTATATCTAATCGAGGTTCTGCTAATCAAACTAATGTAGAATTAGTTTCTTCTGTTACTAGGGTAGGCGTAACTTCACCAGTATACACTAACAA
>JALYPI010000115.1 GCA_030856445.1 Bacteroidota bacterium
TTTTTAAACCAGCATCTAATTCAAATTGCTTCACTTTTTGTTTGTTAAAATATTCTACATGGCAAGTTTTCTCCCAATCTTTCCAAAAATTCGCACCTCGAAAAGGCCTTAAAGATGAAGCCCCAGGGCCCATTACATATATTCCTGTATTATAATCCCAAAGGTCATCAGGATCAAGAGTAATAGAAAATATGGGTAGATCACATCCCTCCTCATTAATAAAATAAGTTCGTTTTACAGTTTTACTTGGAAGTCTGTTTCCACTGCTATAACATTTGGCAGAAACTACTTTTGTTGTGCCAATAGAGATAGAAGATGTATATAAAATGGAAGTATTTGATGGAAAACCTCCATCTTCTGAATATTTAATAACTCCAGTAGTAGAGGGCGTATAAAGTTCAACAATTTGATTAGAAAAATAAAAACCCGCATCTAATGAAAAAACGGGATCCGCTTCATAACCTTCATAACAAACAGAATTATTATTTGTAGCTCCCGGGCTTGCACTGTCAAACAAGCACCAGTTCTGACTTCCATCAGGATTCCTTCCAAATGAATGATTATTCTGCAATTTTTTTAAATCATAACTATCAATTATTTTTCCATCAGCATCATTTAACATAATTTCTTCACCATCTGAGGAAAGTTTAAAATTAGCATGAAGGTAATTTCCATTTATAGTGTCTTTGCCGGAAGCAAAAATTATTTTAAAAGAGTTAGCTTCAATTGTAATAGCGGGAAAAAACCATCTATTGGAATCATCATCAAATGAATAGTTCAATAAATTTACCTGTGAAGAACCAGGATTATATATTTCAATCCAATCCTGAGTCTCGCCATTTTCATCAACAAAAACAGATCCTTTGGCATTCGAAATTTCATTTATTACTATTTGACCATATAAAATTTGTGTATAAAAACAGGCAAATAGGATTAATAAATAAAAAACATTTTTCATAATATTTAATTTATAATTAATTAGTCATATTAAAAAGACTATTAAAATGTTGCCAACCTTTCCATAAAACTGCTAATTAATTATCCTGTGAGAAAAAAACGATTTTCAGCTAAAAAAGCCACAATAAATCGTAGCAATAAAAATAAAAACAAGGAAGCTTATCTACAATTTGAGCAATTACAAGTCTTATAGTTAGAGAAGCTAAAAGAGTTTTCTCAAACTTTTTTTTCCTTTCTTTGGTTAATTAATAGTATTTTAAAATTAATTGTAGAAAGATATTTTAGGAAGATATTTAGATAAAAATACTTCCAGACTAGGATTGTACTATTAAAAGATTGTGACTATTAGAATTTAATTCTATGAGTAAAACTTATAAGAAAAAAAGAAGATGTTATTTTCTAAAAAACAACATCTTCTTTTTTAATTTATTCCAGAACTATTTGTTTAATTAATTTTCTATCCTCATTAATAATTTCAATGTAATAAATCCACTGGCTTTGCCTCCAAAATCAATGCTCTTCTCTAAGTAACCATCAAAAAACATAGTAAAGTTAAACACTTCTTGCTTAATGTTGTTGCTTATTTTAATAGTAGCAGTAGTACTAGGTCCAGATGAACCATAAACAATATTTAACTCCCCATTGCTTGGATTTGGAAAAACATTTAAATACTCAGTTAAATCTTCCTTTTTAATAAATGTTGTTTGAGGAAGTATATCGGACTGATCAATTTTTACTATAAAAATATCAGTGTTCAACCATCCTGGTAAGTAATGTTCACCAAATAGGGCATCACCATGAAAAGCTCCTGTAACCAAAACATTATTATCAATATCAACAAAAATGGCAATTCCTCTTTCTTTATATCCTTCCCTGTAATTCTCTTCTCTTTCCCCACCAGGACTCATTACCCAACGAATTTCTCCTTCTGGTGTATAACTTGCAATAAAAATTTCAGATGAATCAACACCTGAAATAGAAACAGAGTCGAAATCAGCTTTAAATGCATAATAACCTGTAATATAAACATTTGAAAATTATCTAAAGAAATTCCTAGACTTTCATCATTTTGTTCCCCTCCAGACCCTTTAACCCACAGTGCCTCTCCATCTGAATTATAACTTGCTGTGAAATTATCGAGCATTCCTTTTGAATTCAATTCTAAATCTCAAAGCTTTGCCTTTTCATTGAAACTACCGGTCTAGAAAATTTGTTCCTGATCATTAACTGCTACATCCCATCCATAATCATTTAAGGTACTGCCTGCGTTTTTAACCCAAATCAATTCACCCTCTGGACTATATTTTGCTAAAAAAGCATCTCTCATTCCCTTACTTTTTAAAGAAAATTCATTGAAGGCTGCTTCTTTTTCAAAATATCCTGCAAAATATACATTCCCACTAGGACCAACAGCTACACCAAAACCTTCATCTTCTCCCTTTCCTCCTGCTCTTAAACCCCAATGAAAATTTCCTACTGTGTCATATTTGGCTAAAAGTATATCATCATTTCCAGCACTGATAAGGGATGTATTTCCTATTATACAAGTTTCTTTAAACTTTCCAACAATATAAATACTGCTGCCAGAAACAGCAATGTCAAAACCTTTATCACTATGCAGAGCTCCTGCCCTCTCTAACCAAATTAAATTTCCATGAGTATCGTATTTTACCAAAAACAAATCATTTCCACCCCAAGCTGAAATTGAATCCCCATTATGAAAATAGGAAACCATTTCAAACTCTCCTGTAACATAAACATTCCCAGCCTGATCACAGGCAATAGAATGAGCATAATCACCCCATAATCCTCCTCCAGTTCGAACCCATTGGATTTCACCTTCAGAATTATATTTAGCAGTAAAAATGTCATGGTTCCCTTCAATTTTTAGAGTTATACTATCAAATTCAGCTTCCATTTCATATTTTCCTGATACAAATACATTACCTTCATTATCAGCGCAAATGCCATATCCAAGGTCCATTGCCCATAATCCGGCCCTTTTTGCCCATGAATATTTCTGAGCATTAACAGTTGAACTATTTAAAACCATACTTAACAATAATACCATCGAAACTGATAATATTCCCATTATTTTACTTCTCATATTTAGATAATTTTATTTTTAATGTCATCCCGACTTATCGGGATAATACTCATTAGTGTTTGCCAACTATTGGTGCATGGCATTTCATATATCTCTATTTGATTATTTATTTATTTTTAATTAAGTATAATTTTTTGAGTTAAATAAAATTCTAAACTCCCTATTTTGACAATATAAATTCCTGCAGCAAATTCTTCTCGGCTTATAATGATTTCATTACCATTGTAAGGCATAATACTTTTGACTTCATTGCCCATAAAATCATACATTTGAAAAGTCAAGTCTTTAAAATTATCATCTTTTGAAATTACTTTTATTTTAATAAAATCATTAGAGGGATTAGGTCCAATTTCAATTTTAAAAGAGCTATTTAATACTTCTTCCTGAATTCCTGTTATACACTCTCTAGAATATTCTTTACCTGGGGAACCTCCAGGGCAACCGGCAAACCAATTGGATGCAAGATCAAGACTTACAGAAGAATCCTTTAATTCCAAGGTTTTACCTATACCATCAGCCTCTATTGGCCAAGGATGGATATCGCTATATTGAAGAGAAGAAATAACTTTTTGATTGTAATCCAAAAAGCCTATATGCTCACTGTTATTATTAAAATTAAAAGGAAGCTGACCTATGTAATTTGATACCAAAGGGTGTTGACTTACAAATTTTTGCACATCACTGCTAATAACAAGATAACCTTTGGATGCTATTACAGTTCCTATTGGAATTTTATATAAGTTGGTATTATTATCACTGCTTAAAAACCATCCAGACAAATTAACAGAAGTATTACCGTAATTATAAACTTCTATCCAATCTCCTGCATCAGCCCAGGGAGCGGAATGATAATTTATTTCACTAAAAGTAATTTTTGGCTCAGTTGCAGAACCTATAAAATAAGCTGTAAAAGTATCATCTGCGCTTATATTCAATGAAATAGCCTCATTAACATCAGCAGTAGAAATAGTATTATTTACTCCCCAATAATCAAAAGTAAAACCAGGATTTGCAATGGCAGTAATTGTAACGGGGACTCCGTTAAAATAAACTCCTGTCCAGGGCAAACTATCTGGTATAATAGTACTTATATTTATTCTTCCCGCTTCTAAAGGCATGGTAGCCAAAGTTACATTTACTTGTTTTTGAAGTGAAAATTCCTTCTGTATATGCATTCTTGCAATACTTAACCTTTGTTTATTAAACTCTAACATTTCATCAATTTCATTAAGCCACTTGTCATATGAACCATCCCATTTCTCAAAATGACGATGCATAAAGGGATCAATTTCATCCCTCATTTCATGAGCAATCATTTCCATATTTTTTGGCTGAAAAATGGTATTCATTATATCAGCATAGCGATTAATAAAGTATTCCCTGAAATTTTGATTTTTAAGTAGATATTTGAACATATCAGAATGTATATTGGGCCCAATTGGATTGTGTACCATTGCCAGGTTATTAACATCAGCAAGTCGTCTTTTCCCTCCCAAACCCTTATCTAAATCAAAATGAGCATATCTCCATTTTCCACCATTTTGCGATCTCCAGAATCTAATATTATTGCAAGGGCTAGTGTCATCTATCCAATCATCATTTCCATAATAAATTTGACTCAGCATATAATCTGTAAAATTCTCAATGTCTAATTTTTCGGAAACAATTTTTAAATAATCAGAATCATTGGGATCTGTTCTTTTTATAATATCGTGCATTTCAAAAAAATCATCTGTGCTGCCTGATTGAGCCCAGATTTTGGTACCTCTATGCTTTGCAATATCTACTATTTTAGAATCAATTTTATGATTACTTTCTATATAATGTTCATCCTGCCTCTCCCTTAATCCATATAATCCCCAGTATTCCCCATTTAAAAATAATATTACTGGTTCATAAGCTAAAATGTCAGCATGAGTATTTTTTAAAATTCTATGCATAAAAGCATCCCGAATACGAGAAGCTGCATATTCCTGTCCTCCATTTCTGAGATTAATACTATTAAAGGATTTGATATATGGTTTTTCTGTAAAAAAAGGATGTTCCATAGGGGTGTGACCCTTTTTTTTCTTTGGATTGATCCTAAAGCTTTTCTGAGGGAATGCCCTGGATCTGCCTCCGTGAATTTGCAACTCAGCTTCTAACTCAAACTGCTTTCTATTCTGTTTATCAAAATATTCTACATAACATATTTTATCCCAGGTTTTCCAAAAATTGGCTCCCTCGTAAGGAAATTTTATAGATGCTCCCGGTCCCATTACATACATCCCTTTATTATAATCCCAAAGATCCTCAGGGTCAATTGTTATTGAAAACACAGGCAAACCAAGATCAGTTTCATTAATGAAATAAGTTCGTTTAACCGTTTTGCTTGGAAGACGATTACTACTACTGAAACACCTAGCCGAAATCACTTTTGTTTTATCAATGGATAAAGAAGTTGAATATAAACTTGCTGATTCTGTAGGAATACTTCCATCATCAGAGTATTTTAGTATTCCTGAAGCTGAGGGCATATATAGTTCTACAGTTTGATTACCTGAATAAAAACCAGCGTCTAATGAAAAAACTGGTTCAGGTTCATAACCCTCATAACAATTAGAGCTATTGTTAGTATTTCCAGGACTAGGGTTATTAAATACACACCAGGTTTCACTTCCGTCCGGGTTTCTTCCAAAAGAGTGGTTATTTTGCAGCTCGCCAAAATTATAAGAATCAATAATATTCCCTTTATCATTACTAATAATAATTTCTTCTCCAGTTGCTTTTATCTTAAAATTAGTATGCAGTGCATTGCCAACTTTTATATCTTTAGCTGAAGCAAAAATTATTATGTAAGATTGAGGTTCTATTATAATTTCAGGGAAACTCCATTTATCAAGAATAGATGAATTATCTGTAATAGTATAATTTAATAAATTTACTGAAGAAGTGCCTGAATTAAATAATTCAATCCAGTCATAAGCATCGTCATTTTCATCAATGAGAAAAAGATCATTGGCATTTGAAATTTCATTAATTACAATTTGTCCACGTACTGTAATTGAAAATAAAAGAATCAAAGGAAATACAAAAAGCAAGCATTTTTTTTTCATAAAACAAGATTAATAATTATGAAAAATCATTGTTGTTAACATTCAAGTATGATTTTTTCTTAAATAAACTATATAAAAATGCTGCCATTCATTTGAGATTAATAAAATAAAAAACCATAAGTTGAATAGAGGTAATATTTTTTCTACATTTTACTATTAAATTCTACGGTTTGAGAATATATTCCCACTTTTATAAATAACAAAGAGCAAAGTTTGATAAAAACCTTTGCTCTTTGGATTAAAAAATTATTTGTTTTTTATTACTGAAAAACAACTTTTTCAGTAATAAAGGATTTTGCATTTCCTATTTTAACAATATAAATTCCAGGAACAAATTCTTCCCTGTTAATAATTATTTCATTACTCTTTAATAAACTTGTTTTTTTAACCTCAGTACCTATAAAATCATACATGGAAAAAGACAAATCATGTAAATTTTCTTTTGAGCATTTAATATTAATCCTTATAAAATCACTGGAAGGGTTTGGACTAATTTCTAATTTAAATGTTCCTTCAGCAATAGACTCTTCAATATTTGTTAAACATTTTGTATTATATCCTACTCCAGGAGACCCACCAATACAACCGGCAAACCAATTGGTTCCAATATCAAGACTTACCTGGGAGTCTTTTAGTTCTAATGTTCTACCTTTTCCATCTGCTTCTTTGGGCCAGGGATAAGCATCACTGAAAGTTACAGATAAATAAAGGCTTTTATCGTACTTGAACAACCTAATATTATCGCTGCTGTTTTTTAATTCAAAGGGTAGTTGCCCAATAAAATCAGTTAAAAAAGGAAATTGAGAAGCAAATTTCTGTGTATCACAACTAAAAACCATATAACCATTTGCTGGTATTACTGTTCCAAAGGGAATTTCAAACTTATTAGAATTATTACCATCTTTAAGTATCCATCCTGTTAAGTTAACCGGGATTTTATCATAATTATGTATTTCAAACCAATCTCCTGCATCGTTCAGAGGGCCTGAATGATAATTAATTTCACTAAAGGTAAGTGTAGGCTCAATAGCAGAGCCCGTAAAATAAGCAGTAAAGGTATCATCTGAATTAATATTTAAGGTAATGGATTCATTAAAATCAGGATCTGAAATATTGGCATTTGTCCCCCATTTTTCAAATGTAAACCCAGGATTTGGAATAGCAGAAATAGTAACTGGTACTCCATTGTAATAAATGCCATTCCATGGAAGCGAACCAGGAATAATCGTACTGATTTTAATTCTTCCGGCCCCGGGAGGAGATGTATTTAAAGTTACATTTACCTGACCTTTTAAATTAAATTCATCATTCACATGCTCCCTTGCATATGGCATTCTTCTCCTATGCCAATCTACCATATTACCAACAGATTTACTCCACCAATTATAGTCTTTCCCCCATTTTGCCTGATGCCTTTCCATTGATGAATCAATGGAATCCCTCATATCATAAGCCACTGATTTAATACTATCAAGTTGAAAAACAGTATTCATTAAATCAGCATATCTATTAATAAAGTAATGCTTAAACTGAGTATTTAACAGTAAATTTCTGAATATTTGAGAATGCACATTATCTTCATCTGGATTATGAACCATTGCTAAATTATTTACCACATCAGTTGGTTTATCATACAGTCCGGAACCCATGTCCAGGTCCCAAAACATATACTTCCATTTCCCTCCTGGTTTATGTTCTCTAAAAAGTCTTATATTATTAGCAGGTGCAGTATGATCGATCCAGTCTCTGTTAGAATAATATATTCCAGCAATAAGATAATCTGTGAAATTTTCAAGATCCAATAAATCATTAGCTGAATTATAAAAACCGGGTGCATGAGGATCTTTTTTTGTAATATATTCATGCATAGTATAAAATTCTTTAACAGTACCTGCACTAGCCCGAACTGAAGATCCTTTATGGTAAAGAAAATCAACTTGGTCCTCAGGAATTCCATAGTTGGTTAAAAGATGTTTGGTATTCTGTTGCTCTCTGATTTCGTAATGACCCCAGTATTCACCATTTATAAAAACCACTGCCGGTTCATATCCCATTCTATCTACTGGGGAATCTTTTAAAACCCTTTGCATAAAAGCATCTCTATAACGCGTATAGCTAAAATCACCTCCTCCATTACGTAAATTAAATCTTTTAAAAGATGTTATATGCGGCTTTTCAGGAATTAAAGGAAATTCAAGCCAGGTTGTACCATACTCTTTTCTGGTAAGAATCCTAAAGCTTTTTTGAGGTTGAATTTTTGAATAGTTTCCCTGAATTTTTATTCCTGCATGCAGTTCAAACTGTTTAACTTTATGCTTATCAAAGTATTCTATATGGCATTTTTTTTCCCAATCCTGCTCATAATTCACATAAATACCTTTCTCTGGATCGAATAAATCATCGGGATCCATAGTAATAGAAAAAACAGGAAGGTCTATATTACTATCATCAATAAAATAGGTCTTTTTAATTGGTTTGCTAGGCAAATAATTACCATTACTAAAGCATTTTGCAGATACTACCATTGATTTTGTTACATTAATGGGAGCAGAATAAATACTTGATGAACTAGAAGGGATATTACCATCAAGGGTGTATCTTACTACTCCTGATGAGGAGGAAGAATGCAATTCAACATGCTGGCTGGAAGGATAAAAGCCTGCATCATATGAAAAAATTGGTTCTGTTTCATATCCATTATAACAATCAGAATCATTATTTGTAGCCCCAGGAGAAATTTGATTGAATAAACACCAACTTCCACCGTCCGGTTTTCTGCCAACTGAATGATTATTCTGTAAAATTCCTGGATTAAATTGATCGATTATATGTCCCTTATCATTACAAAATGTTATTTTTTCTCCGATAGATTTAATTTTAAAATTTGTATGTAGTTTGTTTCCATCCTTTATATTATTTCCAGAGGCAAATATTACTTTATATGAATGTGCTTCAATAATAATATCAGGAAAAACCCACCTGCGAAGATCTTCAGGTTTATCACTTAAAGAATAGTTGAATAAATTTACAGCATTAGAACCAGAGTTATACAGTTCAATCCAACCGTCATATGCTTCATTTTCATCAGAGGTTATAGAAATATTGGCATTTGTTATTTCATTAATCACTACCTGACTGTATATTTCCTTACAGCAGAAACTTATAAATAAAAGAGAAATAAAAAAGATTGTTTTTTTCATAAACTTAAAAAAATTATATTTTTATTATGTGATGTTATAGATTCCAACTTATACCACTAAAAATATTGCCATTTATCTTCTTTTACTATACTCACACTTTATTTTACTCTAAACAGAACCTTTTAATGTTTTTTTATTATTTACTATAAGAACAATTCCATGCAATTTTCTACATTATTTGCGGAATTTTTTGACTCTAAATCCTACATAAAATGACCAAAAGAAATCATTTACGCTAGCTGTTAACAGGAGAACTATAAACAACTTCTTAGCTGTTAAAATAAGTTTTAACAACTAGAAAGCAGATTAGATCAATATTTTTTTTAAGAAGAGCTTATTATTAACATTCCTGTTAAATAAGATTTTTTCACAAGACTTATTTCTACTATTTTATTATTAATTTTTGAACAAAATGTTCCTGGTCTGTGAAAATTTGAAGGAAATATATTCCTTTTGCAATGTCATTAAGCATTAATACTTCATTTCCCGAAGCTAAAGACTTATATTGCTTTTCTAGCAGTATTTTACCTTGTAAAGATTCTAATCTGAATTTAACATCTTTAGGTTCAGTTCCCGAATAATCAATATTTAATATTCCTTCAGAAGGATTCGGATAAATCTTAAAATAATTATTCAGATTGTTTTTCATAACTCCTGTTTCATAAGGGCTTTCATCTGATTCATCTTGTTTTATTTTGGCAACAAAAATATTAGTATTTGTCCATCCTTGCAGTTCGTGTGGGCCAAAAATGACATTCTCTCGAAAAGAACCTGTTACAAGTACGAAATTCTTTTTGTCAACCCATATTGACCTTCCTGCTTCTTCAAAATTACTTTCAAACTTATTGTCTTTTTTTCCATCTCCTTTCATTACCCATTTAAATTCTCCGTTAGAATCATATTTAGCAATAAATATTTCTGAACTGTCTACCCCTGTAATAACCTCATCATTAAATTCAGCTGATTCTCCATAAAAACCGGTTATATACACATTTGAATCATCATCAGCAGCAATTCCCATACCTACATCATCAAGACCCCCTCCTGCGTTTTTTGCCCACTGAACCTGTCCATCATTTGTAAAACAGGCAATAAAAATATCTCTCTTACCATTTGAGCTTAAAGTGGAGTTTCCCATTATTACTTTCCCACTAAAACTGCCTGTCATATAAATTCTACCATCTTTTGCAGCTATCACGCCAAGGGCAGATGTGTAACTAGAACCACCTTCGTTTTTCACCCAAACCAAATCTCCAGAAGGAGCAAACTTAGCAAGGTAAGCATCTCTTCCTCCATTTGAAGTTACTTTAACACCTTCAAAATCCATTTCTTTATCAAAATGCCCTGCAACATAAATAAAACCATCAGCATCAGTAGTTATGCCCCCGCCATCATCATCACCTTCCCCACCTCCTCTTTTTAACCATTTTAAATTTCCATTGAGATCATAGCCCACTATAAATATATCTTTTGCTCCTGCACTTTCAATTTTCACATCTCCACTATTATTAAAAGAGGCTGTTTCTCTAAAATATCCAGTGGCATAAACTCCTTCATCAGAAATAGCAATTGATTTTCCCTTATCACTTAATCCTCCTCCTCCTCTCTGAGCCCATAGTGGAACACCTTCCGTATTATACTTTGCAACAAACACATCATTTTTACCCCATGAACTAAGTTCAATGTTGCTGCCATGAAAAACAGCAGTTTGTTCAATCTCACCTGTGACATAAACATTTCCGGCTTCATCGCATGCAACAGCATGAGCATAATCACCCCATAGTCCTCCAGCAGTTCTAACCCAAATTAAATTTCCTTCTGGCCCATATTTAGCAGTAAAAATATCATGATTACCTTCAAGTCCAACCGTTGTATCTTCAAACATAGCGTTAAATTCATACTTCCCGCTAACGTAAACATTTCCTAAGCCATCTGAACAAATTCCATAGCCATAATCATAACCCCATAAGCCAGCTCTCTTGGCCCATATAAATTCTTGAGCAGAGAGGTTTATTGTTAAAAAGAGAAGAATAACAGTAATAATTAGTATTATTTGTTTTTTCATGTTATAGGATATTTTTTTCATTAATTAAATATAAATCATGTGCCGTTTTCTTAAGAGTCTAGTTTAAAAACCTAAAAATTACTTTATTAATAATAAAATGTATTTTTTTCCTCAGAAAGTGTAGTTTGATACAGAAAACTTTTCATTGATTTTCAAAATTTCTGGCATTGTAAGCAGGGCAGGCAAGTGCGCCAAAGGACATATACAAGACATATTTTGCCCAAGACGTTGATTACTTTTGCCTAAAAGCAAGAAGGAAAAACGGCCAGTACTGAACGATCTATAAGATCTTTGGAATATCAGACAAATTAAGAAGCATTAAATAACTGAAATTAAATTAAATTTGTAAAAATTTTCTGAAATACTGTTTTTCAGAATAAGTAGGATCAGTAAATAATCAAAATAGTTATAATGATAGATATTTTTAATAAAAGATCAGAAATTTTCAGCTTATTGGAAAAGCTTAATGTTACTGCAAAACCTGTTTTTGGAAAAATGTCACCCCAACACATGATTGAGCATATAGCTATTGTTGTTAGTGTATCAAATGGAAAGCATCCCCAAAAATTATATTCTACTCCTGAAAAAGCAGAGGTTCTAAAAGCTAATTTAATTTATTCTAATATAGAAATGCCTGTTGGTGTAAAAGCTCCTATGTTAAGTGATGAACCTTCTCCACTTTTTTTCCCCGATATGGAAAATGCCATAAGCAGCTTAAGAAAGGAACTGATAAGGTTTGATGAATTCTTTGAAGGTAATTTACAGGCAACGCCTATGCATCCAGTTTTAGGCCCCCTGACCCATAAGGAATGGATAATTTTTCACAACAAGCATTTTACTCACCATTTTAAACAATTTAAACTGATTTAATCTAAATGCTTAACTGTTTTGTTCATAATAAACAAATCTATAGAAAACTTACCAGCACCCTTAATGAGTATAAAAATACTTCCTAACAGCATTGCCCAGTCGGTTCTGCTGCCATGAAGCATTTCCCAGAATCCTTTATCAGACAAGACTTGAGCTTTTGTGGTTGCAATAGCAACAAGCATGATGACAATAAGCGGAATGCTGACCAAGCGGGAAAGCAGGCCTAGCAGTACAAATGTTCCACAAGCAATCTCAAAGCTGCCTACCAAATAACCGAGTAATTCAGGTTCTGGCAATCCTATTTTTTCAAAACGCCCTGCTCCACGCAGTTCCTGAAACAAGAATTTCTGAATCCCCTCGGACAAGAATACAGCACCTATCATTAATCTTATTAAAATAGTAGTTTTAGAATTATCTGTATGAATTATTTTTTTCCAAATATTCATTTTCAAATTTAATGAGTGAAACCTGGGCTTGAGGTATTACTGTTTGTATAAAAGGAACACTTTCTTTTATATGGCAATTATTACATTCTGCTCTTACTATGTTAAAATTAGTATTAAACACAACCCTATCTTTTGTTTCAATTGCTTGCATCATTTTTGGAAGTATATTATCTAAAAAAAACAAAGCTGATTCCTGACGTTTTGGTCTGCGCTGAACTCCATTTTCAATAGCTGTTCTTATTTTTTCAGTTTGGTATTTTGCATAATCCCAATTCTCGTCTTGTCCTGCCCAGTATAGCTCTTGATATCTATAACCGGTTTCAACCATTGCCATATCAAAACCACGAAATTGTCTTTCAATAGTTTTTATTTTTTCTGCCTTTGATCCTTTTATCCATTCACCTTGTTCATTATCAGAATTGGTATTTAGATTGCAAGATAAAAAACCCAATAAAAGAGTAAATAGAATAAGTCCGAACTTTAATGATTTTTTCATTCTGCAAAGTTAATCTATTCTTTAAAGTCTTATGGACCAAGTAAAAGTGAAAAATCCTTTTCCGATTTCACCATTTAACTCCCATAACACAAACATCGTCTACTTGTTCTAAATTCCCTTTCCAATCAAAAAAAGTATTTCTTAACTCCAATTGCTGTTCTTTAGAAGGTTTTTGATGTATTTTCAATAATAACTCCCTGAATTTTTTTGCTTGAAAATTTCTTTCCTCCCTTGCCTCCAAACTTGTCTGTATATCGA
>JALYPI010000126.1 GCA_030856445.1 Bacteroidota bacterium
GGTTACAGCAACACTTGTTGTTGCCAAGGCTGTACCAGTAGGCAAACTATCAGCACCTGCCAAAAATATTTTCGCAGTTACGTTTACAGCTGAGGCCGCATTTGCATAAAAAGTAAATCCATGAACAGTAATTTGCTGTGGAGCCATAAAATACTGACCTCCTCCTGCAAGACCGGTATTATTGTAATTAAAACCTGTTACAGTAGTTCCAATATTTTTTTGAAGCGCATACATTACTGTATCATTCGCGCACGCAACTCTTGAATCACCATTTTTAACAGCACCTTGGCCGCCTTGACGAGTTGGAAGATTTATGTTAAAGTCATTATTTATTGGGACCGTTGTAGGAACAGTCCAATTTTGGGCCATCAAAACATTTGTTCCCAAAGCCATTATTGCAAACAGGCTTAGTAGTTGTTTTTTCATAATTGTTTTTATTTAAATTATTAATTATTGTGATAAGTATGCAATAATACAATAATTATCAGCAAACTCTAAGGAATTTGGCAATAATTTTTAAAAGAAAATCAATACTTTTTCGCTATTTTAATTCCCCTTTTAAAAAAACAGAAAACTATTTTTTGGAGTTTGTAGGAAGAAATTTTACTCCTTAAGAAGTTCTTGTACAAGAAATGTAGTTTGCTCTACATATTTATCATAATAGTTTCCAGTGCCAGGGCCCGTAAAACCTGTATGTATTTTTCTCACATTCCCTTTTTTATCTACAAAAATGGTTGTTGGAAAAGCCATTACATGATTTAAAAAAGGCAGTGTTTCTGATGCTGCTTTTTTATTGGAAGTGCCGGCTATTAAAAAATCATATTTAGCATCCACCTTTTTTACCAAGCGTTCCACATTTGCTTTTGCCTGTGAAAAATCAGAAGAAGTTTCATATGCAAGGGCAATGATTTCAAGGCCTTTGGAATTGTATTGATTATGAAGATCAGATAGAAAAACTGTTTCATCCAAACAATTTGGACACCAGGAGCCCATAATTTGTATGATCACTGCTTTGTTTTTGTATTTTTCATCTTTGAATGATATTTTATTTCCATTTAAATCAGGAAAAACAAAATCAATTTTACTAAACCCATTATTTAAAAAAGTCAACGAATCAGCATCAGGAAGAGTAAAGTTATCATTTCGCTCTGCAAGCCATTTTTCACTCCAGTGCAGACCGGACCAGAAATCTCCTTCCATGCGGTTGTTTTCTATTTTTGCTTTAAATAAAAAGGCATGAGCTCCGTCAAAACTTGAAAAGAACACCTCATCACCTTCAACAATACCTTCAAGGTATCTGTAATCACCAGTAGGGGTAATAATAGTTCCGGTAACAACTTCATTTGTTTGTTTAAACTCTCCAATTGCTTTATTTACAACAAAATCACCATCAAGTGAAGGGTTGTAAAATCCTATTTCCCACTTGCCTGTTATATTATGATTTGGTTTTACATTTGATTCAAATCTTTTATCTTTTGCATGAAAAGCTTTAAATGGAATAACATTGTTTTTGGAACGGGCATTATTATACCAGTTCCCACTTAATTCGTTCCCTATGGATTTGCCTCTTATTTGGGAATCAAACACAGGCAATTTTATAATAAATGAATCCCCTTGAATTGAAATTTCATCTACAAAAATCCTTTCCTCTCCATTTGTGATTTCAAAGATATAGTTCCCTAAAGTGTCTTTCACTTCGAATAAAAAAGGAAGTGTGTTATTTTCCAACTCTAAAACTCCACGCCATTTTCCAAGAGCAATATCATTTTTAGTTTCTACCTTTTTTTCAACATTACATGAAAAAGCAAATACGGATAAAAGAAAAAATAATACTTGTGCTTTTTTATTTGACTTGATCATCATATCTTAATAAAATTTGAATTAATATTATATTGAGTTTTGTATATAAACCTTACTATTAACTCCCCATTAATACTGTAGCCTTTATTTTTGTCATATTTTAATTCTTGTATTGAACTAAAAAGCTTATTGGTATTGTTTTTTTCAATAGTGACAAAAATACAAGAATTATTTTTAAACAAAAGAGATATATTATGAATTATGGCAGTTTTTTCTGTTGCTTTATAATTTACCTGATAGGATTCTATAGAAAAAAAAATAGTGTCTGCTTCATAAACAGAAATTAATGCTGGTTTATTAATATCAACATCCATAAAAGCAGTAAACTCTTTTTCCCACTCAGGTTCCTGAATTAATTTTTCTTCCTCTATACCGTCTTTCACAATTTTTTTTTCAAGTAATTTTCCTTCTGAATCTAATCTTAATGCTTCATCTTTAAAAAATCCAGGTATATCAAAAAAAACTTGTTCTACTTCAGGATTAATTTCCAATTGTTTACAAGAGGAAAGTAGAAAGGAAAAAACTACAACTATAAAAAAAAGTTTTTTCAATGGGAGGTAAAATAAAAATCCCTGCCCATAAAGGCAGGGATTAAATTAATATAAAAAATTAAAATCCAAATTTAATGCCTTGAGCTAGAGGCAAATCCTGACCATAATTAATGGTGTTGGTTTGTCTTCTCATGTATATTTTCCATGCATCGGAACCTGATTCTCTTCCTCCGCCTGTTTCTTTTTCTCCGCCAAAAGCGCCACCAATTTCAGCACCTGAAGTTCCTATATTCACGTTTGCAATTCCACAATCTGAACCTTGTTGAGAAAGGAATAATTCTGCCTCTCTTATATCTTTTGTCATAATTGCGGAAGACAAACCTTGAGGAACATCATTTTGAAGGGCAATAGCTTCCTCTAATGTACTGTATTTAATTAAATAAAGTATAGGGGCAAAAGTTTCATGCTGCACTATTTTATAGTGGTTTTCGACCTCAGCAATACATGGTTTCACATAGCACCCTGATTGATATCCTTCTCCTTCAATCACTCCACCTTCAACAACTATTTTACCGCCTTGTTCTTTAATCTGTTCAATAGAATGAAGATAATCATTTACTGCTGCTTTATCAATCAGAGGACCAACATGGTTAGTTTCATTAAGAGGGTTTCCAATTTTTATTTGTTGATATACTTTCTCCAGTTTCAATTTAAGCATTTCATAAATACTCTCATGAATAATTAATCGCCTGGTGGTAGTACATCTTTGGCCCGCAGTTCCAACTGCACCAAAAACAACACCTACTAAAGAAATATCAAGGTCAGCATTGGGTGTAATAATCACAGCATTGTTCCCGCCCAATTCTAATAATGAACGGCCAAGCCTTTGTGCTGTTGCCTGAGCAACTGCTTTACCCATTCTTGTAGAACCTGTTGCTGAAATAAGAGGGATACGTGTGTCATTGGTAAGTAATTCACCAATTTTAGCATCTCCAACTATTAAACAGGAAACACCCTCAGGGATATCATTTCTTTTAAAAACTCCAGCAATAATATTCTGGCATGCAATAGCACATAAAGGTGTTTTTTCAGAAGGTTTCCAAACGCAAACATCTCCACACACCCATGCTAACATGGTGTTCCAGGCCCAAACTGCAACAGGGAAATTAAATGCGGAAATAATTCCTACAATACCAAGGGGATGGTATTGCTCATACATTCTGTGGTTAGGGCGCTCTGAATGTATCGTTAATCCATATAATTGACGAGAAAGTCCTACAGCAAAATCACAAATATCAATCATCTCCTGAACTTCTCCGTAACCTTCCTGCAAACTTTTACCCATTTCATAAGAAACAAGTTTACCAAGCGGAGTTTTATATTTTCTTAATTCATCACCAATCTGTCTTACAATTTCACCTCTTTTTGGCGCTGGCACCATTCTCCAAATTTTATAGGCCTGGCTTGCAGTCATTAGAACCTCCTGGTAATTTTCTGCATTTGCAGATTCTACTTTGCCAATTAATTCACCATTAACAGGTGAATAGGAATGAATATCCTCTCCTCCTGCCTTAAGCCATTTTGTTCCGGTTGAAACACCGCTATTTATAGATTCTACACCTAATACTTTTAAAGCATCAGCTATTCCAAATTCATCTTTCAATACTTGTTGTTCCATATCTGTTAAGTTTTATGCGAAATTAAAAAAATTAAAGGGAGTGAAATAATTAATCACTGAGTTTTTATGTTTTCAGGGAATTTAAAACGACAGAAGTTCTGCAATTTGAGCTGTCACTGGATTAATTCCTTTTTGTAAATAGGAATATAACGAATTTTCTTTGGAGGAAATTTCAGATAAAGAAATTCCTGCAGCAATTCTCTCTCCTTTTTGATTCAAAATAGTATAATGAACTCTAACTTCTTTAAAATATTCATTTTCCTGAATTTGAAAAGCAGTTGTCCCTGGCTTTCTTTTTATATCTAACTGAGTAATGAAAACAAAGTACCCGGCATCATATTTTTTATTTAAGTAATTCAATAAATTATCATTTGTAATAATCGTTGCCATGAACTTCTCTGAAGTGTCTATATTTTCAGTAAGCTGTCCCTGCTCTATTTTATCTTTTTTAGAATCAGCGGCCGTTTTCTTAACATGAGGATTTAATTGAAATTTAGTTTTTCCTTGGTTTTCGTTTTTTTCAACCAAAGGCAGGGCTTCATAATTATAAGCTATTCCTGCATAAATCATGTCTATATCTCTGTCAAAATCATGGTCTTTTCCCAGCATACTTATCACATTATGGTCTGGCAATAAATTCAAATAAAGGGAAGTATCAATTCCTTTTCTGAAATTTTCTCTGATTTGATGAAAACTTAGTTTGTCTTTTTCTGAAATTTCCCTGTCAAATTCAGAATAATACATTCTTTCGTCAAAAGGCACAATCAATACACTGTTGCTAAGAACAGTTTTTTCAACCTGGTCACCCTTAGTTCCCATGGTTTGATCCTGTGCAAAAAGTGGAGAAGCACAAACAATTGCAAAAAGAACAAGAAAGTAATTACTTTTTTTCATTATTTAAATAGTCTGAGTACATCACTTCCATTTGCAAAAAGAAGCAGTGAAAGCAAGAGAATCATTCCAACATACTGGGCATATTCCAGAAATTTTTCATTTGGCTTACGGCCAGAAACAACTTCATAAAGCAGAAACATTACATGACCTCCATCAAGAGCAGGAATCGGAAGAATATTCATTATAGCAAGAATAATTGACAAAAACGCTGTAAAACCCCAGAATCTCTCCCAATCCCATTTTGGACTAAAGGCTTGGCCTATAGTAATAAATCCACCTACGCTTTCAGAAGCATTTACATTGGGAGAAAATAAAAGCTTCATTGATTTTATATAATCTTCAAAAGTTGTAAAAGCTCTATTTACTCCGGCAGGAACAGCTTGCGCTAAATTATACTCTACTTTTTCCATTTCAAAATAATGTGAAAATTCTGCTTTAGGTTGAATTCCCATCATTCCTTCTTCGGTTAACTCTACATCAATTGTTTTTTCTGTATTATCCCTAATAACAGTTACTGTTACTTTTTCTCCTTTAAATTGTTTTTGGGTTTCAGCAAACTGATGAAAATATTCCATCTCCTGATTATTGAAAGCTATAAATTTATCTCCTTCCTGAATCCCTGCTCTTTCCGCAGGAGAATCCGCCTGTACCTTACCTACAATATAAGGAATTCGTGGTTGAATAAAAGTTGCCTTTGTGCTTACCATTTGTTTAAAAATCTCTCCTGGTATTTCTAATTCCATTATTTGCCCGTTTCTTTGAACAGTTAAGGATTTTGCTTCATTTATTATAATTTCCGGAACAATCCGCTGGAAATTTTCAATTTTTTTATCGTCCACGGCAAGGATTAAATCTCCATGTTGAAGACCCATTTCCATTGCCAGGGAGTCGGCATGAATACCATAAGTTGCATTTTCAACAGGTAAATACTCCTCACCAATAGTAAAAAGCATCATTATGTATATGAAAATTGCTAGTAAAAAATTTACAGTAACTCCGCCTACCATAATTATTAATCTCTGCCAGGCTGGTTTAGAACGAAACTCCCAGGGTTGAGGTTCCTGGGCCAATTGTTCTTTGTCCATTGATTCATCGATCATACCAGAAATTTTAACATAACCTCCTAAAGGCAACCAGCCCATTCCGTATTCAGTATCCCCTTTTTTAAATTTAAAAATTGAAAACCAAGGGTCAAAAAACAGGTAAAATTTCTCTACCCTTGTTTTAAAGAGTTTTGCAGGTATAAAATGTCCTAACTCATGAAGGACAATTAGAATTG
This sequence comes from Bacteroidota bacterium, assembly GCA_030856445.1. GTDB lineage: Bacteria > Bacteroidota > Bacteroidia > JACCXN01 > JACCXN01 > JACCXN01. The sequence goes on from JALYPI010000126.1 coordinate 6,203, forward strand.
ATAAGCTTAAAATGAGTTGTGCGGCTTGTATAAGTCCTTCCATTATTTGTATAAATTATTCTAAAGTGTTTTATAAATTTAATAAATCCTGTGCTATTTTCCTTGTTTCAAAATCTGTATTTACATAATCATCGTAAACAGGCTTACCGATGAAATTTATTTTCTGCATGCATTTCTCAATCAGATCGGGCATTTTAAAAAATGCTACTTTTTCTTTTAAAAATGCATCTACCATTACTTCGTTTGCAGCATTAATTACACAAGGCATATTTCCTCCGGCATTTAATGCTTCAAAAGCGAGTGCAAGGTTACGAAAAGTTTTTTTATCCGGGGACTCAAAAGTGAGAGCAGGGTAATCAAGGAAATTAAATCTTTTTAAATTGGATTTCAGCCTATTGGGATATGACAATGCGTATTGTATTGGGAGTTTCATATCAGGAAGGCCCATTTGAGCCTTCATGGAGCCATCTTCAAATTGAACAATAGAATGAATGATGGATTGAGGATGTACAATTACATCAATTTGCTCTGGTTTTAAATTAAAAAGCCACTTTGCCTCAATTACCTCAAGCCCTTTATTCATAAGAGTTGCAGAATCTATGGTAATTTTGGCCCCCATTTCCCAGTTGGGATGTTTAAGGGCTTGTATTTTGGTAACCGTTTTTAAAAATTCTGCATCTTTTCCTCTAAAAGGGCCTCCGGAGGCAGTTAAATAAATTTTTTCAATAGGATTATGAAATTCACCAACCAGGCATTGAAAAATAGCTGAATGTTCAGAATCAACAGGGTAAATGTTCACCCCTTTTTCTCTTGCTAAGGACGTAACTAATTCTCCGGCAACTACCAATGTCTCTTTATTTGCAAGGGCAATTTGTTTTCCTGCTTTTATGGCATTTAGAGTTGGTTTTAAACCTGCATAACCAACAAGAGCAGTGAGTACAATATCTATTTCTTCCATTTCCACTACCTGGGCAACCGAATCAATCCCTGCATATACTTTTATATCAAGAGGCTCCAGTGCGGCTGACACGTATTCATATTTGCTTTCATCGGCAATTACAACTGCATTTGGTTTAAATTCAATTGCTTGTTTTATTAACAAATCAGCGTTGAAATTAGCGGTGATCACTTCCAGTTCAAAAACTTCATTATGCTCTTTTATTACCTCCAGGGCTTGAGTTCCAATGGAACCAGTGGAGCCTAGAATGGCAATATGTTTTTTCGTTTTATTCAATTTCTTAAATCTATATTTACGAGTATTTAATTAATTCATTTGCAATGGTTCTGTCGTTAGAGAGTCTTGGCACTTTGTTTTGTCCTCCAAGCTTTCCTTGTGATTTCATATAATTTATAAAACCCTCTTTTTGAATTTGAGTGATTATTAAAGGTTGTAAAATATTTCCTTTAATCAAATCACTGTAATAGATATTCAGATTCTGCATTTGTTTATCTAGCTTCATTCTAAAAGCTTCCATATCATTTGGCATTTTTGAGAACTCAATAAACCATTCATGATAAGGCAGGCCCTGCACAGGATCAACTTGTGGAGCAACAGTATATTCAACCACCTGAGCATCAAAATCAAAAGAAGCAACTGTTATTGCTTTATCTACTTCTTCTGCAATTACATGCTCTCCAAAGGCGGAAGTAAAATGTTTAATGCGCCCTGTAACAATTAAGCGGTAAGGGTTTGTAGAAACAAATTTTACTGTGTCTCCTATATTATAACCCCATAACCCAGCATTTGTATTTAAAATTATAACATAATTTACTCCTGTTTTTACATCTTTTAAGGCTAAGCGGGTAGGTTTTTCATTAAAAAACTCATCAGTAGGAATGAATTCAAAAAAGATTCCTGAGTTCACATTTAATAACAAGCCAGGTTCTTTTTGTGAATCCTGAAAAGCAATAAATCCCTCCGATGCAGGATAAGTTTCAATGAAATCTACCTTTTTCCCAATTGTATTTTCAAACTTTGACCGGTATGGCTCAAAATTAACCCCTCCATATATAAAGAGCGAAAACTTTGGAAAAATTTCTGCTATGTTTTTTTTACCGGTTTTTTCAATAAGTTTATCAAAATACATTTGTACCCAGGAAGGAATACCGCTTATAAGGGACATTTTCTCTTCCGTGGTTTCTTTTGAAATCACATCTACTTTCTTTTCCCAGTCTTCAATGCAGTTTGTTTCGTAAGAAGGTACCTGATTCTTGCGTAAATATCCTGGTACATGATGATTGACAATACCTGAGAGTCTTCCAAGATTAATTCCTCCGATTTTACTCAAAACAGGGCTTCCTGATAAAAAAATCATTTTACCATCAACAAAATCAGTTTTTCCTGTTTCAGCTATGTATGAAAGAATTGAGTTTCGGGCAGTATTGATATGATTAGGAATAGATTCTTTTGTAATTGGAATGTATTTTACTCCTGAAGTGGTTCCCGATGTTTTGCAAAAATAGATTGGTTTCCCTTTCCACAAAACATTATTTTCTCCCTCTATAATCCGATCTATATAAGTTCGATGGCCTTCATAATCTCTTATTGGGACATTTTTTTTAAAATCATTATATGTTTTAATATTCTTGAAATTATGATCCTTTCCAAAAGCGGTGTTTTTTGCACCTTCCAACAAGGAATGTAAAACATTTTCCTGTGCTTTTAATGGCTCTTCTCTCCACTTTTTAATTTCTTTGGCAATATGATTTGCAAACAGCTTGGCTAAAGAGGCTTTTATTCCCATTTTTAAAAAATTATATAATCTTGTGGGTTAATAGCTATTCCATTATACCATAGCTCAAAATGAAGATGAGGCCCGGTAGTTAATTCTCCGGAGTTTCCAATTATTGCAATAGCCTCTCCTGCTTTTACATAATTACCTACTTTTTTTAATAGTACAGAATTATGTTTATAAACCGAAAGCAGGTTGTTATCGTGTTGGATTTGTAAAACATGCCCATTTTCAGTGGTCCAGGAAGAAAATACAACTGTACCGTTGAGAGTGGCTTTAACTACTTCATTTTCGGCAGCGGCAATATCAGTTCCGTAATGCTCATCCTGAGCGTTAAACGAAGCAGTAACAGTTCCATTAATGGGTGTGAAGAAAAAAAAGCTGCTGATACTTTTCATTTGATTTTTCTCCTCTTTTGAAGTAAGGCTATATTTATCCTGAGATTCAATTTGCTGTCTTAAAATGGAATCTTCTTTAGATTTAACCAGGGTAATATGGTCGTAATTTTTGGTAGAATCAGGCATTCCAGCTAAATCTTCATTAGGTAATTTGCCTTCCAAAACATTTGACAAGGCTTTTAGGTAATAATTCTTCATTTTAATTTCCTGTTCTAAAGAATCGGCTTTAAGTACTGCTTGTATGGCACTCCTTCTTAAATTAACATCAGCATAGCCCGGTATAAATTCTCTTATAGGAGTAAAGGCAATGAAACTAATTACAATAGTTATTAAAACAATTAAAATAGTACCGGTCAGAATAAAAACATTCAAAGGGGAAAGGCGAAGGGAAACTTTTTCTTCAAAACTGTCATCACTAAGTAATACCAGCCTGTATTTGTTTTTCAACCTGCTGATTAACTTACTCCTGCTTTCCTTGTTGCTTTCTGACATTATTATTGATCCAATAATATAAAATGGCTGTAAAAATACAAATATCGGTAAAAATCTTTTCCTGCTGCTATTCTTTTTTAAGATTAATCCTTAAATTAAAGAAACAAAAATACAAACGCAGGTTTTTAATATAAATTTATTTTTGGTAGTAGTAAAGTGAAAAATGTAAAGTAATGGATTGTCTACTCCTGGTATAATTAGTAGGCAAAATAGTGAAAGATAATAAAAGTGTATAATTTTAATTAGAATGTAAAAAAATAAAACTACAGAAATCAAGCTGCTTTATTAGAATAAAAAAAGCCTCTGAAAATCAGAGGCTTTGTCATTATTAAGTTGTCCGACTAGGGCTCGAACCTAGACTCTTCTGGACCAAAACCAGACGTGTTGCCAATTACACTATCGGACAATCTTTACCTTTTGAGTAAATTTGGAGCGCAAAGGTAATAAAGGATATTTTAATCACCAAATTTTTAATTCATTGTGTGAAAACTTATAACTTGCGTTATCCTTATTATTTAATTAACATTAACAGCTTAAATTTATTTTTCTAAATTCGCAACTTATTTAACATTTATTGACTCCAATGAATTATACTAAAATCAACAACATTACTGGATGGATCATTTTTTTGGTTGCATCATATGTTTATTTAGCCACTATTGAACCAACTACAAGTTTTTGGGATGCAGGTGAATATATATCTACTGCTTATAAATTACAAGTAGGGCATCCCCCGGGAGCTCCATTTTTCCAATTAGCTGGAAGATTCTTTTCCATGTGGGTTGCTCCTGACAAGGCTGCAATGATGGTTAATGCCATGTCTGCTCTTAGTAGCGCATTTACTATTTTATTCCTGTTTTGGACTATTACCATGCTGGCCAAAAAATTAATTGCCAAAACTGGTGAGCTTGACAGTGGTAAAATTTATGCAATAATGGGAAGTGGAGTAGTTGGAAGTTTAGCCTATACCTTTTCTGACTCTTTCTGGTTCTCTGCTGTAGAGGGTGAGGTATATGCGATGTCCTCCTTTTTTACTGCTGTGGTTTTTTGGGCCATACTTAAGTGGGATTCCGAAGCTGACAACCCTCGCTCAATTAAATGGATTATCCTGATTGCTTACTTGGTAGGCTTATCTATTGGAGTCCATCTTTTAAATTTACTTGCCATACCGGCAATTGTTTTTGTTTACTATTTCAAAAAACACGAACCTACACGTAAAGGATTTATTATCACTGGTATCTTATCCATTTTAATTCTTGGGATTGTTCAAGTTGGGATAATTCCAGGAATTGTAAGCCTTGCCGCTAATTTTGAATTGTTTTTTATAAACTCAGTAGGCCTTCCTTTTCATTCTGGCACAACAATTTATTTTATTTTGCTTATAGGGGCTATTGTTTGGGGCTTGAACTACACCATAAAAAAGAAAAAACCAATAATAAACACTGCGATTTTAGCTTTTACAATGATCTTAATAGGGTATTCCTCTTTTTTTCTACTCGTAATCCGATCAAATGCTAACACTCCTATTGATGAGAACAATCCTGAAAATGCAATTAACTTGCTTTCTTATCTTAATCGTGAACAATATGGGGATTGGCCTATTTTAAAAGGGCAATATTACAATGCACCTTTGGACAAGAGAACTCAGTATAAAGATGGAAACCCTGTATATACAAAAGATGAAGCAAAAGGAAAATACGTAATCACAGATGATAGAAAAGGTTCAATACCTAATTACGATCCTGCTTTTTCAACTATTTTCCCCAGAATGTACAGTTCTCAAAATAATCACGTAGCTGGTTATAAAGCATGGGGAGATGTTAAAGGAACACCTGTAAAGACTGTAAACCCGAGAGGCGAACCTGAAATAATCCAAAAGCCTACTTTTGGTGAAAATCTCAAGTATTTTTTCCGCTATCAGGTTGGACATATGTATTTGCGTTATTTTTTCTGGAATTTTGTAGGAAGACAAAACGACACTCAAAACCATACTGGAAACATTATTGATGGTAACTGGATGAGTGGAATTCCTTTTATTGATCAAATATTCCTTGGCTCACAGGATCATTTACCTGAAAGCATGACAAGAAATAAAGCAATGAATCATTTTTATTTTCTCCCATTAATTTTAGGTCTTTTAGGAATATATTTCCAATTTAAAAAATCTTCAGAACAAGGATGGGTGGTATTTTTGCTTTTCTTTTTTACAGGATTTGCAATCGTACTTTACCTTAATCAAACCCCTTATCAACCAAGAGAAAGAGATTATGCCTATGCAGCATCTTTTTATGGTTTTGCTATTTGGATTGGATTAGGAGTGCTTTATTTATTTGATTTAGTTAATAGAAAATTGCCTGGATCAGTAAGCGCAATTTTGACATCAGTAATTTGTCTTTTATTGGTTCCTGGCATTATGGCAAAAGAGGGCTGGAATGACCATGACCGCTCAAAAAGGTATACTGCAAGAGATTTTGCAATGAATTATCTGGACTCTGTTGAACCTAATGCTATTTTATTTACCAATGGTGATAACGATACATTCCCTTTATGGTATGTGCAGGAGGTAGAAGGGTATAGAACAGATGTAAGGGTATTAAACCTTAGTCTTTTAAATACTGACTGGTATATTGATCAGGCAAAAAGAAAAGCTTATGATTCTGAACCTGTTCCTTTTTCACTAACAGAAGAGCAATACAGACAAGGGACAAGGGATTATGTGCCTTTTTATGACAAGGGAATTGAAGGCCATGTGAATCTAAAGGAATTAATGGACTTTGTAAGTAGTGATGATAAAAGAACACGGGTTCAAATGCAAACCGGTAAAATGCTTGATTATTTACCAACAAACAAATTCAGATTACCTGTAGATTCTGCAACAGTAGTGGGAAATAAAACAGTGCCTGCGGAAATGATTGATAGAATTGTTCCTTACATTGATTGGCAAATGGACAAAAGCTATATTCTAAAAAATGAATTAATGGTGCTTGATTTACTTGCTCATAACAATTGGAAAAGACCAGTTTATTTTGCTATTACAACTGGCCCGGATAGTTATTTGAATCTTCAGGATTATTTTCAATTAGAAGGTCTGGCATATAGACTTGTGCCTGTAAAGCATAAGAACACTGATGGTCAAACAGGACGTGTGGACACTGACATTATGTATAATAATGTGATGAATGAGTTCAAATGGGGAGGGATGGAAACTGATGATTTATGGATGGATGAAAACAACATTCGTATGACCATGAACTTCCGTAACAACTTTAACCGACTTGCTGAAGCTCTTTTAAAAGAAGGAAAAAAAGAAAAGGCTATTGAAGTGCTTGATAGAGCAATGGAAGTAATGCCTTCAAAAAATGTACCTTCTAATTTCTTTGTAATGTACTTTGCAGATACCTATTATAAAGCAGGAGAAATAGAAAAAGCAAATGCATTGGTTAAAGAATTAAGTGAGTTATATATTGATGATATGCGTTATTATTCAACGTTGAATGAAAAATTTGCAAGAACTATAACAAGAGATATGGAACAGGGCATGCAAATATTAAGACAATTAATGTATATGGCTGTAAGCAATGATCAGAAAGAACTTGCTGATCAGTTACAAGAACAACTTTCACTGGTTCAGCCGGGACAAAGTCAACTTTTTAAAGAATTAAGAGGCAAATTTTTTGCTAAATAATGTTTTGGACTAAACCTCCATATTTGCTGCAGCTACTTTTTAGCGGGTTTATATGGAGGTGTAATCCTGAAAAAAAAAGCATCTATCTTACATTTGATGACGGCCCTGTGCCTGAAGTTACTCCACTTGTGCTCGATTTATTAAAACAATACAATGCCAAAGCAACTTTTTTTTGTGTTGGAGAAAATGCAAAAAAATATCCTGAATTATTTGCAAGAATAACAAATGAGGGGCATAAAGTAGGAAATCACACTTATAATCATCTAAATGGGTGGAAAACAGGTTGCCACCTTTATTTGGAGAATGTTAAAAAATGTAGCCAGGTAATAAATTCCAATCTTTTCCGTCCACCTTATGGAAAGATCACTTTTAAACAAGCCAGATTACTAAAGCCTGATTATAAAATTATAATGTGGGATGTTTTAAGCTATGATTATAGCGTTGAAATTTCCAAAGAGGACTGCTTTAAGAATATCAAAAAACACACTAAAAGTGGTTCCATCATTGTTTTTCATGATAGCGAGAAAGCCAAAAAAAATCTGATGAGTGCATTGCCAAACACTCTTGATCACTTTTCAAAAGAAGGATATAGCTTTATTGAAATTTCGGATTAATTTATGAAATCTCATTATTGAATTTAATAGTAAAGGAAGTACCTTTTCCAAGTATACTTTCCACACTAATTGTTGCATTTATTTCTTCCAGTATATTCTTTGTTAGGAAAAGCCCTATACCAAGACCATCTGATTTTTTAGTAAAATAGGGTTGGAATAATTTATTCATTTCACAATTGCACATCCCAGAACCATTATCCGAGAATTTAACAAAAAATGAGGATGCATCTTCACTTGAAGTAATTTGCAATATTCCTTTTCCAAATTCCATGGATTCAATAGCATTAATAATGATATTAAGAAAAGCGACACGTAATTTTTCTAATTCTGGAAATAAAAAGGATTTGTTTAATTGATAGCATTTCTCTATTGTTACTTTTTTTAAGTTAATCCTATCTCCGGCCAAGGATAAACTCTCCTCTATTATATCATTTAGTGATTTATTCCCAATTTCTGCAACCTTATCATTTTGTACAAAGTCACCAATAAGCTGATTCATTCTGCCACAACTTCTTTCAATTATTGCTATGCAGTTTAAAAGGCTTTCCTTATCAACTCCTTCCTTACATAATTCTCCTTTTACATGCTCGCATGATAACATTACATTAGTTAAAGGGTTTCTTAATTCGTGAGCAATTGCATAGGATGAATTGTAGTTTTCCCTATTCACAGATTTTAAAAGCTTCATACGTTCTCGTTTTGAGGAGTTTAATACTTATAGCAAAAGTATATTGAATATCTCAAACCACAAAATTTATACGGTGTTTTTATTGATACATCGGTAAAATAATTAATTTTGTCGAATTTATTTATTCGAGATGGCTATCTTTCCTAAGTAAAAAAGCAAGTATAATCTAAAGCGTTTTTAGCAATGAACACTTAGTTAAAACTAAATAATAATATTAATTACAAAAATGCCAAAAAAGAATTTTTCTAGCCTATTATCTAATGACGACTGAAGGAATAAAAAATCAAAAATCAATCTTGTAATAAAACAAGGGTAAAAAACCCAGCTGATATTCCTCGCGTAGAGGGTTTACTGAGGGGTTATTAGGGTCAGGAGCATAAGTTAGGGCTAATACATTTTTTGAATTAGAAACATTAACCAAATCTATTGCAATTTCATGAGTTATATTTTTGCTGTTAATTTTATAATTAATTCTAAAGTCGGTTCTGAAATAATCTCTAAACTGTAAGCTATTGGTTTGATCGTTTAAATACACTGCCTGATTTGCATTAGCAGAAGCATCAATATCAATTGGGGTATATCTTCTTCCTCCTGCCCATGTTATTTTAGTGCTTAAACCTAAAGATGTTTTTTTGCTTGTTTTAATTTCCTTACCTGCTAATATATTAGTTGCAAATCTTCCGTTGTAATCAGTGTTTCTTTCTATTCCGTCACTTCCTTTATACTTAGAATCAAATATTGAAGCAGTTAACAGGAAGAAGTAAGATTTATTAAAAAAACGCTCCAGGGTAAATTCAATTCCCTGGTTTTTACCAGTCCCGGTATTTTGCAAACTATCTGGGAACATTCGTGTAAAACTAGCTCCCTGGTTAATAATTGTATATGCAGAAGAATGAAATTCAACAGGAATATTATATAACTGCTGATAATAAATTTCAGACATGAACCTTAAATTTTTTCCAATAAAATAATCATAGGACAATACAAAATGGTTGCTTCTGGTAAAATCAAGATTTCGATTATGCTGAACTGCATTTAAATCTTCATTATAGCTTTGAGCAAAGTAAATATATGTAGGTTGTAATTGGCTATGCATACCTGCTCCAAAAGCTAAAGCCTGCTTTTCTGAAAATTTCCATTTTATACCTGCCCGGGGTTCAATTGAGGAACTCCCATTTAAAGTAAAATATTGAGAATGTATACCGGAAGTAAATTCAAGATCATCTGTTATTCTAAATTTCCATTGCACATAGGGTTGAAGTAATAGTGCTTGCCCTGTATGATCAAGACGTGTTATGAATTGCTGCTGTTCATTATTGTATAAACTATCATTCATGTTAAAATGATACCTGTTAATTAAAAAACCCGGTTTAATAGTATGTCTGTTGTTTAGTTTTTTATTTAAAAAATAAGCAGCAGTGAGCTTTGTCTCTTCACTATTATATCTCAATATTGGATCGAGAGATTTAACAGAAAAAGCAGAATCCCTTTTTATCAAGTTATGTAAAGAATGAGATTCAGAATAGGAGCCAGACAAAGTTAATTTTGTATAAGCTGAAGCATTTATATAATGGGAATATGTAACTCCAGTTACTCCCATGGATGTGCCAAAATACTGATCTCTGTCTTTATCCCCATAAAGCTCTTCGGTTTGTTCAGTGAACTTGCTTAAGACAATATCAATATTGCTTTTCCCACCAATCCCAAAAAATGAAAGATTCCCTTTGTTTGTAGGAAAATTTAATTTGAATGCTCCGTCCTGATAATTTGGAACCGCTGATGTGCCTATTGGTATTTGAAGAGCATCAAACATTTTTAATGTAGAATATCTGTAGTTTATAAGATAGGAAGATCTTTTTTCTCTGGAAATAGGTCCTTCTGCGGTAAGTTCTGTTCCTAAAAATCCAAACTGCCCGGTAAATTCATGTTTTTCATTGTTCCCATTTCTCATTTTAACATCAAAAATGCCTGCTATACTATTGCCAAATTCTGCAGGAAAAGCACTGGTTAAAAAATCAGAGTTGCTAAGCACCTTGTTATTTAAAACACTTACCGGGCCGCCAGATGTGCCGGAAATAGCAAAATGGTTTGGATTAGGAATATCCACCCCTTCTAATCTCCATAAAACTCCCATAGGAGAATTCCCTCTTACTACAATATCATTTCGAGTATCATTGGCACCTTGAACACCTGCGAAGTTTGAGGCCATACGGGCAGGATCGCCTCTACTTCCGGCATATCTTTCTGTCTCCTCCACTGCAAAAGTTCTTGAACTAACCACTGCCATTTCATTAAGAGGCTGGTCATTTCGAGTAGCTGAAATTTCAATGGCGGCAATTGACATAATTGATTCTTCCAGTTCAGCTGCAATAATTACTTCTTTACCAGCTGTTACTGTTATACCATTTAAATAAAGTGGTTTGTACCCAATATAAGTGATTGTTAAAGCCTGTCTACCTAAGGCAACCTGGTCAAGTCTGAAAAATCCTTTTTCGTCTGTAATTACACCTCTAAAATTAACTGTGTCGCTTGAAAGTACCACAGAGGCACCTGGCAATGGAGATTTTGATTCTTTATCAAGTACAACTCCTCTAATTACTTGTTTGTATTCCTGAGCAAAGCCTGGTAAAAAAAACAAAAGGCTTAAGATTAAGATTAAACTTTTGGACATAGCAGATTAAAAAAACAGATGCATGGTTTTAGAAAAATAGAAACAAAAATTGGCAGAGTAGAAAGCATTCAAACAAATAAAACAATTTGATTTATCATTTTAAAAGAAAAATTTAACGTGGCTGAGTTTATATTATGATTTTCTGTTATATGCTCATTTTAATTTAATTTATTGAAGGCGCTGAAGGCTTTGAACCTTCTCCAAAACGAAGCCCAAGCATTATTTCATGGGTACCCGAACTGTATCTTTGAAGGCCAGAAATTGTATAATCATAAGAATAACCTATCATAAGATTTTCCTGATATATGAAACCAAGCATGGCAGAAACGGCATCTTTAGTTCTGTAAGTTGCTCCCAGCCATATTTTTTCCTGATATATTACTCTTGTGCTTATATCAAATTGAATTGGAACAGGAGCTACATATTTAACCATTAACATGGGTTGAATTTGAAAATTTTCTCCTGCATTAAATTTGTAACCCCCGGTAACAAAATAATGATCTTCAAGTTTAGCTTTTGTCTGTACATTCTCAAAAAACTTTAATCTGTTTTGAGTAATCTGAGGAGCAGAAGCACCAAAGAAATAATTATCATGATATAAATATAAACCAAAACCAAAATCGGGAACAACTGTGGATTGTACGCCTGTGGAAAAGTAGTTGTCTCCAGGATCTCTAACAGTTATTTTAGATCCATCAATAGCAAACTGAAGCACTCCTGCAGACAAACCCATTGCCAATTTTGTTTTCTTAGCAATTTGAAGATGGTATGAATAGGAAAAGCTTGCTCCGATTCTTCTTGTAGGACCGGTAATATCTGTAAATATAGTTCCTCCTAATCCCATGTTTTTTCCATGAATTGGAGTATTCATGCTTAGGGTAAATGTTCTGGGAGAATCAGTTATACCAACCCACTGACTTCGATGATTTGACCTTACATCAAAAAACCCTTCCGTTCCAGCCACGGCTGGGTTGATTGCAAAATCATTGAGGAAATACTGACTATAATGTTGCATTTGTTGTGCTTTGAGCATAACTGAAGCAAACAATATAGGAAAAAGGATTATTATTATTTTCTTTAGCATATAGTTTATCTCATTATAGTAATTGGTCCTGTTAATGGTTCAAAGCGTTCATCATGAAGATTAATAACATAATAATAAGTTCCTACAGGTAATTCGCTTCCATTGAAAGTTCCATCCCAAGGATTTGTATAACCAGGGTTTGATCTGAATAACATTTCCCCCCAGCGATTATAAACTTCAACAATAGATTCAGGGAAAAAATTGATATTATCAATGATCCATTTGTCATTAATTC